>JBOHLV010000045.1:0-11920 GCA_050729815.1 Allostellaceae bacterium
GGGCGAGCCGATGTGGGGCACCTGGTGGGTGTGGGATGCACGGCTGACCTCGGTGCTGGTGCTGTTCTTCCTTTATCTTGGCTATATCGCCTTGATCCATGCGTTCGACGATCCGAGCCGCGGTGCCAGGGCCGGCGCCGTCCTCGCCCTCGTCGGCGCGATCGACCTGCCAATCATTAAATTCTCGGTCGATTGGTGGGCTACGCTGCATCAACGATCGAGCCTGTTCCGGCTTGGCGGGCCGTCGATCGCGCCCTCGATGCTGTGGCCGCTGCTCATCATGATGGTCGGCTTCACCTTGTTTTTTGCCACCTTGTTGCTGGTACGGATGCGCAGCCGGCTGATCGCCGCCAAAATCCGCATCCGGCGGCTCGCCGCGTGAGCCCGCATCCGACATGGCGAACATCGCGCATTATCTGGCCATGGGCGGCTTTGCCGTTTATGTCTGGCCGGCCTTCGGGATCGCGACGCTGATCATGGGCGCGCTCGCGATCACCAGCGTCTCGACCTATCGCCGCCGCCAGCGCGAGTTGGAGCGGCTCGAGCGCGAGGATCTGCCATGACCCGAAAGCGCCGCCGTCTCATCGTCGTGGTCGCGGGCATGGCGCTTTTGGGCGGCGCCGCGGCGATCACCTTGAGCGTGCTCAGCAACAATCTCGTGTTCTTCTACAGCCCGACCGATCTCCTGACGAAGCATGTGGCCTATGACCAGACCTTGCGGGTCGGCGGCCTCGTCGCCATGGGCAGCCTGCGCCACGACGCCGACGGCAAGACGGTGACTTTCGAAGTCACCGACAAGGTCCATGAGGTCAAGGTGATCTACACCGGCGCGCTTCCCGACCTGTTTCGGCCGGGCCAGGGCGTGGTGGTCGAGGGCCAGCGCGAGCGCGACGGCACGATCCTCGCCTCGACCGTGCTGGCCAAGCACGATGCCCGCTACATGCCGGCCAATGTGGTGAACGCGCTGAAGCGCGCCGGCCGCTGGCAGGAAACCGCGCAGACGCTAACGAAATGATCATCGAACTCGGCCATTTCGCGGTGATCATGGCGCTGGCGCTGGCGCTGGTTCAGGCGACCGTGCCGCTCTGGGGTGCGGCGCGGCGTCATGCCGGCCTGATGCAGCTAGCCGATACCACCGCCATTGCCCAATTCGTGCTGGTGGCGCTCGCCTTCGCCACCCTCGTCAATGCCTATGTCACCTCGGATTTCTCGGTCCTGACCGTGGTCGAGAACAGCGCCCGCACCATGCCGCTGCTCTATCGTCTCACCGGGGTCTGGGGCAATCACGAAGGTTCGATGCTGCTGTGGGTGCTGATCCTCACTTTGTTCGGCGCCGCGGTGGCCTGGTTCGGCGAGAATCTGCCGCCAACCTTGAAGGCGCGCGTGCTCGCGGTCCAGGGCATGGTCGCGCTCGGCTTCTTTTTCTTCATCCTCCTGACTTCCGACCCGTTTCAGCGGATTGTCCCCGCGCCGCTTCATGGCGAGGGGTTGAACCCGCTGTTGCAGGATCCCGGCCTGGCCTTCCACCCGCCGATGCTCTATCTGGGCTATGTCGGGCTGTCGGTGCCGTTCTCCTTCGCGATCGCCGCCCTCATCGAGGGCAAGGTCGATGCCGCCTGGGCACGCTGGGTCCGGCCCTGGACGCTCGCCGCCTGGTGCGCGCTCACCGTCGGGATCTCGATGGGAAGCTATTGGGCCTATTACACCCTGGGCTGGGGCGGTTGGTGGTTCTGGGACCCGGTGGAGAACGCCTCGTTCATGCCGTGGCTGATCGCAACCGCGCTCCTCCATTCGGCGATCGTGGCGGAGAAGCGCGATGCGCTCAAGACCTGGACGGTGCTGCTCGCGATCCTGGCATTCTCGCTGTCGCTCGTCGGCACCTTCCTGGTGCGCTCGGGGGTCCTCACCTCGGTCCATTCCTTCGCGTTGGATCCGAGGCGCGGCGTCTTCATCCTGATCCTGATCGGCATCGCGATCGGCGGCTCGCTCGTGCTTTATGCCGCGCGCGCGCCGGCGCTCGAGGGTGGGGGCCTGTTCGCGCCCATCTCGCGCGAGGGCGCGCTCGTTTTGAACAATGTGCTGCTCGCGACCGGTGCCGCGACCGTGTTCCTCGGCACACTCTATCCGTTGTTTCTCGATGCCATCGGCGGGCCGAAGCTGTCGGTGGGCTATCCCTTCTTCGACCGCACCTTCGTACCCTTGATGGTGCCGCTCTTGCTCGCCGTCGCGGTGGGGCCGCTGCTGGCCTGGAAGCGCGGCGATCTTGGCGGCGCGCTACAACGGCTCTGGATCGCCTTCGGTGTCACCCTGCTCGCCGGCGCGATCGCGCTCTATGTCACCGATGGCGGGCCGCTGCTCGCAATCGGCGGGCTCATGCTGGCGGCATGGCTCGTCTGCGGTGCGCTCACCGAATGGGCCGAGCGGACCCGGCTGTTCCGAGGATCGTTCGGCGATAGCTGGCGCCGCGCGATCCATCTGCCGCGGTCGAGCCACGGCATGACCTTGGCCCATATCGGCCTCGCCGTGACGGTCGCCGGGATTTCCGCCTCGGCCTGGCAGACACAGCGCATCACCGTCATCAACCCCGGCGACAATGTCAGGATCGGCGGCTATACCCTCCATCTCGACCGGCTCGATCATGTCACCACGCCGAGCTACAAGGCGGTGCGCGCCGATATCGAGGTCAGCGCCGACGGCCGCCCGCTTGCCCTGATGCAGCCGGAAACCCGCACCTATCCCATCGAACATGCGAGCCGCGCCGAGACCGCGATCCGCACCACGTTCCTCGCCGATCTCTATCTCGCCTTGGGGCATGAGGACGGCAAGGGCGGTGCCACCCTGCGCGCGTTCTGGAAACCGCTGGTGCCGTGGATCTGGATCGGTTGTGTCTTCATGGCCTTTGGCGGACTGTTGAGCCTGTCCGACCGGCGCTTTCGCATCGGCGTGGCGCGGCGACGGCTGCCGGCGCAGGCGGCGGTCGAACCGGGCGAGTAGCGATGCGCCGCCTCCTCTTCATCGTGCCACTCGTGCTGTTCATCGGCCTCGTCGTCTATTTCTTCGTGGCCCTGCAGCCAGGCTATGACCCGACCCTTCTGCCGTCCGCCATGATCGGCAAGCCGGTGCCGCAATTCAATCTGCAGGGCCCGTCTTCACCGCCCAGCTATGCCGGCACGCCGGTGAAACTGGGCGTCGATACCAACGACCTCATCGGCCATGTCGCGGTGGTGAATTTCTTCGCCTCGTGGTGCATCCCCTGCCGGGTCGAGGCGCCGGTGCTGATGGGTCTCGGTCCGACCGCGAACGTGCCGATGGTCGGCATCGCCTATAAGGACAGCCCGTCCGATGCGGTCGGCTTCCTCAATGAATACGGCAATCCCTATTCGGCCATCGGGCTCGATGAGAGCGGCCGGACGGCAATCAATTTCGGCGTCTATGGCGTGCCGGAGACCTATGTCATCGACAAGCACGGCATCATCCGCCTGCGTTATGTCGGGCCGCTGACGGCGGACGCGATCGCGCGCCAGATTCTGCCGCTGATCCGGCAGTTGAAAGCGCAGTCATGAGGCGCAGGTTTGCACTGTTGGCGGCCGTCGTGCTTGCCTTCAACTGGACGCCTGCCTTCGCCGTCGAGCCGAGCGAGATGCTGAAGAATCCGGCCCTCGAGGCCCGAGCGGAGGCGATCGCACAGGAACTGCGCTGCGTCGTCTGCCAGGACGAGACCATCGCCGAATCGAGCGCGCCACTCGCCCATGATCTTCGGGTGCTGTTGCGTCAACGGCTCCTCGCCGGCGACACCGACCGGCAGGCGATCCAATATATCGTCGATCGTTATGGCCAGTTCGTGCTGCTGGATCCGCGGGTCGAGCCGGCGACCTATGTCCTGTGGTTCGGGCCGGCGGTGCTGCTGGTGATCGGCGCGGCCAGCGCCTTCCTTTACATCCGCCGCCGCAGGGGCGAGGCGGCGGCGCGCGAGGCGCCGCTTTCGGCGGAGGAACGGGACCGGGTCGAGGCATTGATGCGCGAAACGGGCTGAGATGGGCCTCGCTTTTCTGCTGATCGCGATGACCGCGATGACACTGGTGGTGTTGATCTTCGTGTTCGTGCCGCTGGCGCGGGGCCAGGCGGGACGCGGCGCCCCGCGCGAGAGCTTCGCCCGCGCCGTCTATCGCGACCAGTTGACGGAATTGGAGCGCGACCGCGATCGCGGCGTGATCGATGAGAGCCAGATCGGGGCCGCCCGGCACGAGATCGAGCGCCGCCTCCTGGCCGCCGACATCCCGGCGCCGGCGAGCGGGGCGCGGCCGCGGCCGGTGCTGGCGGCCGCGCTGGCGGTGGCCGTCATCGCCGTCACTGGCGGATTATATCTTTGGAAGGGCAGGCCCGGTGTTCCCGACCTGCCTTATGCCACGCGGCCGTTGGAGCGAACGATGGCCGCGGCACCCGCGATGCCGGAGAGCCTCAAGGCCGCGGTGGCGAACCTCGAAGCGAAGCTCAAAGCCAACCCCAAGGATGTGAAGGGCTGGATCCTGCTCGGCCGCACCGAGGCGGTGCAACGGCATTGGCTCAAAAGCGCCGCGGCCCTGCACCATGCCTGGCTCTTGACCAAAAGCCGGCCCGACATCGCCGTCGCCTATGGCGAGGTGCAGGTGATGGCGGATGGCGGCTTCGTGCTAACGGCGGCACAACAAGCCTTCGCGGCGGCGCTCACCCTCGATCCCAAGAATCAATACGCGCTATGGTATCTCGGGCTCGGCGCCGTGCAACAACGCCACGCCCGGAAGGCACATGGCTATTGGCAGCGGCTCCTCGCCGAACTGCCGGCGGGCAGCACGGAGCACAAGAGCGTCGCCGCCGCGCTCGCCGTGCTCGACAAGGCAATCAGCACCGGAAAAGCGCCAGCATTGCGTTAGCGCTCTCGCTGTTTCGCCAATTCCTCGGCGACCAGCTCCTTTTTCGACAATTTGCCGACCGCGGTTTTGGGCAGGCTGTCGCGGAACTCGATCGCCGCCGGCATCTCGTATTTGGCGAGCCGCTCGGCGAGGAACGCCTTGAGTTCGTCGAGCGTAAACCGCGGAGCGCCGGGCTTCAGGGTGATGAACGCCTTCGCCGACTGGCCGCGATAGGCGTCGGGCACGCCGATCACGGTGACTTCGCCGACCGCAGAATGCTCGTAGATCGCCTCCTCGACATTGCGCGGGAAGACGTTGAACCCGCCCGAGATGATGAGGTCCTTCTTGCGGTCGAGGATGAAGATATAGCCATCCGGGTCCATCCGGCCGATATCGCCGGTATGGAAGGAGCCGCCGCGAAACGCCTGCGCCGTCACTTCGGGCTTGTTCCAATAGCCCGTCATCACGGTCGGGCCGGTGATGCAGATCTCGCCGCGCTCGCCCAACGGCAAGGGGGTGAGGCCGGTTTCGAGATCAACGATCTCAACCCGCGTCAGCGGCGCCGGCAGCCCGACCGAGCCCGGATGCGGCGGCTCGTCGAGCCGCTGGAAGGTCGCAACCGGCGCCGTCTCCGTGAGGCCATAGCCTTCGGCCGGGGCGATGCCCGTCAGCGCCTCGAACCGGGTGAGGATTTCGACCGGCAAGGGCGCCCCGCCGGAGCCGCATTGGCGCAGCGAGGAGAGATCGAATTCCTTGATGCGCGGATGGTTGACCAGTGCCGCGAACATGGTCGGAACCCCCGGAAATACCGTGATTTTCTTGCGCGCAATGTCGACGAGCGCGCGCTCGGCATCGAACCTCAGATGCAGCACCAGGGTCGTGGCCTTATCGATCGCGACGAGCTGGACGATGCTGAGACCGAAGATATGGAACAGCGGCAGCACCATCAGCGTCTTTTCATCGCCCATCCGCGCGACATCGCCCAGCCAGCGGTTGCGGATATCGACCACCGCCGAGAGATTGGCATGGGTCAGCATCGCGCCCTTCGGCTCGCCCGTGGTGCCGCCAGTATAGACGAGGCAGGCGATTTCGTCGGCAAGAGGGCCGCGCGCCGGCGGCGCAAAATGACCATCATTATCTATAAGCGCCTTGAAATCGAGCTCGCGGCCGGGACCGGGAAGGCGTGCCGCCGGCGCGCCGACCATCGCGCGCACGGCCGGCTCGGGGAGGAAATCGGCAAGCGAGCCAACGACAATCGCGGCGAGTTTCTCCTTGCCCTTCAAGGGCGCGATCTGGGGGTAGAGCGTCGGCAGATCGAGCGTCACGATCACCTGGGCGGCCGAATCCTTGAGGAGATAGGCGAGTTCCCGCGGCGCCGCCAACGGGCTGAACGGCACCACCCGGCCGCCCGCCATGAGGACGCCGAAGAAGCAGATCGTAAAATGGGGTGAATTCGGCAGATGAAGCGCGACCTGAACGCCGGGGCCGACGCCCAGCGCCGCGAACCCCTTGGCCGCCCGCCGCGCCAGATCCAGGAGCTCGCGATAGGAGAGGATTCGGTCATAGAAGTCGAGCGCCGCGACCTCGGGATAGCCCCGCGCCGCCGCGATCAGCAATTCCTCGACGGCCCGCGGCGGCGGCAGCGGATCGCCCCAGCTTATGCCGGGCGGATAGGATCTCTCCCAAGGATGTGTCATGTCGTGCCTCCGACGCCTCCCGAGCCGGACATTCTGTCTCTTTTCGGGCGAATTTCGTGTCACTTCGAGCCTATTACAGGGACAGGATCGCGACAATCGGTATCACGCCGAAGCGAAGGTTGACTTCGCCCCCGCGCCGCGCCGATTCTGGCCCTATGAGCAAGGCCTTCACCCGCGAGAGCGAGGACGACGCCACCCTTGCCGCCACCGACGCGCCGGCGGCGCCGGTGCCGGGCGGCAAGAACTACATCACCCAGGGTGGCTTCGATGCCCTGCAGGCCGAGTTGCGCCAGCTCTTGCGCGCGGAACGGCCCAAGGTGGTCGAGACCGTCGCCTGGGCCGCCGGCAATGGCGACCGGTCGGAGAATGGCGATTATATCTATGGCAAGAAGCGCCTGCGCGAGATCGACCATCGCATCCGCCATCTGACCAAGCGGCTCGAGGCCGCGACATTGGTCGATCCGGCCGCGCAAAAGAACAAGGACCAGGTGTTCTTCGGCGCCACCGTCACCTATGAGGATGGCGGCGGCCACGAACGCATCGTCACCATCGTCGGCATCGACGAGGCCGACGCCGATCAGGGTCGGGTGAGCTGGATTTCGCCGATCGCGCGCGCGCTCTTGAAGGCGCGGGAGGGCGATGCCGTCGAGTTGCGCACCCCCGCCGGCCTTGAGACCATCGAGGTGGTCGAAATCCGCTATCCCAAATGATGGCGCGGGCCTAATACCAAATCCCGCTGATCCGAACCAACGGTTCGGCCCAGCGGGACCTCAATCGCCGGCGCTCGCGTCCGCGCGCTTGTCCCCGGATCAAGTCCGAGGACCGCGCCATAGGGCGCGCGCTCGCATTTGCTCGCGATACCGCATCCCGATGAGTCACGCTCGTCGGGATGCGGTATTAGCTTCCGGCACCGGGTGAATTCCTTCAGCCCTGGCGGGATACCCCTATCCGGGCGAGAGCCGCCTCAAGCGACGCTCAGCATCTCTTCGAGGCGCCGGGTTGCGGTCGGTTCGTCGATCTTCTCGACCGCGGCAAATTCGCGCGTGAGCCGGTCCATCGCCGACTGGTAGATCTGGCGTTCGCTATAGGATTGCTCCGGCTGACCGGAATTGCGATAGAGATCGCGCACCACCTCGGCAATCGAGGCGGGGTCGCCGGAATTGATCTTGGCCTCATATTCCTGGGCGCGGCGGCTCCACATGGTACGCTTGACGCGGGTACGGCCCTTGAGGCGCGCCAGCGCCGCGTCCATCTCCTTGCGGGTGGAGAGCCGGCGCAGCCCGGACAGCTTGGCCTTCCCCAATGGCACCCGCAGCGTCATCCGGTCCTTGTCGAAATGCACGACAAACAGGCTTAAACGATGACCCGCGATCTCCTGGGTCTCGACGCCGACGATCTTGCCGACGCCGTGGGTCGGATAGACCACGAGATCGCCCTTCGAAAAATCACGCTTTTCCGGCATATGACCTCTCTTGCTCTCCGGTGTCCAAAGAACGAGCGTCACCGTCCCGACCCGCGCACCTAAAAGGGGAATGTTGCTGGTCTGGTTCGATGTGCCCGGACGCCTTTCACCGGGAGACGCGGGGCAATCCCGCGCGACGGTCCTTATATATCACAGATGACCGCGGAATTCCAGCGGCCCGGCCATGCAGGAGGCGCAGAGCTCCCCATCAAGCCCTTGAAAATTAACGCTTTGGTGGATTCGGATCGAAGTATTTCGCGAACTTATCGGGAACATCCTTCCAGTCGTCGGCATCGGCCGGCGGCGGTCCCTTGCGGGTGATGTTGGGCCAGATCGCGGCGTATTCGCGGTTGGTTTCGACCCATTTCTCGGCGTCGGGTTCGCTATCGGGCTTGATCGCCTCGACCGGGCATTCCGGCTCGCAGACGCCGCAATCGATGCACTCGTCCGGATGGATGACGAGCATGTTCTCGCCTTCATAGAAGCAATCGACCGGACAGACCTCGACACAATCCATGTATTTGCATTTGATGCAGACTTCGTTGACGATATACGTCATGGCACGCTGGTTCCGTTTGGCTCGCGATTGGGGTTCGAATCCTAGCTAGCATGCGCCCCGCGCGCATTCAACCCCAGGCGATTTGGGGGTTTGCGCGGACGCGATGGCGCCACCCCCGCAAAGGCATTTGCGCCTGGCCTTGGGCTTGGCCTAAAGTCCCGGCTTTCCGGGATTGAGGAAGGGTGCCATGGCGGAGAAACAGAAAGCGGGCCTCGTCGTGAGCGCGCATGCGGCGGATTTCGTGTGGCGCGCCGGCGGCGCCGTCGCGCTTTATGCCGAGCGCGGCTACAAGATGGTGATCGTGTGCCTTTCCTTCGGCGAGCGCGGCGAGAGCGCCAAGATGTGGCGCCAAAAGGGCATGACGATCGAGCAGGTGGCGCGGGCGCGGCGCGAGGAAGCGCAGGCGGCGGCCGAGATCCTGGGCGGCGAGATCGTGTCGTTCGACCTGCGCGATTATCCGATGCGCGTCACCGAGGAAGACCTCTTCCGCCTCGCCGATATCTATCGCGAAATCCGGCCGGAATTCGTCCTGACCCATTCCGTCGAAGACCCCTATAATTACGACCATCCCCTGGCCGCCAGCGCGGCCCAGGAAGCGCGCATCATCGCCCAGGCCTGGGGCCACAAGCCCGGAACGTTGCCGGTGATCGGCGCGCCGCCCGTCTTCCTGTTCGAGCCGCACCAGACCGAACAGTGCAATTGGAAGCCGCAACTCCTCCTCGACATCACTCCGGTATTCGAGAAGAAACGCAAGGCGTTCGAGACCATGAACGCCCAGGAATATCTTTGGGACTACTATACCCGCGTCGCGCTCAATCGCGGCATCCAGGCCTCGCGCAATTCCGGCAAGAGCCAGATCAAATATGCCGAGGCCTATATGCGCATCTTCCCCACCGTCAGCGACGAATTCGACCGGGTCTAACGAACGCCTCACGAGGGAGCAACGCCATGCCAGACGCCGCCGGTACGCCGACCCTGAACATCGCCGAGATGCGGCAGAAGATCCGCGCCATCGGCCGCGAGATCACGCCCGAAAATCTGGGCGCCGCGATGAAGCTCTATGCACCCTATCATCCTGGCGAGCCTTATCCGGGCGTCAAGCTGACCCGCGACATCAAATACGGCCCCGATGCGCGCAACCGGCTCGACCTCTTCCTGCCGGCCTCGGGCGGCGCGAATCTTCCGGTTCTCGTCTATATCCATGGCGGCGGCTTCGTCGGCGGCGACAAGAAGAGCCCCGGCTTTCCCTATTACGACAATGTCATGCTGTGGGCGGTCCGCAACGGCATGGCCGGCGTCAACATGACCCATCGCCTCGCGCCGCAGCACAAATGGCCCTCCGGCAACGAGGATGTGGCGAAGGTCATAGAATGGATTCAGGCGAACGCCGCCGCCAACGGCATCAATGCCAAGCGCGTCCGTCTGATGGGCCAGTCGGCCGGCGCGTCCCATGTCGCGCAATATATCGCGCACAAAGAGTTCCATCCCGCCGGCGGCCACGGCCTCGCCGCCGGGTTTCTCGTCTCCGGCATCTATGAGCCCAACCGCAAGGAATATTTCGGCGACGACATGTCGAAATATCCGGCGATGTCGGCGCTGCCCGGCCTCATCGCCTCGGCACCGCTGCCGCTTCTGGTCACGGTCGCCGAGAACGATCCGCCGATGTTCGAGGAACAGGCGATGAAGTTGGTGAATGCGCTTTATCAGCGCGACAACCGGCTTCCCTGGTTCCAGCGGCTTTGGGGCCACAACCACATCTCCGCCATGCTGCATCTCGGCCTCGAGCCGGCCGGCCAGTTGGGCAACCTCATCCGCGACTTCATCGCCATGCGGGGCGAGTGATCCCGTTCTATAGATATGTCGAATAACGGGTTGCGCCGGCCGGGCGCGGCTTTTATCGTCCGGCCGCCAATGACAAGAGAGGCGAGGGATGGCAACGACACGCGCGGCCAGCTTTGAAGGGCCGGGACCCGATGCGGTTTATGCCGAGAATTTGAAGGCGGGCAAGTTCCGCATTCAGCATTGCAATGAATGCGGCAAGAATTTCTTCTATCCGCGGGCGCTGTGCCAACATTGCGGCTCGGCCGATTGGGGCTGGATCGACGCCACCGGAAAGGGGACGGTCTATTCCACCTCGGTCGTGCGGCTCAAACCCGAGGACGGGCCCGATTACAACATCGCGCTCATCGACCTTGACGAGGGGCCGCGCATGATGTCGCGCGTTACCGACATTCCGGGCCGGAGGTCAAGATCGGGATGCCGGTCGAGGCCTATATCGGCGATCTCGGCAAAGAGCCCTTGGTCCTGTTCCGGCCGGCGGGGAGGCGATAGAAATGGCACATCCGTTGCGCGGTTCGGTCGCGGTGGTCGGCGTCGGCTTGACGCCGTTCGGCGAGCTTCCCGGCCGCTCCCATCTCGAAATCATGGGCGAGGCGGTGCATAATGCCCTCGCCGATGCCGGCATCGACAAGAATCAGGTCGATGGCATGTTCGGCTCCAACTTCGCCGATCCGCTGGGCGGCATCATGTACCCCGAATATTTCGGCCTCCGGAACATCAAGGTCATCGATTCGACCAATGTCGGCGGCTCCTCCTTCAACAACGCGCTTCAGAACGCGGCGGCGGCGCTGACCTTGGGCCTGTGCGATGTCGCGCTCATCGCCTATGGCTCCAACGCCCGCACCGGCGGACGGCGCGGCGGGCCGGGCTTCGGCCGGTCGTTCGATGCGCCCTATCGCCCGCGCCAGCCGATCAATTCCTATGCCCTCGCGGCGGCGCGCCACATGAACCAATACGGCACGACGAAGGAGCATCTGGCACAGGTAGCGGTCTCGGCGCGGCAATGGGCTGAGAAGAACCCGCGCGCCTTCATGCGGGAGAAGCTGACCATCGAGGAATGTTTGAAATCGCGGCGGATCGTCGATCCCTTCGGCGTGCGCGATTGCTGCCTCGTCACCGATGGCGGCGCCGCGATGGTGGTGGTGCGCGCCGACCGGGCGAAGGACTTCCCGAATAAGCCGGTCTATCTGCTCGGCATCGGCTCGGCGACGACCCATAACGACATTTCGCAAATGCCCGACCTCACCGTGACGGCGGTGGCGCAGGCGGCGCCCCGCGCTTACGAGATGGCCGGCATCACGGTGAAGGATGTCGATGTCATCGAGGTCTATGACGCCTTCACCATCAACACCATCCTGTTCCTCGAGGATTTCGGCTTCTGCAAGAAGGGCGAGGGCGGGCCGTTTGTCGCCGCCGGCAATATCGCGCCCGGCGGGGCGCACCCGCTCAATACCAATGGCGGCGGCCTCAGCTG
>JBOHLV010000046.1:0-17346 GCA_050729815.1 Allostellaceae bacterium
CGTCGCAACACCACGTCCCCCCGGCCTCGGAAAGCCGGGACGGTATCGGCCGCGGAAAAGAAAGCGCCGGCCGAAGCCGCTATCGGCGAGGCGGCGGCGGAAGCAAGCGAGACGGTCGCGCCGCCAACCAGCGACGAAGAGGCCGCTGGCGCCTCCAAGCGGCGGCGGCGCGGCCGCCGCGGCGGGCGGCGGCGGCGGCGCGAGTATCCGGGTGAAGCGACCGCGGCATCGCCGGACGATGACGAGGTCGAGATGGGCTTCGAGGACGTGGCCGATCACGCCGCGAGCGAACCGTTGTCGCCTAAGGTCGAGGCGGAAGGCGAGCCAATTATCGCCGATGCGGAAGCCCGAGCACCGGTGCCCGAACCGGACGCCGAGCCCGAACCTCAGCCTCCGCCGGAGCCGTCGGAAAGCCAGAGGGAAAGTCAGAGCCCGGCGAAGATCGCACCCGCGCCTCAACCGGAAGTCATGCCGACGCCCAAACCGACGCCGGAACTAGAACCAGAGCCGGAACCGGGAGCCGCGTCTCGTCGCGGTTGGTGGCGGCGCCGTTGAGGGTCCGGGGCGGCCGAATGCGGCCGCTCCCCATCGCCGGCGATTTTGTGATATGCGTCATCGCGAATCGACCGCGAGAAGGTCTCCGGAATTGTTTTTGATGCGCCGAATTCTGGTGGTGGTCGTGGCGGCGTTGTTGCTGTTCGCCGAGCAAGCACATGCCCAGAGTATCGCGCTGTTGCGCGATGCCGAGATCGAGAAGGATCTGAAGACCTTCGAGATGCCGGTGTGGAAGGCGGCCGGGCTCGCGCCCGATGCCTTGCACATCTACCTCATCAACGACATGCGGCTCAATTCCTTCGTCGCCGGCGGCCAGAACATCTTCATCTACGTCGGCACCATCCTGCGCGCCAAGACGCCAAATCAGCTTGTCGGCATTATGGCGCACGAGACGGGGCACATCGCCGGCGCCCATCTCGCGCGCTCGCTGGTCGGCATGCGCAGGGCGATGTATGAAGGGCTCGCCGCGATGGTCGCCAGCATCGGGCTTGCGGTGTTGTCGGGCGGCATTGGCGCCGCCACGATCGCCGGCGCTGCCTCGGTACCGGAGCGTGCCTGGCGCAAATATTCGGTCGAGCAGGAAGCTCGCGCCGATCAGGCGGCGATGTACTTCCTCGACAAGACCCACCAGTCGACACGCGGGCTCCTGCAATTCTTCGAAATCCTGCAGCAGGAGGAATTCCTGACGGGACAGCAGGAAATCCCCTATCTCATGACCCATCCGCTCACGTCCGAGCGCATCCAATATGTCCGCTATCATGTCGCGCACTCGCCCTATTCCAACAATCGCGATCCACCGGCCTGGACCCGAATGCTGAAGCGGATGAAGGCGAAGCTGCGCGGCTTCCTCCAGGACCCGGACAAGACCTTGAGCGAATATCCTTTGACCGACCATTCGTTGCCCGCACGCTATGCCCGCGCCATTGCCTGGTATCGCGAACCCGACCTGACAAAATCGGTGCCGGCGGTCGACGGCCTCATCCGCGACTATCCGAAGGATCCCTATTTCCGCGAATTGAAGGGCCAGATGCTGTTCGAGAACGGCCATGTCGCCGCCGCCGTCGCCCCTTACGAGGAAGCGGTGAAACTGGATCCGAATGCCAACCTCCTGCGCATCGAGCTGGCTCAGGTGCAGATTGAGACCGGCAATGCGGCGCTGGTGACGGCGGCACGCGACAATCTCGAACGGGTGACCCAGTTCGAGGTCGACAATCCCGAAGCCTGGCGGCTGCTCGCCATCGCCTATGGCCGCGAGCACAAGATCGGCCTCGCGACGCTGGCGCTGGCGCAGGAGAGCATCGCCACCGGCGACAACAAGACGGCGCGGCTTCAGGCGATGCACGCGGAGAAGATATTGCCGGCCGGCCTCTTGCGCCAGCGCGCGCTCGACATCGCGGCCGAGGCAAAACGTGACCAGAACAACGATCATTAGCCCGGGAGCTCTCCTCGTGATGCGCTTATTCGCCCTCGCCCTTGCCATGATCCTTGCCGGCACCGCCGTTACCGCGCGTGCCGGCGACGACACTTTCAGCCCGGCCCAGAAGAAGGCTGTTGAGCACATCATCCGCACCTATCTCGTCCAGCATCCGGAAGTCCTGATGGACGCGCTCAACGCGGCACGGGCGAAGGCCAAAGCCGACACGGCGCATGCGGCCGAAAGCGCGATCCAGCGCGATCACGCGGCGCTCTATGACGATCCCGATTCCGAGATCGGCGGCAACCCCAGGGGCGACGTCACCCTGATCGAGTTCTTCGATTACCGCTGCCCCTATTGCAAGGAGATGCAGCCGTCGCTGGAACACCTGATCGAGACGAATCACCATTTGCGCATCATCTATAAGGAGTTTCCGATCCTCGGTCCGGCCTCGATCTATGCCGCGAAGATGGCGCTGGCGGCGCGGCCGCAGGGAAAATACCTCGCCTTCCACCGGGCGATGATGGACACCAAGGGCACCATCACCGATGCCGTGGTGCGCCACGTCGCGGCCTCGGTCGGGATCGATGTCGCAAAGGCCGAAACGGCGATGACAAGCCCAGCCATCGCGGCAGTGATCAACAAGGATTACGGCCTCGCCGATGCGATCGGCGTCCAGGGTACGCCGGCCTTCGTTCTCGACGGCAAGCTGATCCCCGGCACGGTCGATCTTGACAGTCTGACGCAACTCATCGCGACGGCACGGCGTGACCATGCCGGCTGAGCGGGAGGAACTGCTCGACCTCGCGGTGAGGGCGGCGCTGGCCGCGGGACCGCCGATCCTTGAAATCTATGCCGAGGATTTCGTCGTCCGTCACAAGGAGGACAAATCGCCGGTGACGCTGGCCGATACGCGTGCCGAGGCCGTCATCCTCGAACGGCTTGAGCGCGAAGCGCCGGAGATCGCCGCCATCGCCGAGGAACGGGTCGCGGCGGCCGGCGCGCCGGGGATGATTCCCGCCCGCTTCTGGCTCGTCGATCCGCTTGACGGCACCAAGGAATTCGTCGCCCGCAACGACGAGTTCACCGTCAATATCGGCCTTATCGAGGGCACGGCGCCGGTCCTCGGCGTGGTCTATGCGCCGGCGCTCGATCTGCTCTATGTCGCGGCCGGACCCGGCACGGCGCGGCGGCGGCGGCCGGACGGCAGCTTTGAACCCATCGCCGCGCGGCCCTTGCCGGCGACCGGCGCCGTCATCCTGCACAGCCGCTCACATATCAATTCCCGCCGCATTGCGGAATTTGCAAGCGACTTTCCCGGCGCCAGCCGCGCCGTCGCCGGCAGCGCGATCAAATTCTGCCACCTCGCCGAAGGCAGGGCCGATATCTATCCGCGCTTCGGCACCACCATGGAATGGGACACCGCGGCGGGTCAGGCCGTGCTCGAAGCCGCGGGCGGCAGCGTCACCACCCTCGACGGCGTGCCACTCGCCTATCGCAAACCCGCCTTCCGCAATCCCAATTTCATCGCCTGGGGCCGGCGGTGAGGCGTGATGACGGAGCGGCTCGGCCCTCGTGACATTACCCGCGCGGCGTCCATGCTGCGCGACGGGAAGCTGGTGGCGTTCCCGACCGAGACGGTTTATGGCCTCGGCGGCGACGCGACCAGCGACCAGGCGGTCGCCGCGATCTTCGCTGCCAAGGGCCGGCCGCGCTTCAATCCGCTCATCATCCATCTTGCCGATGCCGAGGCGTCGGCGGCGCTCGTCACCTTCGACGATCGCGCCAAGCGGCTCGCCCGAACCTTCTGGCCGGGGCCGCTGACGCTGGTGCTGCCGCGACGGCCGGATTGCCCGGTTTCGCTGCTGGCGAGCGCCGGACTCGACAGCCTTGCGCTGCGCGTCCCGGCGCATCCCGTGGCACGGGCGCTCCTGCATACGGCGGCGGTACCGATCGCGGCGCCGAGCGCCAACCGCTCCGGCCGCTTGAGCCCCACCGACGCCGCCCATGTCGTGGCGGATCTCGACGGGCGCATCGCCGCCGTGCTGGATGGCGGACCCTGCCCCATCGGCATCGAATCGACGGTGCTCGACCTGACCGGCGCGCGGCCGCGTCTCCTTCGTCCCGGCGGCGTCCCGGCGGAGCAGTTGGAAGCGATGCTCGGCCCCATCGCCGCGCCCGAGCCGGACGTCGCGCCGCGCGGGCCCGGCATGCTCCGAAGCCATTACGCCCCCGCTTTGCCGGTGCGGCTTCATGCCACGACCGTCGCGGCGAAGGAAGCACTGCTCGCCTTCGGCGCCGAGGTGCCGGCGGGCGCGGCGGCGATCCTGAACCTCTCGCCCGCGGGCGATCTCGCCGAAGCGGCGGCGCATCTCTTCTCATACCTACGCGCGCTCGACCGGCCCGACCTCTGCGCCATCGCGGTGATGCCGGTGCCGGAGCGGGGCCTCGGCCGCGCGATCAACGACCGACTGCGCCGCGCCGCCGCCGATCGCCTGCCGCGGCATGACTGAGCTGGCATTTTTTTCGGCTTGCCCCGACGCGCAGGATGCTAATTTGAGGGGCGAGGAGAACAGCATTGGACGGATCGACCACTGACATCATCGTCCGACTGAAGCGGATCGTGGGGCCGCGCGGCTTCATCGAGGATCCCGCCGACCTTGAACCCTACCTTAGGGAGCAGCGCGGGCTTTATCGCGGCGCGACGCCGCTCGTCTTACGCCCCGCGACGACGGCGGAGGTGGTGGCGATCGTCAAGGAATGCGCTGCGGCGAAAATCGGCATCGTGCCGCAGGGCGGCAATACCGGCCTCGTCGGCGGCGGTGTGCCGGCCGAGGACGGCAAGTCGATCGTCGTCGCGATGGGCCGGATGAACCGCGTGCGCCACATCGATCCCGTCGATTTCACGATGACGGCGGAGGCGGGCTGCATCCTCGCCGACCTGCAGAAGGCGGCGGAGACGGTGGACCGCCTGTTCCCGTTGAGCCTCGGCGCCGAGGGCTCGTGCCAGATAGGCGGCAATCTCTCGACCAATGCCGGCGGCATCGCGGTATTGCGCTATGGCTCGGCGCGCGATCTGTGCCTCGGCCTCGAAGTGGTGCTGTCCGACGGACAGGTGTGGAACGGCCTGCGCGGCCTGCGCAAGGACAATACCGGCTATGCCCTGAAGCATCTCTTCATCGGCGGCGAAGGCACGCTCGGCATCATCACCGCCGCGACGTTGAAGCTGTTTCCGCGCCCCAAAGAGACCGAGACCGCGTATCTCGGCCTGCGCCACGTCGAGGATGCAATGGCGCTCTTCGCCAACGCCCGCGAGGCGAGCGGCGATCAGCTCACCGCCTTCGAGCTGATCCCGCGCATCGGGCTGGAGTTCGCGGTGAAGCATGTGCCCGATGTCGCCGATCCGCTCAAGACGCGCCATCCCTGGTATGTCCTCCTCGAAATGTCGTCGAGCCGGGCTGGCGCGAATTTGCGCGCCGCGCTCGAAAGCTTCCTTGAGGACAGCATGGCGGCGGGCCTCATCGCCGACGGCACCATCGCCGCCTCGGCGGCGCAGGGGCGTGCCTTCTGGCGTATCCGCGAGGGGCTGGTCGAGGCACAGAAATTCGAGGGCGGCGGCATCAAGCACGACGTCTCGGTGCCGGTGAGCAAGGTCGCCCAATTCATCACCCGCGCCACCGCAACGGTGGAACACCACCTTCGCGGCATTCGCGTCGTCGCCTTCGGCCACGTCGGCGACGGCAATGTCCATTTCAACCTGTGCGAACCCCAAGGCGCGGACAGCACGGCGTTCCTTGCCCGCTGGGACGAGTTCGCCCGCCTCGTCCACGACATTGTCGCGGAGTTCGACGGCTCGATCAGCGCCGAGCATGGCATCGGCCGCATGAAGCGCGACGAGTTGGCACATTACCGCGCGGCGATCGAGCTGTCGCTGATGCGCCGCGTGCGCAAGGCGATCGATCCTGACCAAATCATGAATCCGGGGAAGATGCTGCTACCCTAGCCGTTCACGCATAGGTTGACTTGCACTGGCGGCGCGATCCTGTACTAGAATGCGTTATCGCGCGATCCTCGGCCGCTGCGTCACCGCCATCGCGGGGATGCCAAGCCCGGCGGTCCCTTAGAGTGATGTAATGGCAGTTGAAGACGCATAACATAGCGTGAAAGGGGTAACCATGAAGTGGCAATATAAATTGGCGATCGGCGCGCTCGGTATCGTGCTCGTACCGCCGGCATTCGCCGCGCCGCTGCCGACAGCGGGTCGGGTTGCGGTCGGCGCTTCGTCGCCCATCCTTTTGGCGCAGGCCGATCAGCAGCGCAAAGACGAACACAAAGGCGGCGGCGAGCATCGAGCGCCCCAACACCGGGCACCTCAACAACGAGCGCCGCAACGCCAACAGATACAGCGCAAGATGCCGCAGCACCAACAGATGCAGCGCCAGCCGATGCAACGCAAGGCGCCGATGCAGCACCAGCAGATGCAACGCAATGCGCCGCAGCATCAGCAGATGCAGCGCAATGCGCCGCAGCATCAGCAGATGCAACGCAAGGCGCCGCAGCACCAACAGATGCAGCGCCAAATGCCACAGCATCAGCAAATGCAGCGCCAGCAGATGCAACGCAAGGCGCCACAGCACCAGCAGGTGCAGCGCAACCCGCGCTATAACTGGAACCAGTATCGGCCGGGTCAGCGGCCGCCGAACTCGCAGGCACACCGCAACTTCAGCCGCGGGCAGTGGACGCGCAATTACTATGCGCATCGGCAATATCGTGGGCGGCCCTATGTCCAGCCGCGAGGCTGGTTCTCCCGGCACTGGGCCTTCGGCATGGTGCTGCCGCGGCTGTTCTGGACGCAGCACTATTGGATCGCCGACTATGCGGATTTCGGCCTGGCCAATCCGCCCTATGGCTATGTCTGGGTGCGCTACGACAATGACGCGCTGCTCGTCAATGTCGAGAGCGGCGAGATCCTCCAGGCGGTCTACGGCCTATTCAACGGATGAGGTGCATCGTCGCCGAGCGGACTTATCGCTCGGCGACGGCACTCGCTCAATTTGCGGCCCCAGGTAGGCGGCAACCACGGTCCCTTCGATAACGCTATTCACCCGCGGCTTGGCACGCGCCGCGTCATCGGCTTTCCTCAGATCGCGAGCATCGCTGCGATGTCGGGCCACGACCGCGCCCCGTTGGCGTGCATCTCCGCCGCCAAATCCGCGGGCATCCACCGATTGAACGCGGCGTCGAATGTCGGGCGCGCGCGAAGCCGCTCAAACCAGCGTTCGACCCGCGGCCGCCTGCCGCCCGTCCACACCCTCTCCATGCCGAGCGCGGCAAGCCGGTTGACGTAGGGCGCAAGCGCGATATCGGCCATCGAAAAGGTATCGCCGACGAGCCACGCGCCCTCGCCTAGCGCGTCCTCCATCTGGCCGAGATAGCCGTCATAGAGCCGGATCATGTCGGCCGCTCCCGGCGCCGCAAGACCTTGCTCGATCCATTGCCATTTGCGCCGGCGCTGGGTGATGCCTTCGGCCGGACCACCCGCCGTCAGAAACTTCTCGAAGCTGCCGGCGCCGTTCCGCAAGATGCTGTGGCGGTGCGACACGATATAGGTGATGGCCGAGCAGGCCGGATGTAACTCCTCGTCGACGGCCTTGGTCCAAATCCGGACGTCGGCGCGCCGACGCGGCGATGTCGGATAAATCGGGAAATCCCGAAATGTCTCGTCGAGATATTCGCAGATCACGGTCGACTCGCGGATCACGGCGCCATCATGCACCAGCACCGGCACCACCGCCTTGGGATTGAGCGCCAGAAACGCCGCCGCGAACTGTTCGCCCTTGAGGAGATCGACATACTGTCCCCGCCACTCCAATCGCTTTTCCCCAAGGGCAAAGCGTACCTTGGCGGCACATACCGAGGACCCATGATGGTAAAGCTCGATCATGCCGCGCTCCCTCCCGTCGGTTGGCCCCGCGGGGCGCGCGACGCGGCCAAGGCGGGAACTCGGCCGGGGTAGTCCCCTCACTCCTGAGGATGGACCTTCGCGTTGACATAGGCGATGCCGATGATCACCGCGCACAAACCGATGACGATGACAATACCCCAGGTCTCTGGATCCATCTCATTTTCTCCTTCATGTCCCATTACGCGAACCGCGAATCGGCGTTGCGATCATACCTTGGGCACAATCGGCATGACCTTTCTATGCCCGTGACCGGGCATCGCACAAATGACACGAATGTTAGAATTGCCGCCGGCGTCGCGGCCGGGCTGATCATTAGCCGCAGTTCTTGCGGTTCCTGCGCCGGGGCAGAGATGAACTTCGTCATCCACCCTTGTTATCCCGTCGCGGACAGGGCAGAACTGCGGCGGCAAATCAGGGATGGGGAGGCCCGATGAGCGTGGCGACGGCCGAGGCGCCGAAGGGCGCGGCTGGTGGCGGTGGCGTATTGCTCGATGTACGCGATCTCGATCTGTGGTTTCGCGACGAAGGCGGCTGGCTCCAGGTCCTGAACAAGGTCGGCTTCGATGTCCGCCCGGGCGAGGTGGTGGGCATCGTCGGCGAATCCGGTTGCGGCAAGTCGGTAACGGCGCTGTCGATCCTCGGCCTCCTGCCGCGGCAGGGCGTCAAGCGATCGGGCAATATCCTGTTCGAGGGCCATGACCTCGCCACCTTGTCGGAACGCCAGATGCGCGCGGTTCGCGGTCGTCGCATCGGCATGGTGTTCCAGGAGCCGATGAGCGCGCTCGACCCGGTCTTCACCGTCGGCGCACAGATCGCCGAGACCGTGCGCACCCATTTCGGCGGTTCCCATCGCGCGGCCAAGGCGCGCACCGTCGCCGCGCTTGACGCGGTCGGCATCCCGTCGCCGGCGCAATGCGCCGAGATGTATCCGATGTCGCTGTCGGGCGGGATGCGCCAGCGCGTCATGATCGCAATGGCGCTGGTGTGCGAGCCGCGTCTCCTCATCGCCGACGAACCGACGACCGCGCTCGACGTCACCATTCAGGCGCAGATCGTGGCGCTGATGCTGGAGCTCGGCAGCCGCACCGGCACCGCAATCCTGTTCATCACGCACAATCTCGGCCTCGTTGCCGAAAGCTGCACCCGGATGGTGACGATGTATGCCGGCGAGGTGGTGGAGGAAGGCGCGGTCGAGGCGATCCTGGAGCGGCCGTACCATCCCTATACCGCGGGCCTCCTCGCCTCGTTGCCGCATGGGCGCGAGCGGAAATCGCGCCTCACCTCAATCCCGGGGCGCGTGCCGTCGGCGCGGGAGATGCCGCAGGGCTGCCGCTTCAGCCCGCGCTGTACCCATGTCGCGGCCGTCTGCGCTGCACCACAACGGCTCGAAGACGCCGGCGGGCGGCAGGTCCGCTGCGCGCGTTATCGGTCCTTGACGCTCGGCGGGGCGACGGCATGAGCACCGGCCCGATCCTGACCGCCGAGGATGTCGAGATCACCTTCCCCGGCCGCCGCCGCGGCCAGGTGATCCGCGCCGTCGATCGGGTCGACTTCGCCGTTGATGAGGGCGAAACCTTCGGCATCATTGGGGAATCGGGCTCGGGCAAGACCACGCTCGGCCGTGCCCTCGTCTGTCTGTTGCGGCCGACCTCGGGTCGTATCCGCCATTTCGGCGAGGACCCGTTCGCGCTGAAACCTGGCGCGCTGCGCCGCCACCGGCGTCAGTTCCAGATCGTGTTTCAGGATCCCAACGCCGCGCTCGATCCGCGCATGACGGTCCTCCAAAGCGTCCGCGAGCCGTTGGAGGTGGCCGGTATCGGCGACCGCCGGACGCGCAACCAGAAGACCCTCGAAACCCTCGACCGCGTGGCGCTGACGCCGGAACTCGCGAGCCGCTATCCGCACGAGTTGTCGGGCGGCCAGAAGCAGCGCGCCAACATCGCCCGCGCCCTCGTCCTCGAGCCACAGCTCATCGTCTGTGACGAGGTGGTGGCCGCGCTCGATGTCTCGATCCAGGCGGAGATGCTCAATCTCTTCGCCGATCTGCAACGCGATTTCGCCCTCACCTATATCTTCATCAGCCACGATCTGCGCGTTGTCGGTCATATCAGCGACCGCGTCGCGGTCATGTATTTCGGTAAGATCGTCGAGCTCGGCACCGCCGCCGAGATCATGACGGCGCCGCTGCACCCCTATACCCGGGCATTGTTGTCGGCCGAACCGGAACCGGTGCCGGCCCGGCTCAGGAACAAGGAGCGCATCATCCTCAAAGGCGAGGTGCCGAGCGCGATTAATCCGCCCTCGGGCTGCCGCTTCCACACCCGCTGTCCCATGGCACAGCCGGAATGCGCGACGCGCGCGCCGGAATGGCGCGAGCCGGTGCCCGGCCGCTTCGTCGCCTGTCATTTCGCCACAGCCCCGCCGGTGCAATGAAATTGCAATTCGGAACCGCCGGACGCCAGGCGCTCAGTGGCGACATGAACGATTTCTTGGCGCCTTTGCGTCTTGGCGGCTAGAATTTCTACCGTTGCAAGGATGGGAAAGGGAGGTTTTCGATGGCCAATAAATTAATGCTCGACCGCCGCACGGTCCTGAAGGGCGCCGCGATGGCGGGTGCAACGGTGCTGCTGCCGGCAACGGTGCGCGCCGCCGCCGAAACACCGAAGATGGGCGGAACCCTGAGGGTCGCCATGCCCTACAATCCGGCCTCGATCGATCCCATGACCGGGCGCAACCTGCCCGATTTCAACGTGCTTTATCAGATCTATAACGGGCTTATCGATTTCAACCCCGATACGCTCGATCTGAAGCCCGGCCTCGCCAAATCTTGGAAGTTCACCGACCCGAAGACGTTGGTCCTCGACCTCATCGACGGGGTGGAATTCCACGACGGCACGCCCTTCAACCCCGAAGCGGTGAAGTTCAATCTCGACCGCTACCGCACCAATAAGCGCTCCAACGTCAAAGCCGACCTCGACGCGGTCAAGGACGTCGAGATCACCGGCAAGAATCAGGTGACGCTGCATCTGTCGCGGCCCAATGCCGGGCTGCCGACCATCCTGACCAATCGCGTCGGCCTCATGGTCTCGCCAACTTCGATCAAGAAGCACGGGCCCAATGTCGATCGTATCGCGGTCGGCACCGGGCCGTTCAAATTCGTCGAATGGCAGGACAATGAAAGCTTCACCCTCGTCAAGAACGACAAGTATTGGCAATCGGGCCAGCCTTATCTCGACGGCATCAAGATTCGCATCATCAATGAGCTCAATACCGTCGTGCGCTCCGTCTTGGCGGGCGAGTCCGATGTCGCGCTCGATCTTCAACCGCAACAGAAGATCATCGCCGACCGCGCCAAGACCATGGTCACCAGCTCCGGCCCGTCGCTGGTGTTCTTCGGCATCTTCCTCAATTACGGCCATCCGCCGTTGAACGACGTGCGGATTCGCCAGGCGCTGAACTGGGCGATCGACCGTGACGAAATCAACCGCGTCACCAATTACGGCCTCGGCGAGCCGTCCTGCGCGATACTGCCGAAGGAATTTTGGGCATGTGACCCCAGCACCATCCATTATTACCATCACGACCCCGATCGGGCGCGCCATCTTCTGAAACAGGCCGGTCACCCGAATGGCATCGCGATCCCGACCTACGGCTGGCCCGACCAGACCGCTATGCAGCGCCAGGAACTCATCATCGCGCAACTCGCCAAAGGCGGCATCCATGCTCAATTGACGCCCACCACACCGCCGCAGGCGATGTCCATGTTCATGATTCAAAAGCACAAGGACATGCTGATCAGCCCGACCGGCGGCTATCCCGATCCGAGCCAGTATTACGAGGCCGAGTTCGCCAAGACGGCGCTCAGAAACGCCAGCAAGATCGAGCTGCCCGGCTTTCGGCCGTTGATGGACGCGACCGAGACCGCCCAGACCCGGCCGCTGCGCAAGGCGGCATTCGCCAAGCTGCAACGCTTCGTCATCGAGCAGGCGATGCAGGTGCCGCAATACATCGCGCCGGGCGTGGTCGTGATGTCGCCGAAGGTCCGGAATTTCCATAATGGGCTGCTCCTCACGCCCAAGCTGGCCCAGGTGTGGCTCGCGGCATAAGGATTGGGACTTGGGCACAGGTTTCGCCGGCGCCCTCCGCCGATTTCCCCTCTTGATGCCCACTCGGCGAAGAGGGGGTGACGGGGGAGGCGCATGAGCGGCGTTCTACGTCTCATCGGGCGACGGCTGCTGCAATTCGTGCCGATCGTGATCTTCGCCACTTTCGTGGTCTTCTTTCTGTTGCAACTCGTGCCGGGCGATCCGGCGCTGTCGCTCGCCGGGGATTACGCCTCTGCCAAGCGCATCGCCGAGATTCGCCATGAATACGGCTTCGACCAGCCGATCATCGTGCAATACGGCATCTGGCTCTGGCATGTGGTGCACGGCAATCTGGGCCGCTCGCTGTTTTCGAGCGAGCCGGTGCTCCAGCTCATTCATGACCGCTTACCCAATACCCTCCTGATCGCGGTCTATGCTCTCATCGTCTCCTCGGTGATCGGCATCCCCCTGGGCATGCTGGCGGCGACGCGTCAGGGGTCGAAGATCGACATCATTGTCACCTCGATTGCCTCGCTCGGCGTCGCGATCCCGAGTTTCTGGCTCGCGATCATCCTGGCCTTGCATTTCTCGCTCTATCACCGCTGGTTCCCGACCATGGGGGCGGTATCGCTGTTCACCGATCCGTGGAGCGCGATCGCCCATGCGACGCTGCCGGCGATATCGCTTGCTGTCGCCGTGATCGCCGTGCTGGCGCGCCAGGTCCGAAGCGATCTCCTCGAAGTCCTCGACCAGCAATATATGCGCACGCTGCGGGCGAAGGGCCTGGCACCCGGCGCAATCCTGTGGAAGCATGGCTTGCGCAACGTCTCGGCGACGATGGTGACGCTGGTCGGATTGCAGGTCAACCGGCTATTCTCGGGCGCGGTGGTGATCGAGGCGGTGTTCGCCATTCCGGGGATCGGCAGCCTTGTCACCTATTCGGCGCTGAACAAGGATTTCCCGGTGGTACAGGGCATCGTGCTGGTGGTGGTGTTGATCGTGATCTCGGTCAACCTCCTTGTCGACATCATCACGGCGCTGCTCGATCCGCGGGTGGCCGTGGGATGACGACCCTCGCCCACCCGACGCCGGCCATGGCCGCACGGCCGCGCCGCGGTCGCGCTGCCCGCTTCCTGCGCTGGATGCTGTCGGACCCGCGCGCCGTCTTCAGCATCGGCTTTCTAACGCTGCTCATCCTGGTGTCGATCCTGGCGCCGCTGATCGCGCCCTATCCGCCCAACGTGCAGAATACGAAAGCGCTCTTGGAGGCGCCCTCTGCGCTGCATTGGCTTGGCACCGACGATCTCGGCCGTGATGTCTTGAGCCGGCTCATCTATGGCGCGCCGAACTCGCTTTACGCCTCGTTCCTGTCGGTGTTCATCGCCATTGTGCTGGGCGTGCCGATCGGCTTGCTCCTCGGCTTCCTTGGCGGCTGGTTCGACGAGATCGTATCGCGCTTTGTCGATGCCCTCCTGTCGTTTCCGCCGATCGTCCTGGCGATCGCAGTGACGGGCGCGCTCGGCATCGGCCTCACCGATGCGATGCTGGCGATCGGCATCGTGTTCGCGCCCTATCTCGCCCGCATCACCCGGGCCCAGACCTTGGTCGTCAAGAACGCGCTCTATGTCGATGCCGCGCGCGCCTACGGCTCCTCGACGCCGCACATCATCTGGCGCCACATCCTGCCCAACGCCGTCCAGCCGGTGATCGTGCAGGTGACACTGATGCTGGCGGTCGCGCTCCTGGCCGAGGCGGCGCTGTCCTTCCTGTCGCTCGGGGTTCAGCCGCCGCAATCGAGCTGGGGCGGCATGCTGGCAAGCGCCTATCAATATGTCCAGATCGCGCCGGAACAAAGCTATGCCCCCGGCATGGCGATCCTCTTGACCGCGCTTGCCTTCAACGCCCTCGGCGAGAGCTTGCGCGTCGCGCTCGACCCGACCATGAAGCGGCGGTAGCCCGGCGCCATGGCGGTGAAGCGCGCCCGCGATCCCAAGGGCCTCCGGCGTGCTGATCGACCTTTAAGATTTCGCCCGCACGGCTTGTCCCTCACCGCCCGACTTGCTAGACCATATCCCATGGAACCTGCCGACGAAGAAAAAGAGGAAGGCGCAAAGCTTCACGTCTCGACGCTGCTGATCGCGTCGGAACGCGCCCTCAACAACTCGCTCGACCAGCTCGGCTTTACCGAGAATGACGACCGCATCATCGAGCATGACGGCCAGCTCGCCTTCATCACCTGTTCGCACGACCCCGATTGCGACGATCTCTTCGCCCTCATCTCGGAGCTTGCCGCTCGCGGCGAGAGCTGGGAGCTACAATTCCGCATCGATACCGAGGAGGGCCGCGCCATTTTTCAGCGCCTCTCGCGCCATGCGCGGGTCGAGGCGGTGAATGCCGAGCTGCCGCCGGAGCCGGAGGCGTCCTCCGACCTGCCGGTCCACGATCTCGACCAGGAGGCGGGCCGCACCGCCCTGAAGAAGCTCCTGAAGCGGCTTGATCCCGCCACCGCCTTCGCCACCGTGACGAGCGCCAAATCCGGCCGCGCCAGCGCCATCATCTTCCGCCGCACGCCGCGCCAGGCGCTCGCCTTGGCCGAGGCCGCGGACGAAGCGAGCCTGCGTGCCGCAATTCGCGAACTCCTGCCCAACATCATGTTCTCGGTCACGATGATGCCGAAAGAGGGGACATGACCTATCGAACGGAGGAACCGTCGCCATGTTGTCTGAAGCTGATAATGATCGTCTGACCCGGGTCGGCCCCGGCACGCCGATGGGCGAGATGCTGCGTGAGTTCTGGACCCCGGCCTTGCGGTCCGACGCGATCGAGGCGGATGGCGCGCCGCGCCGGGTGCGCCTCCTCGCGGAGAATTTCGTCGCCTTCCGCGACACGTCGGGCCGGATCGGCTTCTTGAAGGAGGCCTGCCCCCATCGCGGCGTCTCGCTCGCCTTGGGCCGCAATGAGGAGAACGGCCTGCGCTGCATCTTCCATGGCTGGAAGTTCACCGCCGATGGGCGTTGCGTCGAGACGCCGACCGAGCCCGAGGACCGGCGCCAGGCCTTCTGCGCCCGCGTGCCGGTGAAATCCTATCCGGCGGAAGAGGCGGGCGGCCTCGTCTGGGTCTATCTCGGCCGCCGCGAGACCCCGCCGAAGATGTTCGATTTCGAATGGCACCGCCCGCCGGGCGAGGCGCTGGTCCGCCGTGGCATCGTCCATGGCAATTGGCTTCAGGGTCTCGAAGGCCAGCTAGACTCCGCCCATATCGGCATGCTGCATCGCAGCTCGACCCAGAATGACGGCCGCTTCACCAATCGCCTCAACGCCTTCGCCCGCCGCAACGCCTCGCCGCGCTTCGACCTGGTCGAGCAGCCCTATGGCTTTCGCGAGGCGGCGTTGCGCGATCTCGGCGACGGCACCGTCTATGCCCGCATCCGCGAGGTGGTGTTCCCCTATTACTCCTTCATTCCGGGCGACCATGGCGAGCCGCGCCTCGTCGTCGTGGTGGTGCCGATCGACGATGAATGGAGCGCGCATTGGTATTTCTACATGAACCCGTTCGGCCCGGTGCCGCAATGGTTCAAGGATTGGGCGGTACAGCGCACGACGGCGGACGACGACAATTACAGCGCCGATCTGGGCGGCCTCCAGAACACGTGGCACCAGGATCGCGCCGCGATGAAGGAAGGGCATTGGAGCGGCATCCTCGGCAATTTCACCTATGAGGATTTCGTCGTCGAGGAATCGATGGGGCCGGTCGTCGATCGCAGCCAGGAATTCCTCGGCACCAGCGACGCCGTGATCATGCGCGCGCGGCGCATGTTCCTCTCCGCGCTCGACGATCACGCGGGCGGCAAGCTGCCCTTCGGCCTTGGCGACAACATCAATTACGGCCGCATCCGCGCGCTCGCGATCCGCTATCCCGCCGGCCTCGACTGGCACGAAATCGACCCCATGAACCCGCCGGAAGAAGCAACGGAGGCCGCGGAGTAGGAGCAAACCGCCAACTCGTCATGCCCCTCCCCCGGCTTGACCGGGGAATCAGGTGGGCCATCCACTCCTCCCATCGTCATGGCCCGGCTTGTCCGGGGCATCGCCTTTGCCCTCTACCCCTCTTTCGTCATGGCCCGCTTTAGGCGGGCCATACACGAATCTTGTTCTGGCGGACCTCTTCCTCTCTTGCCCGACAGCCATCTGGTCCGGATTCCCGATTCAACGTATGCTCATACCATCGATCTTTGCGCAGATTTTACGAGGCAACCACCATGGTCGCGGCGGAAACTCAGTCGCTCGTTCCTGGATACCAAGATTTGATGTGGCCGGCGATCAAGGCTCTAAAGGCAATGGGCGGATCTGCGTCGAACGACGAACTTCTGGCCAAGGTCATAGAAATCGAAAACATCCCTGAAGACATTCAAGGCTTTATCCACACGGACAATCGACAGACAAAGGTATCCTATAATCTTGCCTGGGCAAAAACGTACCTGAAGCGAGTTGGCGCATTGGAAAATAGCGCACGCGGTCTTTGGGCGCTCACCGCAATCGGCGAGGCGATGACCGAACAGGATTGTAAAGACGTACCGCGGAGAGTTCGCCGAGAGGACCATAAGCGCAAGAGAGCGCCCGGTGAACGACCGGCAGACAGCTCGGACGCATTTGTAGAAGCTCCATTAGAAGAGACTTGGAAAGATGCACTGATCCACGTTCTGCTAAGTATGAAGCCAGACGCGTTTGAACGGCTTGCACAAAGGATTTTGCGTGAAGCAGGCTTCATCAAGGTTGCGGTGACTGGACGTGGCGGAGACGGAGGAATCGACGGTCTCGGTGTGCTGCGCGTGAATTTGCTGTCGTTCCAAGTCCTATTTCAATGCAAGAGATACCAAGGCACGGTTGGCGCCGGCACTGTTCGCGATTTTCGCGGTGCCATGGTGGGCCGATGCGACAAAGGTCTCATTATTACCACAGGTACATTTAGCAATGACGCAAAGCGTGAAGCAACCCGCGATGGCGCTCCAGCGATCGATCTGATCGATGGCGACTTTTTATGCGATCTGCTGAAACAACTTAAGTTGGGGATTACTACAGAGATGATCGAAAAGATAATCGTCGACGCAAGTTGGTTTGGAGACATCTAGCCCAGGTGCAGAGCCGGTTTGACCTACGCTAGCATCGGATATACATTGTATATCTGAATGGAGTGGAGGTCGCCTGATGCGCGCGCGCGTGGCTAGTGCAGTGATTCATACGAAAGGTGCAGGAAACCTGTCGAGCTTTTGCAAGATGGTATCAGCGGATTTGGTCCAGACGAAGGGCTTGGGATCGGCATTGTATTC
>JBOHLV010000047.1:0-12366 GCA_050729815.1 Allostellaceae bacterium
TCCGCTCCGTTCTCAATACCGCCCGCCGCCAGCACAAGTCCCCCTTCCTCGCCATCGCGGACACGCTCGCCAGCCGGCCGCTGTTCGACACCGGTTGAGCAATTACTGCTATGGAATACCCTGCCCATGGAAATGCGATCATGCCTGAGCCGTTCTTATCGCCGCGCGAGGCCTGCCGGTTTTTGCTCGCGGAATTCGGTGTCAAGCGGACACCAGCCACCCTCGCAAAATTGAGATGCGTCGGCGGCTCCCCGCCGTTTCGTAAACTGAATCGCGCCGTTCTCTACTCGACCGCGGACCTAAAATCATGGGCGGGTGCGGCCCTGAGTATCAAGCGCCGCAATACGAGCGATCCCGGCACACCAGAAGGAACCTAAGCCACACCGTCATACGACCGCCAGCCGGGCGTTTGTTGAGTCTCGGCTGCGGCGACTTTCCGAAATTAGAGACCGCGACGCCGCATAGCGACGATCTCTCAAGACGGCGGCACTCTCGCTTCTTCGGATCGCGACTCTTCGATGCATGCCACCTGCTTCCCCCATGCTTCCCCGGATAATCCAAGGGCCTAGCCGTTTCCGGCTAAGCCCTTGATAAATTTGGTGGAGCCAGCCGGAATCGAACCGGCGACCTCTACAATGCCATTGTAGCGCTCTCCCAACTGAGCTATGACCCCGTGGTGGCGGCGCCCCCGGCGCGCGTCCCCAAAAGGCTAGTCACCCGCCTTTCCGCCGTCAACGATCGTCTTCCTCGTCGACGTTCTCGATGACTTCGGTCATGTCGTCCTCGTCCTCGCCGAGTTCCGAGGCATCCTCGAGCACTTCCTCCTTTTCGGCATCTTCGTCATCGCCTTCCTCCTGGCCCCCTTCCTCGAGCGACAGCGCGTCCTGAGTCTCTTCCCCTTCCATGACCAACTCGGGATCGACCTCCTCGGTGGCGACCGGGCCGATTACCGTCTCGCTCACCGCCTGGACGCGGACGCGCCGCGTCTTCACCACCGCTTCGGCATCGAAGGCGGTGCCGCATTTGGGGCAGACGATCGGATCGTGGTGCATATCGTAATAGCGCGTCCCACAATTGGGACACACCCGTTTCAATCCCCATTCCGGCTTCGACAAGAGACCCTCCGCACTATCACCAGGCTCGCAGGTGGGCGGCCAATTGCCACGATCGCATGAATCTGTCAAAGCAAAATGGTGTGGCGCCGGCCGTGGCCTCGGCTATCGTGTTGCCAACTCGTCGCGGATATGGATATCGCTGCCGATGAACACAAGCTCGCCTTTGCCGCTCGTCTCGAAACGGGCGCATGGGCTGAAGGGCCGCATCGCGGTGCCGGGGGACAAATCGGTGTCGCATCGCGCGCTGATGCTGGGCGCGGTCGCGGTCGGTACCACGCGGATCACGGGCCTCCTCGAAGGCGAGGATGTACGCGGCACGGCGCGCGCCTTGGGGCATCTCGGGGTCGGGGTCACGCGGTATGATGACGGGCGCTGGGTGGTGCGGGGCGTCGGGCTCCTCGGATTGGCCGAGCCGAACACCGTGCTCGATCTTGGCAATGCCGGCACCGGCGCGCGATTGCTCATGGGCCTCGTTGCGACCCATCCCTTCACCAGCTTCTTCAGCGGCGATGCGTCGCTGCGGCGGCGGCCGATGGCCCGCGTGATCGCGCCGCTCGAGCGGTTCGGCACCCGCTTCGTCGCGCGCCACGGTCAGCGCCTGCCGCTCGCCGAGATCGGCACCGCCGATCCGCTGCCGATCGCCTATCGCCTGCCCATGGCCTCGGCCCAGGTCAAATCGGCGGTGCTGTTGGCCGGCCTCAACGCGCCGGGCGAGACCCGAATCGTCGAACCCGAGCCGACCCGCGACCATACCGAGCGCCTCATGCGTCATTTTGGCGCGACGGTGTCGGTCGCCGATGATCGGGACGGCCGGCATATCGCGATAACGGGCCAGCCGGAGCTCGTCGCCGCCGATCTCGCCGTGCCCGGCGATTCGTCCTCGGCGGCCTTTCCCGTGGTGGCGGCGCTGCTCGTCGATGGCGCCGACGTCAACATCGCCGGCGTTTGCACCAACCCGCTACGCACCGGGCTTTACGAGACGTTGGTCGAGATGGGTGCCGACCTCCGTTTCGACAATCCGCGCATCGAAGCCGGCGAGCCGGTGGCCGATCTCGTCGTCAAGGCCAGTGGGCTCACCGGCGTTATCGTGCCGGCGGAACGCGCGCCACGTATGATCGACGAATATCCGATCCTTGCCATCGCTGCGGCCTGCGCCATCGGCAAGACGGTAATGCGCGGCGTTGGCGAGCTTCGGGTGAAGGAAAGCGATCGCCTCGCCGCCATCGCCGAGGGCCTCGCCCGCTGCGGCGCCGCGGTCGAGATCGACGGTGACGACCTCGTCGTCACGGGCACCGGCAGGCCACCCGCCGGCGGCGCCACCATCATGGCACGGTTCGATCATCGCATTGCCATGGCGTTCCTGGTGCTCGGCATGGTATCCGGGGCGCCGATCATGATCGATGACGGCGCCGCCATCGACACCAGCTTCCCGGGCTTCGTCGATCTGATGAACGGGATCGGCGCCGCGATCGAGGCGCCCCAGCAATGATCATCGCGGTTGACGGCCCGGCCGCCTCGGGCAAGGGCACACTGGCGCGGCATCTCGCCCGACACCTCGGACTCGCCCATCTCGACACCGGCACGCTTTATCGCATCGTCGCGCTCCAGGCGCTCGCCGCCGGCGATCCCGCGGACCCCGACACGGCCGCTAATGCCGCCCGGACGCTCGATCTCTCGCTTCTCGAAGATCCGCGCCTGCGCGACGAGCACGTCGCCGATACCGCCTCGGTGGTGGCGGCCGTCCCCCCCGTGCGCGCCGCGCTCATCGATTTTCAGCGTGCCTTCGCCCATCGCGACGGCGGCGCGGTATTGGACGGCCGCGACATCGGCACAATCATCTGTCCCGATGCCGACGCGAAGATTTTTTTGACCGCCAGCGCCGAAACCCGGGCCCGCCGCCGCGCGAGGGAGTTGCGGGCGCCCGTGGGCGGGGCTATATACCAGCGCGTTCTTGCGGATTTGGTCGCGCGGGATATGCGTGATCGCGATCGTGGGACGGCGCCGATGGTGCCTGCCGACGATGCTGTCGTGATCGACACCAACGCACTTGATGCCGATGCGGTCTTCCAAGCCGCGCTTGCCGCCATCGCCCTAAAGCTGGCCGCCAGGAAACGGTAGCAGGACCGATCCGATCATCCGCAAATGCCGGGCATCGCCGCCGCGCCCGACCCTGTCGGCGGACCGCCGCATGTCGTCTCCCGCGACGCGCGGCCGGCAGCATCGGGAGCAAGTCATGGAGCGTCAATGGCCGTCACCGATCTAGCTTCGAGCCCGAAGGAAAGTTTTGCCGCATTGCTGAATGAATCACTCGGCGCCAGCGCCGGGCTTGAAGGTACCGTCATCAAAGGCACCGTGATCGCGATCGAGAACGACATGGCCTTGATCGATGTCGGGTTGAAGGCCGAGGGCCGGGTGTCCTTGAAGGAATTCGCCGGTCCCGGCCACACCACCGAGATCAAGCCCGGCGACATCGTCGAGGTCTATCTCGAGCGGATGGAGGACAAAAACGGCGAGGCGCAGATCAGCCGCGACAAGGCCCGGCGCGAGGAAGCCTGGACCCAGCTTGAGAAAGGTTTCCAGGCGAATGAGCGCGTCACCGGCACCATCTTCGGCCGCGTCAAGGGCGGCTTTACGGTCGATTTGAACGGCGCCGTCGCGTTCCTGCCCGGCAGCCAGGTCGATATCCGGCCGGTGCGCGACATCACCCCGCTCCTCGGCTCGCTGCAGCCTTTCCAGATCCTGAAGATGGACCGTTCGCGCGGCAACATCGTGGTGTCGCGCCGCGCCGTGCTCGAAGAGAGCCGCGCCGAGGCGCGATCGGAGCTGGTGGCCTCCCTCAAGGAGGGCCAGGTGCTGCAAGGGGTCGTCAAGAACATCACCGATTACGGCGCCTTCGTCGATCTCGGCGGCGTCGATGGCCTACTCCACGTCACCGACATCGCCTGGCGGCGCATCAACCATCCCTCCGAAGCGCTCCATATCGGCCAGACGGTGAAGGTCCAGGTGGTGCGCTTCAATCCCGAGACGCATCGCATCTCCTTGGGCATGAAACAGCTCGAAGCCGATCCGTGGGAGGGCGTCGAGCTCAAATATCCGTCGCGCTCACGGCTCAAGGGCCGCGTTACCAACATCACCGATTACGGCGCCTTCGTCGAACTGGAGCCGGGGGTCGAGGGCCTCGTCCATGTCTCGGAGATGAGTTGGACCAAGAAGAACGTGCATCCCGGCAAGATCGTCTCGACCAGCCAGGAGGTCGAGGTGATGGTATTGGACGTCGATCCGGCCAAGCGCCGCATCAGCCTCGGCCTAAAGCAGTGCATGGATAATCCCTGGGACGGCTTCCAGGAGAAATATCCCCCCGGCACCGAGCTCGAAGGCGAAATCAAGAACATCACCGAGTTCGGGTTGTTCGTCGGCCTGCCCGGCGAGATCGATGGCATGGTCCATCTCTCCGATCTCGACTGGAACCGCCCGGGCGAGGAAGCCATCAACGATTATCACAAGGGCGACATGGTGAAGGTGCGGGTGCTCGACACCGATATCGAGAAGGAACGCATCTCGCTCGGCATCAAACAGCTCGCCTCCGACCCGTTCGAATCGAGCCTCGCTTCGATGAAGCGCGGTGACATCGTGACGACCGCGGTGACCGGCATCACCGATGGCGGCATCGAGGTCACGGTCGGCGACGGCATGCCCGGCTTCATCCGCAAGTCGGAGCTGTCGCGCGATCGCGCCGAGCAGCGCCCCGACCGCTTTGCCGTCGGCGAGAAGATCGATGCCAAGATCACCGCCATCGACAAGACCGCGCGCAAGCTCACCCTGTCGATCAAGGCGCGCGAGGTCGATGAGGAGAAGAAGGCGATGGCCGAATACGGCTCCTCCGATTCCGGCGCCAGCCTCGGCGACATCCTCGGCGCGGCGATCAACCGCTCCCGCGCCGATACCGAGAAGGACGAGGATGAGGAGAAATAACGCCGTCCGGGACGGCTCTACCGCGGCGGCGGCGCCGTCGCGGTAGAGATCGCCGCCAGCAACTCTTTGTTCTGAAACGGCTTGGCGAGGGTGAGATTGGCCCCAAGGCCGGTCGCACTCGCCAAGGCGTCGGATGTGCCGCTGCCCGACATCGCGATGATGCCGATGTCGGGGTTGCGATTGCGAATCGCCTGGATGGTCGCGGCCCCGCCCTCGCCCGGCATGTGCAGATCGCAGATCACGAGATCGAACGCTTCCCCGGCAAATTTCGCAAGACCGGCGGTGCCGTCCGGCGCGGTTTCGACGCTGTGGCCAGAGACCTTCACCACCCGGCGCACCGTCTCCCGCACAATCTCATTATCGTCAATGATGAGAATCCGCGCCAAATCTTGCCGTCTTTCCGCCAAGGAATTCGGCGCCGGTTGCGCCAAATCGGTGCCGTATGTTAGCAGAGACATATCGTCTCGCCAGGGGAAATATGGGCGATGGGCGCTGTTTCGGAATGGGGGTATTCGGATAATGTTGCTCTCGATTCGGGTATTTATCAGTTTACCTTTCACCGATATAGGAGAATGCCGGCTCGGCCGCGCGCTCCAAGGTTGAACATGGATCCCGGCGCCGCTATTGCAAGGGGCGCGATTTCAGCATGGCTGCGCGGTCACGCGACTTCACCCGCACCCAGACGGTGCGGCCGTCGCGCACCAGTTCGATCGGGATTTCGACCCCGGCGCTGCCCGACTTCCACAGTTCGCGATAGAAATCGCCGAGGCTGCCGATCGCCTCGTCGCGCACCGCCCAGATGATGTCGCCGACGCGCATCCCGGCCGCCGCGGCCGGCCCGTCGTGCAGCACGCCCGAGATCATGATCCGGCCCTCGCCTTCGCCGGTATAGGCGCCGATCCAGGGCCGCGCCGGGTGGTTCGGTCGGCCATAGGTCAAAAGCTCGTCGAGGATCGGGGTCAGGAGATCGATCGGCACGATCATGTTGATGTCGCGCGGCGCGTTCATCGGGATCGCCTGCTGGACATGGAGCGAGCCGATCCCGACCAGACGGCCCGCGGTATCGATCATGCCGGCGCCGCCCCAGAACGGATGGGCCGGCGCGGTAAAGATCGCCTCCTCGAGGAGATATTCCCAGCTTCCCGGAAATTCCTGCTGCGCGATGACGCGCGCGCCGACCGATTGCCGGCGTCCGCCGGCGGTGACCACGACCGGCGTGCCGATTTCGAGCCGCGCCGATTCGCCGATCGGCAGCGCCTTGACGCCGAGCCGGCCCAGCGCCTGTACCAGTCCGAAACCGGTCTCCTGGTCATAGGCGGCGACATAGCCGGGCGTGGCGCGGCCGTCGCCGGTGGTGATCCAGACCTGGTCCGCCTCGGTGATAAGATAGCCGATGGTGACGATAAGGCCGCTGTCGCGGATAACGACGCCGCTGCCGCCGCGCTGGGTGCCGAGGGTCGGGGCGGTGAAGGCATCGTCAGGGATGGTCGCCTGGATGCCGACCACCGATTGCAGCGCCGCGTCGAGATCGAACGTGAACTCGTCGGGCTTCGGCTGCACCGCCTCCGGGATTTCCCAATCGATTTCTTCGGCCATGATGTCTAAGTCCTCCACCCGGTCTCGTCCTAATATAGGGGCGCACCGGCGCGATTGTCACCGCCGGGACACATAGCGCGGCAGGTCGAGCCGGTCGAGCAGACTTGAGCCCAGCGTCCATTCGGCCATGAAGGGCAGCGCCATCGCCCGCGTCACATAATTGCGGATGAGGAGCCCTCGCCGGGTCTTCGGCGCAAACGCGCCGGCAAAGCGCTCCGCCGCCTTCAGCTTTCCCATGATGAAGGGCCGCAGCACTGCCTCATAGCGGGTGAAGGCCGGATCAAACCGGCCCTCGGTGGCGGCAAGCTCGCCCGCCAGCACATAGGAAGCGGTCATCGCGAGCGCCGCACCCTGTCCCGCCAGAAGCGAGGGGCAGGACGCGGCATCGCCGACCAGCGCGATCCGCCCGCGCGACCAGGGCGCGAGGCGGATCTGGCTCACCCGGTCGAAATAGAGATCGTCGGCGCGGTCGAGCGCCGCCAGGATCGCCGGGCATTCCCAACCGGCATCGCGGAATTGGTCCTGGAGCAGGCGTTTCTGGCCCGCGACATCGTGCGGCGCGAGCGCGGGCGGCGTCGCCGCGGCGAACACCAGTAGGAACATGGTGCGGTCCTCGCGCATTGCGAACCGCGCGATCTGGCGTCCGGGCCGGGCGAAGCTGACATAGGCGTTCTCGTCCCGCGGGCGATAGCCGAACGCCTCGAACCCGGCCGCGACATAGCCGAGATAATGCTCGAACCGCGCGTCCGCGCCGAAGCCGAGTGCCCGTACCGCCGAATGGAGCCCGTCGGCGCCGATCACCAGGTCGAAACGCCGCGGCGGCGCCCGCTCAAACGTCACCTCGACCCCGCCCGCGGTCTCGGCGAGGCCGGCGATGCCATCGCCGAACATGGTCTCGGCGCGGTTTTCGACGGTGCGGAAGAGCAGCTCGGCGAGCGCGCTGCGCGCGAGGCTGACATAGCGGCCTTGCGTCAGCTTGCGGAACACATCGGCGTTGAAGCCGCCGACGCGCCGGTTTTGCGCATCGACAAGGCGTAGTTCCTCGACGCCATAGCCTTCGCGTTCCAGCGCCGGGACGAGGCCCATCTTCTCCGCGACGTCATAGCCGAGACCCCAGAAATCAATGACATAGCCGCCGGCGCGAAGCCGCGGCGCGCGCTCGATCAAGGTCGGGGCGAAACCATATTCGGCGAGCCAATAGGCCAGCGTCGGCCCGGCAATGCCGGCGCCGGAGATGAGTACGGTCTGGTTTGCCATGGCCGCCATCGCAATCGGCTCCGTCTGATGCTAAATCGGCTTCGAATTGGCTTCGAATTGGCTTCGAATTGGCTTCGTTCCTAAACTTAATCCATTGAAATGCCCAGACAATTGGCTTCGTTCGGTGCAAATTAAGTTTTGCTGGCCGATGACGTCCGGGATCGCTCGACCCCTCCGCCACCGGCAATCGCTATAATACCGCATAATACAGCAAATGGCAACCGCAACTTACGTTATATACATTCCGTCGAAATCGATCAAAATCTGGTCTCGATCGGTGACTTTCGTGGATTTTTTGGGTTCTTTTCGGGCAGGGCGATGCGCCAAGATAGGACCCGACCAGGAGTTGGGCGCTGGGTGGGGTCCGGTGCGACGCGATGGGAGGTCCGATGATCGAAGGCATCAGCGCCATTACCCTCGCGACCCATGACATGGCGCGCGCGGTCGGGTTCTATCGCGCGGCGGGGTTTGATCTGCTCTATGGCGGCGCCGACGCCGCCTTCACCAGCTTCGGCGCCGGTCGTGGCTATCTCAATCTCGTCGCCGAGCCGGCCGCGCGGCAATGGTCCTGGTGGGGCCGCGCGATCTTCCATGTCGGCGATGTCGACGCGCTTCATGCCCGGCTGGTCGCCGAGGGCTTCCGCCCCGACACGGCGCCACGCGACGCCGAATGGGGCGAGCGCTATTTCCACATCACCGATCCCGACGGCCACGAGCTGAGCTTCGCCAAGCCGCTCTCCGGACCCGGCGGCGCCTGATGAGAGCACGAAATAAAAGAAATTATGTATTATGTCCCCGGAATAAATCAAATAATTTGGAATAACCGGGACGCGCGCATCCAAAGCGTTTGCCGCGGCGTATTTGTGTCAATGGCAACTTTCGTGGTTCGATAGCCTCATGGTCACCGAAACCGAAGGCGCGTCGATGCGCGACGAGCGGCCGCACCGGCGGCTCGTCTATCGCCATGGCGTGCTGATCCGGGTCACGCACTGGATCAATCTCGTGTGCATGACGATCCTCCTGATGAGCGGATTGCAGATTTTCAACGCCCACCCGGCGCTTTATTGGGGCGACAAATCGGTCTTTGCCGCGCCGATCCTGACGATGGGCGAGGGCAAGAACGCCGCCGGCCAACCGATCGGCATCACTCAGATTTTTGGCCATGATTTTACCACGACGGGCGTGCTCGGCCTGTCGCGGGGCGAGGACGGCCAAATGATTGAGCGCGGCTTTCCCGAATGGGCGACGATACCGGGGCCGCAATGGCTGGCGATGGGCCGGACCTGGCATTTCTTCTTCGCCTGGATCTTCGTCATCAATGGCGCGATCTATCTCGCCGCGACCATCTTCGGTCGGCATCTGCGCCGCGACCTGGTGCCGAGCGGCGCCGAGCTTCGCCATATCGGCCGCTCGATCTGGGACCATCTGCGCCTGCGCTTCCCGAAGGAACGGCGCTACAATGTCCTTCAGAAACTGAGCTATCTGTTCGTCATTTTCGTGCTGGCGCCGGTGATCGTCGCCACCGGCCTTACCATGTCGCCGCGCATCGATGCCGGGTATCCCTTTCTTCTGACGCTGTTCGGCGGCCGCCAATCGGCGCGCACCATCCATTTCATCTGCGCCTTCAGCTTCCTCGGCTTCGCCGCGATCCACATCGCGATGGTCCTGGTGTCGGGCGTCTGGAACAATCTGCGCTCGATGGTCACCGGGCGCTACGCGATCAGGGAGGAGGATGGAAGCCATGGCAAAGAATAGTGGCGTCGGCCGCCGCCGGTTCCTGACGCGGCTCGTCGGTGGCGCCGGGTTGCTGACCTTGGGCGGCTGCGATCGGTTGTCAGAGAGCCCATGGTTCACCCGGATATTGACCGGCGTCGATCCGCTGACCCGCGCGGCACAGCGCTTCGTCACCGACGGGCGGCTCGCCCGCGAATACACCAAGGCCGACATTTCCGCCCATTTCCGCAGCAACGGGACGCACGATCCCAACAATCCTACCTATCAGGCGCTGGCGAAGAACCATTTCGTCGATTGGCGGCTCGAGATCGGCGGCCTCGTCGAGCAGCCGCGCAAATGGTCGCTCGCCGAACTGCGCGCCCTGCCGTCACGCACCCAGATCACCCGGCACGATTGCGTCGAAGGCTGGAGCTGCATCGGGGAATGGACCGGGGTGCCGCTCGGCATCGTGCTCAACAAGGCCGTGCCCAAGCCCGCGGCGCGCTATGTCGTGTTCTATTCCGCCGACCCGATGGACACCAACCTCGACGGTACGGTCGACAAATATTACGAGAGCATCGCCCTCGCCGATGCCTATCGGCCACAGACCATCCTTGCCTATGCGATGAACGGCGAGACCCTGAAAATTCCCTATGGCGCGCCGCTGCGCCTGCGCGACCCGCGCCAGCTTGGCTACAAGATGGCGAAATACCTGATGCGGATCGAGCTGGTCGACAGCTTCGCCCATATCGGCGGCGGCAAGGGCGGCTATTGGGAAGACCAGGGCTATGAATGGTACGCCGGCATCTGAGCCCGAACCCGCCAAATTAGCGCGGTACGCGCTACGATTACCCCGCATCCGAATCGCCGTCGCCTCCGTATTGGTTTGGTGAGGCCCGATCCATCCGAGTGGACGAGGCGCTCCAAACCAGATGAGGAAGGGTACATCATGAATCTGAAACTCGCGGCGGCTTCCGCCCTGCTCGCCATCGGTCTCGTCGGAACCGCGGCGGCGGCGCAGGATCCCATGGTCGGCGGCGCGGCCATGTATTCGAACCGCAACATCGTTCAGAACGCGGTCCATTCGAAGGACCACACCACGCTGGTCGCGGCGGTGAAGGCGGCCGGGCTGGTCAAGACGCTTGAAGGTCCGGGACCGTTCACGGTGTTCGCGCCCACCAACCAGGCGTTCGCCGCTCTGCCGGCGGGGACGGTCCAGACCTTGCTGAAACCCGCGAACAAGGCGGAACTAGTCAAGATCCTGACCTATCACGTCGTTGCCGGCAAATATGATACCCGGCGGCTCGATCACTTGATCAAGGCAGGCGGCGGCAAGACCATGCTCAAGACGGTCGAGGGCGGCACGCTGACCATCATGGGCGGCGGCAGGGAACTGACCGTGACCGACGAGAAGGGCAACACCGTCGACGTGACGATCCCCAATGTCTATCAGAGCAACGGCGTCATCATGGTGGTGAACGGCGTGCTGATGCCGTAGTCGGAGCTTCTCGGATGTAGCGGGGTGGCGGCTCCCAAACGGAGTCGCCGCCCCCGACGCGTTTTTCGGAGAGGAATTCCGAATTCCGGGCGAATTCCGGGGACATAATACTTATTTCTCGTGAATTCCGGGGACACAATACTTATTTTTCGTGATCCTTGGGTTTGGGGCCGGGCTTCTGCCGGGCCAGCGGGCGGCCGAGGCGCCGCTCCAGCCGCGCGACGAACCGGGCCGTGCCCAGGGGGCGGCCGGTGCGTTCACCGGCGCGGATCGCTTCATGGTCCGCCGCGCCGAGGCCACCCGCGAGAAAGGCGGCCCAGTCGCCGGCAAGGTCGAGCAATGGCCGGGCCGTGACCAGTTCGTCGTCGCGACCGGCGAAATGCGCCCGCGCGCTCGACCACGGCCAGTCGCGCGCCCGCCGCGTCAGCTTCGCGCGCACCGGGTTGAGCTCGACATAGCGTGCGCAGGCGAGGAGGTACGGCTCATCCATCGGGAACGACGCGAACCGGCCCTGCCACAGATAACCGTGCCAGTCCTCGCGAAAATTGACATGGCGAGTATAGCGCCGGTGCGCCTCGCCCAAGGCCGCGCGCAGGCCGTCGCCATCCTTCGGCACCAGGATGAGATGGACATGGTTGGGCATCAGGCAATAGGCCCACACCGCCACCGAGGCGGCGCGACAATGTTCGGCCAGCAGCGCGCGATAGGTCGCGTAATCCTCGTCGCACAGAAACACCGGCTGGCGGCGGTTGCCCCGCTGCGTCACATGATGCGGCAGCCCCGCCACGACGACCCGCGCCAATCTTGCCATGGCGAAACCTTAGGGCGCCGAAGCCGAACCGTCAATAATTAAGTATTATGTCCCCGGAATAAGAAGTATTATGTCCCCGAAATAAGACGACGCGTCACGCCGGCGGCGGCGGGGTGTGGCCTGCGCGGGCCGCCCTGCGTTCCTGGCGCGCGGCGTGGCGCAGGTGGAACTCGGCGAGCTGGTGCAGCAGCAGCGCGGCGAACAACACGACCGCCAGCGCGTCGCCCACCAGGTTGCCGCTTGAGCCGATGGTGTGGGGAAATTCGCGCAAGCGCTGAACGATCTCGACGACGAGGCCGAAGCCGAGCACGATGCGATAAGGCTGGCCCAGCTTGGTCACGAGCCATTCGTCGAGCCAATGCGCCGCGTGGAAAATGGGGCCGAGCATGATGACTCCCCGAGAA
>JBOHLV010000048.1:0-11046 GCA_050729815.1 Allostellaceae bacterium
AGCGCATCGACGGCACCACCTGGAAGACCTCGCCGGCGCGGATATATTCCTTCGCCGTCTCGACCATCGCCATGTACTGATCGCGCGTCACGTTGCCGGTGGGCGCCGGCAGCTCGCGCAGGCTTTCGGGGTTCTCGCGGCGATGGGGCAAGCTGCGCTCGAAATCGGCGAGCACGTCGGCGAGTCGTTCCTGCGCCTGGTCATAGGCGGCGCGGACCGAAAGGTCGGCATTGGGCCAGGCGGTCGTCACCAGCGTCACGCGATCGGCGATATTGTCGAAGATCGAGATCACCGAGGGCCTGAGAAACAGGCCGTCCGGAATCTCGAGCAGATCGGGATTGCGGTCGGGCAGACGCTCCATCAGCGCCACCATGTTGTAGCCCATGTAGCCGAAGAGGCCGGACGCCATCGGCGGGAGCGGCGCCGGTGTCTCGACCCTGCATTCGGCGACGAGGCGGCGCAGCGATTGGAGCGCGCCGTCTTCCTCGGTGATGAAGGCATCGGGATCGAACCTAGCGTGGCGATTGATCTCGGCGCGGTCGCCATAGCAGCGCCAGATGAGGTCGGGCTTCAGGCCGATGACGGAATAGCGGCCGCGGCTGGCGCCGCCTTCGACCGATTCGAAGAGGAAGGAATTGGGCCGGCCATCGGCCAGCTTCAGCATCGCCGAGACCGGGGTTTCGAGATCGGCAACGAACGAGGTCCAAACCAGAACCGGGCGCCCGGCGGCGAGGCTGGCCTCGAAGGCGGTGAAATCGGGCGTCACCTGCATCGCGATGGCGCGCTCAGAGCAGACCGTTCAGCGCGGTGTGATTGACGCTGACGGGATAGCGCTGACGCAATGCCTGCTCGAATTCGTGGAGGATGTCGGATTTGGTCGATTGCTCCACCTCGGCGGCGATGGCTTTTTTCGCCGCGGCCGCGTGCCCCGGGTTGGGCGGCAGGATCTTCGCAACCTGGGCGATCATGGCATCGTTGCCGGCAGTGCCGGAGACCGCCTTGCCGGCCTTCACCCCGAAGAGCTTCGCCAGCACCGTCGGCGGCAGCTCGCTGTCCGTAGCGCTGCGCGACAAAGGCGCGGTCGTGAAGGTTTTGAGGCCGCGGAGCGCGGCGATGTTGTCGAGCTTCTGGCCCTTATCGACGGCGGTCGCGATATCCGCCGCCATCTTATCGAGACGCGCCTGGCGCTTGCTCTCCTGCCAGGCCTTCGTCACCTTGCCGCGGATCTGCGCCAGCGGCTGCGGCGCGGCCGGCGTCACGCGATCGACATTCAGCATGTAATAACCCTGGTCGGACAGGTTCTTGAGGTCGCTGGGCTGGCCCTGCGTGGTGGCGAAGGCGGTCTTTAGAATCTGGTCCGCCGGGGCCGGCACTTTCACCGTCTTGCCCGCGGCGTCGTGCCCGGTCGCATCGACGCTTGGGATCGTCACCGTCTTCAATTTGAAGCGCGTGACTACATCCTTGAAGGTGGCGCCGCCCGCGGTCGCGTTGTCGATCGAATTGGCGAGCTTCGCCGCCTCGTCTGCCGCCTCGTCACGCCGCAATTGCAATAGCAGCTTGGGTTTGGCCTCGGCAAAGGATTGAGTTCTCGGCGGCAGCACCTTCACCATCTTGACAATGTGCCAGCCGAAGGCGTCATGGATCGGCTTGGTGACGCCGCCCGCTTTCAAATCGAACACCGCCTTGCCGAGGGCGCCCGGTAACCCCGCTTGTGATAGCGTGCCGAGTTGGGTCGTCGCGGGCTTCTGGCCTGCAATGCTCGCCGCGACCTTGGCGAAATCCTCGCCCTTGGCGAGCGCCGCCTCGGCTGCCTTTGCCTTGGCCTGGTCGCCGACCAGAATCTGTTGGACCTGGCGCTTCTCTGGCACGCGGAACTCGCCCTTACGCTTCTTATAGGCGGCCTTGAGCCGATCTTCCGAGATCGCGATCGCGTTAAGATTGGCGCCGGGATCGACGAAGGCGACGGTGAAGCCGCGCCGCGTCGGCAGCATGTAATCGCTCTGATGCGCCTTGTAGTATTTTTCGAGCTGCTTGGCATTGGGCGCGCCGATCTCGCCGGCGGTCGCGGACGGTAGCAGGAGCGCGGTCGCGACGCGGCGCTGACCCCGCCGCTGCCACAGCGCGTCGATCACCGCCGACGGTGCGGCGACACCCGCCGTCACGCTGTCGATGATGCGGTCGCGCACCAGGTCCTGGCGCACCATCGCTTCGTATTGCTGATCGGTTAATTGGTTGGCATTGAGCACGGCAAGATACATGTTGCGGTCGAACACGCCCGAGCGGCCGCGGAAGGCGGGATTGGCCAGGATCGCTTGGCGTACCGCCTCGTCATTGACGGCGAGGCCGAGACGGGCGGCGTCGAGGGCGAGCAGATGCCGGTTGATGACGTTCTGCATCGTGGTATCGAGAATTCCGAGCTGCTTTATCTGGTCGGGGGTGAGCGAGGTCTTCATCGACCGCCGGATCCGATCGAGCGTGACCTGCAGCGCTTGCGACACCTCGTTCGCCTGGATGTCATGGCCGCCGACGCTGGCGACGCTTTGATTGGGGCCGTTGCCGCGGAAAATATCGCCGATCCCCCACAGTCCGAAAGTGAGAATCAAGAGTCCGAACAGCGCCTGGACGACGATACCGGAAGTATGCGAGCGGATGGTTTGCAGCATGGATCAGATGATAAGAGGCCGGGCTAGCCACGGCAAGATGGGCATGATAGAGCGACCGCGCCGAACGGGAGCGGACGGAAGACATATAGCATGCGAAAACTCGTCGCCGGCAACTGGAAGATGAACGGGCTGCGTGCCGACGCTATCGCCCGTGCCGATGCGCTGGTTCGGCGCGTGGCGGAACGACAGCCCCAATGCGACTTGTTGCTGTGCCCGCCAGCGACCCTGCTGGTCCAGATCAGTGCGGTGTTGGGGGCGAGCGGCATCGCGCTCGGCGGCCAGGATTGTCATCCCGAGCCAAAGGGCGCCCATACCGGCGATATCGCGGCGCCGATGCTGAAGGATTGCGGTTGCAGCCATATCATTCTCGGCCATTCGGAACGCCGTGCCGATCACCATGAGACCGACGCGCTGGTGCGGGCGAAGCTCGAAGCGGCGCGGGCCGCCGGCCTCGTCCCGATCGTCTGCGTCGGCGAGACCGCGGCCCAGCGCGATGGTCGCGAGACGCTGGCCGTGATCGGGCGGCAGCTTCAAGGCTCGCTGCCCGAGGGCCTTGGCATCGCGCCCTTGGTGATCGCCTATGAGCCGGTCTGGGCAATCGGCTCGGGCGGCACACCGACCGCCGCGGAGGTCGCGGACGTTCATGGCTTCATCCGCGTCGAATTGGGAACGCGCGTCGCCGATCCGAGCACGGTGCCGATCCTTTATGGCGGCTCGGTCAATGCGCGGAATGCCGGCAACATCCTGACGATCGCTAATGTCGATGGCGCGCTCGTCGGCGGCGCCAGCCTCGATGCCGAGGCGTTCTGGACGATCGCGACATGCGCCGGCGGGGAACATCGCTAGCAATCCGCGGCCGAAGGCGCTAAAAGGCGCCATTCTCAACCTCTGGCCGAACCATGATCGCCGTCATTCTGGTTATCCATATCCTCCTTGCCGTCACCCTCGTCGGCATCGTCCTGATCCAGCAGAGCGAAGGCGGCGCGCTCGGCATCGGCGGCGGCGGCATGTCGGGCTTCATGACCGGACGCTCAACCGCGAGTCTCTTGACCCGGGTCACCGCCGGCCTCGCCGCGGCGTTCTTTGTCACGAGCATCACCCTGGCGATCCTGGCGGGCCACGGCCATGTCTCGCATTCGGTACTCAATGAGGGGCCGCTGCCGACCGCGCCCGCCTCGGCGCCGAAGGCCAACACCATTCCCGCCGCGCCGAAGCCAGCACCGAAACCGGCCGCGCCGATCGCGCCGCTGGCGAAATAGCGCTTCCTTCCTCCGCGATTGCCGCCGAAGCCCGGCCGCTGCCTCTTTACCGGCTTTACCGACGCGTATCGGGCCGTTACCGTCCGTGGTCGATAGGGAGGATCATCAATCATGGATGACACCACGACCACGACACCTTTGCCGGTGCCGGTGCCGGAGCCGACGCTGACCCCCGCCGCAATGATCACTCGGGCCGAAGTCCTCCGTCAGACGGTGCGGGACGAGGCCGCGGCGGCCGAGACACGCGGCTATTACAGCGAAGCGCTGCATGACGCCTTCACCAAAGCCGGGTTCTATCGCTGTCTCCAGCCGCGCAAGTTCGGCGGCTACCAGTTCGACATGCGTACTTTCTTCAAGGTCATGATCGAGATTTCGAAGGGCGATCCCGGTATCGGCTGGTGCCTGACCCTCGGGGCGGGTCATGCCTTGCAGATCGCCTCCTGCTTCGATGCGTCGGCCCAGGCCAGGATTTTCGGGCCCAAGGGCCATTTCATCGCGCCCTACAGCCCGAGCGGCCCGTCGCCCGATGCCGAATGCGTCGCCGTGCCGGGCGGCTATCGGGTCAGCGGCAAGTGGCGCTATTGCTCGGGCGTCCCCTATTCCACGCATTTCCTGGGCCTGGCGCCGATGAAGGGTGCGCCCCATCCCGGCGGGCCGGAGAAGAAGCTCGTCACCGTCGTGGTGCCGCGGGAACAGTATGAAATCCTCGATGATTGGCATGAAATGTTCGGACTCCGGGGCAGCGGCTCCAACAGCGTCGTCATCAAGGACGCCGTGATCCCGCCGGACTTCGTTACCGACCGCATCTTTGCAAGCGACGCCGAAGGCACCACCCCCGGCCGGACGATCCACGAGGACCCGCTCTATGGCGGTCTGTTCTCGGCTTTCGGCGCCGGCGAGCTCGCCTCGACCCAGGTCGGCGCGGCATGGGCGGCGCTCGACGCGTTCGAGGCGCATATCAAAGAGGCGAAGCCGCTGATGTCGCCGACGATGCTGAAATACCAGCATCACGATTGGCAGCGCATTTTCGGCCTCGCTCTGTCGATGTGCAACGCGGCGGAGGCGGTGTTGCTGCGGGTCGGCGAGCTCTATCTCGAATTCGCGAAAGCGCGGCGCTTCACCGATAAGGAAGCGATGCAGCTTTGGGGCATGGAACATCAGGCGGCGCGCCTTGCCTGGGAGGCCGGCTATGAATGCTTCCGCGCCGCCTCGACGCAAAGCATCCGCGACGGCCAGTTGATGCAGCGCCTGTTCCGCGACTTCGCCACCTTCCGCAACAATCCGGCGCATCAGCCTGACATGACCGCGACTCGCATCGCCCAGGCTTATTTCGGCCTGCCGATCGAGGATTTCGACATGCGGAACTGAAATCCTATCGGTTGCTATGATGGGCGGAACAATCTAAGAACAATATCAAAGAAAATCCGCCGTCATCGGGTTGCGACGGGGTGAGGGAGGCGCATGCGCGACCAGCGAAAACTCTTTGAGACTCCCGGCGCGAATCAGATAGATTGAAGGCCCATGACGCGGTTCATCTTCATCACCGGCGGCGTGGTTTCCTCGTTGGGCAAGGGATTATCGGCGGCTTCCCTGGGCGCGCTGCTTCAGGCGCGTGGCTTCAAGGTGCGCCTTCGGAAGCTCGACCCCTATCTCAATGTCGATCCGGGGACGATGTCGCCTTATCAGCATGGCGAGGTCTATGTCACCGATGACGGCGCCGAGACCGACCTTGATCTTGGCCATTACGAGCGCTTCACCGGCGTCCCGGCGCGGAAAAGCGACAGCGCCACCACCGGCCGCATCTATCAGACCGTGATCCAGCGCGAGCGGCGGGGCGAATATCTCGGCGCCACGGTGCAGGTGATTCCCCATGTCACCGACGCCATCAAGGAGACCATCGCCGCCGGCCTCGACGGCGTTGAGGATTTCGTTCTCGTCGAGTTCGGCGGCTCCGTCGGCGACATCGAATCGCTGCAGTTCCTCGAAGCTATCCGCCAGATGGGCAACGAGATGGGCCGCGACCGCGCGCTTTACGTCCATCTGACGCTGGTGCCCTATATCGCGTCGGCCGGCGAGGCCAAGACCAAGCCGACCCAGCATTCGGTGAAGGAATTGCTGGGCCTCGGGATTCAGCCGGACATCCTTTTGTGCCGTGCCGACCGGCCGCTCGACCCCGGGGCGCGGCGCAAGATCGCGCTATTCTGCAACCTCCGGGAATCCCGGGTCATCCCGGCGCTCGATGTCGATACCATCTATGAGGTCCCGATCGCCTATCATGGGGAAGGCTTCGACCGCGCGGTGTGCGACCATTTCGGCCTCGAAACGCCAGCACCCGACCTTTCCGGCTGGGAGGCGATCGTCGAGCACATCCGCCGTCCCGAGGGCGAGGTCAAGATCGCGGTCGTCGGCAAATACACCCATTTGCAGGACAGTTATAAGTCGCTGGCCGAGGCGCTCGCCCATGGCGGCATCGCTAACAACGTCCATGTCGATCTCGACTGGATCGATGCCGAGATTTTCGAGCGCGAGGACGCGGTCCAGCATTTAGACGGCGTCCATGCCATCCTCGTCCCCGGCGGATTCGGCCAGCGCGGCACCGAGGGCATGATCGAGGCGGCGCATTTCGCCCGCGAGCGCCGGGTGCCCTATTTCGGCATCTGCTTCGGCATGCACATGGCGGTGATCGAGGCGGCTCGGCATCTCGCCGAGTTGCCGGGCGCCGGCTCGACCGAGTTCGGCCCGTGCCAGGACCCGGTGATCGGCCTCATGACGGAATGGCTGCGCGGCAATGCCTTGGAGCGCCGCAACCCCAACGGCGATCTCGGTGGCACCATGCGGCTCGGCGCCTACGAGGCGGTCCTGGCGGAGGAGAGCCGCGTGCGTGCCATCTACCATGGCGCCGCCCATATCAGCGAGCGCCACCGTCATCGTTATGAGGTCAATATCAATTACAAGGACCGGCTCGAAGCAATGACAGGAATGCGCTTTTCCGGCATGTCGCCCGATGGCGAGCTGCCCGAGATCGTCGAGCGTCCCGACCACCCCTGGTTCATCGGCGTCCAGTTCCATCCCGAGCTGAAATCGAAGCCGTTCGCCCCGCACCCGCTGTTCACCGATTTCATTCGGGCTGCCCGTGACCAGAGCCGGCTGGTATAGTGCGCCGTCAATGAAAGGGGGTATGTCATGGGGAATCTATCGAAGGGGGCGCTCGCGCTCGCGGCGATCCTGATCATCGCGACGGCGTCGGCCGCGACAACGCGGGCGGCCGAGTATCCGGCGGCGTTCCGCGGCCTGTGGTATTCGGGCGCGTCGTGCGACAAGATTGAAGGCTTCGTCTTCACCGGCAAGAAATTCCAGCTCATGGGCGGCTTGTCGCCACTGGCGAACGGCAAGTTCCGTTACGTGCCAACCGGCGCCGATGTCATCCTCACGGCGACACCCGACCGCATCGTCACCCGTGGCACGCGGCAGGTGCCGACACCGCGGCCGGGGCAGCTCGTTAGCGAGATCAAGAACGGTCAGCGCGCATTCTATTGGCAGGGCGAAGAAGCCCAGGGCTGGCGCATGTTCCATTGCAAGCAGCCGCGAACCGCGGCGGCGAGCGCCTCGACCTTCGTCTTTTTCCTGGTTCGGCTCGGCACCCTCGAAGCGGGGGCCGAGACCCTGCTCAAGCCCTGCGGCAACGGCGCCGCTACGCCGGGGCCTTGCGCCGCGGCGGTTGTCAAGCTGCTCGACATCAATGGCGACGGCAAGCTGTCTCCGGCCGAGATCACCACCTTCATGCGCCGCTACGCGCCGGTCATGACCTTCTTCGGCGGCGATCAGGACAATGGCAATCCGCAGGAGATCGACCCCGCCACGCTGGCCGGCATTGAAGGCGCGACCGCGATCCTCGGCCCATTCATGACCAATGTCGTCCTGTCGAACTTCGATTATGACGGCAACGGCTTCCTTTCCACGGGTGAGATCGTGTTGGCTTTGAAGCAGGAAAACGCCGCGGGCACGTCGATCGATGCCGCGAGCCTCCTGAGCCAGAGCCAGAAGCAGCTCGACAATGCGATGGGCGCGGTCGGCGGGCTGACCCAGATGCTGGGCGGCGGCGCAGGTCACGGCATGCGGCACTGAGGCGGGCCCGCGATAGCGGCGGCAACGTCGCGCTCCCTGGCCTGCGCGAGGAATAGGCGGGCGTTGCGGAATTTCCGCTAGGCATGGCGCCGCCCGGCGTGCTCGAATGCGGCCGGGAGGAAGATGATGCCGACAATTGAGGCGGAGCGATTGAGCGAGATCGGAGCGGCGCTGCTGATTGCGGCGGGCGCTTCGGACGCCGAGGCGCGGCGCGTGGCCGAAGGCTGCATCGCCGCTAACCTCGCCGGGCATGATTCCCACGGCATCATCCTGGTGCCGACCTATATCGAGCGCATCAAACGCGGCCATATCGTGCCGGGCGCGCCCTTCACCATCCTCTCGGAATCGCCGACCACGACCGTGATCGACGGCAATTGGGGCTTCGGCTTCGTCGTCAATGAGCGCGCGATGCGCCTCACCATCGAAAAGGCGAAGGCGCACAATGTCGCCGCCGCGACGGTGCGGCGCCAGAGCCATGTCGGCCGGCTCGCCTCCTATCCGCTCCTCGCCGCGGCCGAAGGCATGATCGGCATCGCGACCGCGGATTCCGGCCGCTCGCCCAAGGTGGTGGCGCCGTTCGGCGGACGCGAGGCGCGGCTCGGCACCAACCCGATCGCGGTCGCGGTGCCGAGCGATTTGGAGGCGCCGCTCTATCTCGACATGGCGACTTCGGCCGTGGCGCACGGCAAGGTCTCGCTCGCCGCGTCGCGCGGCCAGGCGATCCCGCCGGGCTGGGTGATCGACCGCGAAGGGCGTCAGACCACCGACCCGGCGGCGCTCTTGAAACAAGGCGGCGCGCTGCTGCCGCTGGGCGGAAGCGAGGGCTATAAGGGCAGCGGGCTTGCCGCGATCGTCGAGATTCTGTGCGGGCTTCTGACCGGGCTCGGCTTCGGCGTCGAGCCCACGGGGCGCCATAATGACGGCTGCTTCATGGCGGTGTTCAAGGTCGAGGCGTTCCGGCCTCTTGCCGAGTTCAAGAAGGAAGTCGCCGAGTTTGCGCGATATCTGAAGGCGACACCGCTGGCCGAAGGTGCGAACGGCGTCTTCTATCCGGGCGAGGTCGAATCCTTGCGCGAGGCGGAGCGGCGCCGCGACGGCATCCCGGTTGAGGATGCGACCTGGAACAAGCTCAAGACGCTGGCGGAAGGCTATGGCATCGCCGGCCCGCTTGGCCTGGCGTAAGGTAGGAGGCGCACCATGAATCGCCAGATGGTGATGGTCGGGTTCCTTCAGGCGCAGAATTGCACCAACATTCCGGCGTCGTGGCGGCATCCGGAATCCCGCACCGATTTCACCGCGCCCGAATATTACGCACAGATCGCGCGGGTCCTCGAAGCCGGGAAGTTTCATCTCGCCTTCTTCGACGACCGGCTCGCCATGCCCGACCGCTATGGCGGCGACCATGCCCACACGGTCGAATTCGGCATCCGCTGCGTGAAGCTCGATCCCATCGTCGTGATGATGACGATGGCGGCGGTGACGTCGCGGCTCGGGCTTGGCGCGACCTGCTCCACGACCTATTACGAGCCGTTCCATGTCGCGCGGCTGTTCCAGACCGTCGATCTCATGACCCACGGAAGGGCGGCATGGAACGTCGTCACCTCGGTCAATGACGGCGAGGCCCTCAATATGGGCCGCAGCGAGCCTATCGCCCACGATCTGCGCTATGACCGCGCCGACGAATTCATGGAGATCGTGCTCGGCCATTGGGATTCATGGGATGACGACGCCCTTATCCTTGACAAGAAACGCGGCCGCTTCGCCGATCCCGAAAAGGTGCGGCGGCTTGATTATGAAGGGAAACATTACCACTCGCGCGGGCCATTCACGGTGCCGCGCTCGGCCCAGGGCCATCCCGTCATCATCCAGGCGGGACAGAGCGGGCGGGGCACGCGCTTTGCCGGTCGCTGGGCGGAGGTGGTGTTCTCCTCCGGCGGCAATGCCGCGCGGGCGAAGGAGATCTATTCGAGTCTGCGCGACGAGATCGCGAAATGTGGGCGCGATCCCGATCAGGTCGCGATCTGCAACGCCATCACCATCGTCGCGGGCGAGAGTCAGGGCGATGCCGAGGACAAGATGGCGGTGATCGAGAAACTGCCACTTGAGATCGACCAGCTCTCGCTCTTGGCCGAGGGCGTCAATTTCGATTTCGCGGGCCGCGACCTCGACGCGCCCTTGAGCGATGCCGACCTTGCAAGCTTCAGCGGCATGCTGACGATCCGCGACAGCGTCATCCGGGCGAGCGGCAAGAAGAACCCCTCGACCCGCGACTTCATCACCATCAACCATCGCGGCAAGGTCTCGGATGCGGTGGTCGGCGGGCCGAAGGAGGTCGCCGACCGGCTCGAAGAGATGTTCGTCGACCGGCATTGCGACGGCTTCGTTGTCGCGGCGACGCACATCCCCGGCGCCTATGCCGATTTCGTCCGCCATGTGGTGCCGGAATTGCAGCGCCGCGGCCTTTATCACGACGATTATGCCGGCCCCACCTTGCGCGACAATCTTGGCCTGCCGCCGCCTCGGATCGGCGATTGGAAGTGACAGGCCGGCGGTCATGCCTTGCCAAGGCGGCCGCGCTGTGCTTCAAGAGCCGCCGCCCGTTCCCGGCACGCCGACGTAGCTCAGTGGTAGAGCAACTGATTCGTAATCAGTAGGTCCGCGGTTCGAATCCGCGCGTCGGCACCAATTAAATCAAATACTTATAGAAAGTTTCCGGTCTCGGTATCCGGCTCTAGTATCACCTAGGTATCACCTAGGTATCACCGGAACCAGTTTCGGACTTACCGGGCAAGAGGGCGACGGCGCCGCGATCGTTTCGTGCAGCGCCACGAGAGCCGCCAACGCGGCGGCCGGCACATCGACCGGGGGCCGAAAGGATTCCAGCAGCACGATTGCGCATGCAGCTACATCGAGGCGGTGATGCGGTACAGCCCAAGGAAATCGCGCAGCGAGAACGAATCCGCGCAACGCCAGGCGATGCCCCGCTCGCTGTCGATGCC
>JBOHLV010000049.1:0-22696 GCA_050729815.1 Allostellaceae bacterium
CCCTTGCCGTCCATGGTTTGATCGCTGCCGCTCCCCCGGCGCCACACCCAAATCTGTCCGACCGCCCGCCAGAGCCCACCCGCGCCCGACGCGGCTCATGACGGGGACTGCCCGGCCGATAGCCGCACGAGGAGACCCCCCGATTGCGGTACGAGACGACCCGAATTCACCGTCGAGATGCCGACTGGCGGTGGCTTCGAAGGGCCGCGAGATACGATAAACAATTTGTCGGGCACGCCGTCGTCGTGACGTGGAAACACCGGCGCACCGGTCCATGAAGGCAGGTCGGCGGCGGCAAACAAGCGGTGCATCGGCACTGCACGGCGCAGCAAGCGTGCAAGCGTTGCCACATAGGCTTGCGTCTCTGACGGCAAGGGGCGGCCGTTCGCCAGGAGCTCTTGATAACGCTCGGGCCCGGCATTGTAGGCGGCAAACATTCTCGATTGGCCGTAGCGATCGTGCAGCTCGCGGAGATAGGCGGCGCCCGCCATGATGTTGTCATGGGGATCAAAGGGATTGGCGCCGATACCGTAGCGCGACCGCAAATCGGCCTAGGTTTGTGGCATGATCTGCGTGAGGCCGATCGTGCCTTTTGGCGACATGGCGGCAACGTCCCCACGGCCTTCCGCCTCGATGACGGCAAGAATCCGTGACACAGGAATGCCGAACCGCTGCGCTGCTTGCGACACGAGCTCGGCAATCGGACGGTCAATCGGCGAGGCAGATGGCGACGCCGCGAAGGCAGTTTGACTGCAAGCCGGACCGCATGCCGACAGCATCACGAGAACGACAATGCGGCATATCCATCGACGTGCGCCCGACCTCGGAGATGCGCCGCGATGGCAAGAACTCTGCACGAGAAGGGCCGGAAAGGGGGATGAGTGGTGAACGGCGGGTAGCCAGCTGACGAATCCTCAGGAGAAGGTTTTTGCCACGGTCAATTCTCCGTATAGGTCCAGATCGGATCGGCACGATAACGGCTCCATGATATTTTGTTTCTTCATTGCTAAAGGCCGGTCACAGTGAGCGGGGCGTGTTCGGCGCCGTATCGCAGCCCCGTTGCATTACCGTAGGAGAACGCTACGTGGCAGTACGAAAGCGCGCACCCAACGGCGCAACCGAGGTGGTTGCGTATGGTCATGACCGCTCCGGCGGCGGCGCGCCCGGCGCCTCTCGAACGGTCCGGATGAGCGCGAGCGTGGGGATCAGCCCCAGCGCGGTGATCGCCGCCATGATCCACCATCCGCGGTGAAACGCCGTGACGCCCGCCGCCGCCGACCCGGGCGAGGCGATCACCGTCACGAAGATCGCCACTCCGATTGCCATGGCCGCCTGACGGATCATGTTGACCACGCCCGAGCCGGTCGCGAATGACGACGGCGGCAGCGACGAGGTGCCGACACCCATCAGCGTGGGGAAGGTCAGGCCGACGCCGATCCCCGACATCGCAATGCCCAGGACGGCCATCCCGGCATTCGGCTCAGGTCCGAGGAAGCTCGCCCAGATGCCCAGTGTCGCGGCAAAGAGCGCGATCCCCGCGGTCACGGTGGGGGCGACGCCGAACCGTGCGATCAGCCTGCGGGCAAGCAGCAGCGAGGTCGGCGGAACCAGCAACGGTCCGGGCGCGATCGCGAGGCCGGCCTGCAGCGCCGACCAGCCCCAAATGTCCTGCTCCCACACCGCGATGGAAAACAGCATGGCACCGAAGGCGATGGAATAGGGCGCCATCGCCAGGGTCGCGCCGGTGAACTGCCGGATGCGGAACAGCGCCGGGTCGACGAACGGATTGCTCGACCGCCGACAGTGGCGGATGAACAGCGCAAGGCAAACGGCCGAGACCGCGAGGCTCAAGCCGATCCAGGGCGAGTGCCATCCCCAGTCGTTCATCTTCACGATCGCGAATGTCAGGGTGCCGATCCCGCCGGTCACCAGCAGCGCGGCCCAGAGGCTCGGTCGCTTGACGTCGTGGCCGGGGACCTCCGGCAGCTTCCACCAGCCGACGGCAATGGCGACCACGCCGATGGGAACGTTGACGAGGAAGATCCAGCGCCAGCTCGCCGAGATCAACAGGCCTCCGACGAGCGGTCCGAATGCCGCGGCGAAGCCGCCGATCGCGACCCAGGTACGCACCGCGCCGGCGCGACGATCGGGTGAAAACGACGCGAGCAGGAGGGCGATGGATGTCGGCGTCATGAGCGCCGCGCCGGCCGCCTCAATGACGCGGAATGCGACCAACGCCGTGACGCTGTTGGCGGCGGCGCAAGCGGCCGAGGCAGCCGTGAACAGCGCGATCCCCAAAATGAAGCTGCGGTCGCGACGATGCCGTTCGGCCAGCCGCCCGAAAAACACCAGCAGCGCGGCATAGGCGATCGCGTAGCCGTTCAGGACCCAGGACAGGTCTTCCAGCGTGGCGCCCCTGAAGTCGCGGGCGATGTTGGGCAGGCCCACATTGACAATGAACAGATCGAGATTGGCGAGCACGATGCCGACGCACACGATCGCCAGGACCTGCGCCGGCGCGACGGCTGAGCGAGAGCGTCCGATGCCGGCCGGCATCCCCGATGGCGATGTCGCATCGCGCCCGACCGCAACCCCGGAGGCGGTTGCGGTCACGATCGCGGTTTTTCCGGCAGGCGCGTTCATTGCTTCTCCAAACCGGCGGCATCTGCCCGATGGCCGGACGGCTTCGTTTCCTAGCCTCGATCAGGCGGCGGATCGATACCGCGCCGCCGGATGGGCCTGGCTGAAATTGGGCAGCATCGCCTGGCGCGCGGCGTCGAAGGCGCGCCATTGAGCGGCGTCGGGTAAGGGCGGGATGGTTACGGTCTCGCGGCGGTCGAAACCCACAAGGGCGGAATCCACCAGTTCGTCGGTCTCCATCACCGCCGGCAACGTATTCACGTCGCGGCCGGACCTCGCCCAGATCTCGGTGCGGGTGGCGGCGGGAAGGACGGCCTGGACATAGACACCCTTCGGACCGAGCTCGACATTGAGGCCCTGGGAGAGGAACAGCACGAACGCCTTGGTCGCGCCGTACAAGGTAGAGCCGATCTCCGGCGCGAGGCCGATCACCGAGCCGAGATTGATGATCGCCCCCTGGCCGGCGGCCGCGAAGCGAGGCGCGACGGCGTTGGCGAGCCTGGTGAGGGCCGTGACGTTGAGCGCGATCAGGTTTGAGATTTCGTCGCCATTCTGCTCCAGAAAGCCGCCACCGATCGCCGCGCCGGCATTGTTGACCAGAACGCCGATCCGCGCGTCCTCGCGCAGGCGCCGCTCGATCCGAGCGAGGTCCTGCGAATTTGTCAGATCGGCCGGCAGCACATCCACGGTGACGCCGGTCTCCTTCCTCAGGCGATCAGCCAGTGTCCCCATGCGCGCCGCGTCGCGCGCCACCAGGACGAGATCATGGCCGCGGTGGGCAAATCGGTCCGCATAGACGGCGCCGATGCCGCTAGAGGCGCCGGTAACGAGGACGGTGGGCTTCGTGCTCATGAGGGTCTCTCCGCGGCGCTATTCATGATGACAGACACGTAAGATTATATATGACGGACATCATGTATATTGTCAACGGATATTTGGGCGAAAGGCGATGAAGGTGAGCCGGGAACAGGTCCTTGAGAACAAAAAGACGGGATCACATGGCCGAACTACGAGACCGACCTTGGTCCGAAGGCAACCCCCTCAGCGGTGCCTTTCCTTGCGCGGCCCTGACAGCGAGGAAGCCACGGCCTCCAACATGTCTTTTGACAACGCCGGATCATCGACGGCCCGCGCTATAGTTACCGCGCCAACCATGGCGGCAAAGCCGGACAGGGCCTGCCGGCGCCGAGCAGATTTCGACTTGCCGGGCACGAGCCGCATTAGCTGCCCGATGAAAGCGTCTATGCCCGCGGTCGCCACGCGCCGGATAGGCGGGGCCTGCCGTCCGAGATCGGAGCCGAGTGCTGCCACAACACAGCCGCTCCCAGGGCCGTCGCGGTGGGCCTCGGACAAATAGCTGTCGACGATTTTCGAGAGGGCCTCGCCAGGCGCCTTCTCGATCGTGGCCGACCATTTTTGCAACGACTTGTCGAGCGCACGGCCGCAAGCCTCCGCCGCCAGATCTTCCTTCGACGCGAAATGCCCATAGAAGCCGCCATGGGTCAGCCCCGCTTCCTTCATCAGGTCGGCAACGCCGATGCCGTCGAAGCCGCGCTCTCGGAATAATTTTGCCGCGACCTTGACGATGCGTTCGCGATTTTCCGTAGCCTGTTCCCGGCTCACCTTCATTTTCGTGGCTCCATTTCGAAAATCAGTTGACATTATATATGATATTCATCATCTATGGTCAAGTCTTCCTGATGAGTGCCTGCCGGTATCAACAATCTGGTGGCCGGAGCGTGACGGCGTCGCCGCATCATTCGAGAACGGCAGGAGGAAAGCATGATGAAGGCATTCATTATCGATCGTTATGGGCGCGTCGATCGCTTGCAGGCCAAGGGGATGCCGGACCCGGAACTGCGGGACGATGACGTATTGGTTCAAATCCACGCCGCCGGTGTAAACGTTCTGGATTCTAAAATCCGGAATGGCGAGTTCAAACGCATCTTGCCCTATCGCTTACCGCTCATTTTGGGAAATGACGTGGCTGGGGTCGCGGTGCGGGTTGGATCTCGCGTACGGCGTTTCAAGCCCGGCGACGAGGTTTATGCGCGGCCAAATCAAGATCGTATCGGTACTTTCGCGGAATTTATCGCGATCAATGAAGGTGACTTAGCAATCAAGCCAACCGGATTGACCATGGAGGAAGCGGCTTCCCTTCCTCTCGTCGGCTTGACCGCGTGGCAATCGCTGATCGAAAGAGCAAATCTGATGAAAGGGCAAAGGGTTCTTATCCACGCCGGCTCCGGTGGTGTCGGAACTTTTGCCATCCAGCTGGCGAAGCATGTTGGTGCGATCGTAGCGACGACAACGAGCACGGCGAATCTTGATTTGGTCGTGAGTCTCGGTGCGGACGTCGTGATCGACTACAAGAAAGAGGATTTCGAGGAAATCCTGCGCGATTACGACGTCGTTTTGAACAGTCTGGGCAAGGCGACGCTCGATAAGTCCCTCCGCGTGCTTAAACCTGGGGGAAAGCTCATTTCGATCTCCGGTCCACCTGATCCCGATTTTGCCAAAGACCAGGGATTGAGTTGGGTTTTGAGACAGGTCATGCGCCTTCTGAGCGCTGGCATCCGGAAGAAGGCCAAACGCCGCCACGTCAGCTATTCGTTTCTTTTCATGAGGGCGAACGGCGAGCAGTTGAGCAGGATCACCTCCCTCATCGAATCTGGGATAATCCGTCCGGTCGTGGAACGGGTCTTTCCGTTCGAATCGACCAACGAGGCCATGGCTTACGTTGAAACAGGACGGGCAAAAGGCAAAGTCGTCATCACGGTGAGGTAGCAACCATGGATTGGGGTTCCGGGAAAAATTTCGGCGTCGCGACGCGGGAGGAGATTGCCGGGTTTAGCGGACGGCAGTTCCTCCAGGCGATGATCGACGGCCGTGTAACCGCCGCACCGATCGGGAAAACCATGTCGTTCAAGCTCGTCGAGGCCGGCGAGGGTTTCGCGATCTTCGAGGGCGAACCCGGGCCGCACCTACTAAATCCGCTCGGCGGCGTGTACGGCGGCTGGGCATTGGCGCTCATCGACAGTATCACCGGCTGCGCCGCGCATTCTACCCTGCCCGTCGGCGTCGGGTTCGCAACGGTCGAGACCAAGGCCAATTTCTCCCGCCCCATCGCGCCGGACACGGGGCGCGTACGCGCCGAAGGGCGGGTCGTCAACAAGGGCCGCACGATCATCTCGGCCGAGGGCAGAATCCTCGACTCCCGCGGCCGGCTGCTGGCGCACGGGACATCGACGTTGATTGTGCTGATGCCCGGCTTATGGGAAGGATCGTCTCGACCAAGTCGAACCAAAGTCGCGAAACCTTGCGGAAAGCCCGCCGGGAACGTCACATCCCTGACCCGAGCGCCTCCTGACCGCGACTAAATCAACAATATCGGGGCATCTCGGTAACTGGGTATCAGAATGACGAGGTCCGGTTTCCACCTGATGGGCTCATGCGACGGACGTGTTTGGATCGCGAACGCCCACTCCCGACCCCGATATGAACCCCCTTTCATTGGCCTCATCCGCTGTGATTTTGCGCCAGGATAGGTCCGAGGGTTCGCCACGGTGTCCCACGTGCTTCTGCCAGGAGTATAGAATCCGCTTCGATTGACCTACGGAAGGCCATATCTAAGCGAAAGCGACCTCGAACGATCTCTCCTAACAAATTGAAATGTCTAAGAGATTTTGGAGCGGGCGAAGGGATTCGAACCCTCGACCCCAACCTTGGCAAGGTTGGGAGATGGTGCGGGCGGTCGGAATCGAACCGACACTCTGTCACCAGAACTGGATTTTGAATCCAGCGCGTCTACCAGTTCCGCCACGCCCGCCTATTGTGTCCGGCACCCCACTCTGCGCTCTGCACCTATTCTGCACCTAGCGCATTTTCGGCCTCGTTAGATGCCCCCTCTCTCACCGTGTAATCATATGAAATAAAACGTTTTTCTGCTTCATTGCGATAAAGGGTCGCACGGTAGATAAACCACTTTTTGAGTCCAGCGCGTCTACCAGTTCCGCCACGCCCGCTTATTGTGTCCGGCACCCCACTCTGCGCTCTGCACCTATTCTGCACCTAGCGCATTTTCGGCCTCGCATTTTTTGACGTCCGCGCCTCTACCATTCCGCCACACCCGCGGCGCCGCCGGTTTATAGCCAGGAATCGCCCCCTACGTCATCCCGCGAATCACGGGTTCAGCGGCTGACCTTGAGATGGAGGATTGCCATCTTGCCATCGGCCATCGCCGCCTCGGCCTCGCCGAGCGCCGGCGCGAGATCGACGAGCCGCTCCACCCGGCGGCCATAATGGCCGAAGGGCTTTGCGAACTCGGCATAGTTGGGGCCGTCGATATGAACGCCATAAAACAAGTCGGCGTTCACCGAGACGCCGCCCGGATAGTGATGGACATGGCCCTGGCGCATCGCCTGATAGCCGCCATTGTCGAGGATCACGGCGAGGATCGGCAGGCCGTGCGCCTGGGCCGCGCCGAGCGCCTGGATCACGGGATTATAGAGAAAGCCGCCATCGCCGGTGACCAGCGCCACCGGTCGGCGCCCGGCCGCAAGCTTGACGCCGAGCGCGGTGCCGAGCCCCTGCCCCAGGCCGCCGAAGACGCGGAAGTATCCTTGCGGCTCGGTTGGGCAAAGATGCTGGCGCACCGCGCCGCTATGGGTGATGGTCTCGTCGACGAAGATGGTGTCGCGGGGCAATGATGCGGCCAGCGTCGCCACCGCCGCGACGGGATCGATCCCGGCGGCCGATCTCGCTTTGGCTTCGGCCGCGCCGAGCATCGCCTGCCATTCGACGTGCCAGCGCACCGCGCGCTCGCGCCGCGCCGCGATGAGGGCGGCATCCTCGGCGCCGGGCCGGGCCGCGTCGGCGAGAAGCTTCAGCGCGGTTGCGATATCGCCTTCGAGATAGAGCTCCGCCTGAAGATCCTGATAGATCATGTGGGCCTTATGGGGATTGTCGCTGATGGCGATGATCGGGCCCTGCATCGTCGGGCGCGCCGCCGGCGGATACCAGGGCGCGCGGCAGCCGACCAGCAGCAGGAGGTCGCTTGCGGCGAGCGCCTCCTTCGCGCCATAGCCGAGATAAAGCGGATGGTCGCTAGGGAAATTTGCGAAATTCGCCTGCGCGCCGCTCACCACCGGGATCGCCAGCGCGTCGGCGAGCGCGACCAGCGCCGCAAAGCCTTCGGGGTCGCGGCCCGCCGCCTCGGCCATGATGATCGGGTGCCGTGCCCGCCGCAGCAGCGCCGCCGCTTCGGCGATCTCCTCGTCGCGCGGCCGGAGCTTCGGCGCCGGCGGCACCGGGCGCGGCCGTTCGGGCGGCTGCCAGCGATGCAGCATGTGCTCCAGGGGCACATCGAGATAGACGGGGCCTTTGGGCGTGCGCTGCGCCATCTCGCCGGCCCGAATCAGCCCTTCGTGAAGGACGTGGGGGCTCATCACCTGGCGCGACCATTTGACGAAAGGCTGGGCGAGGCGGTCCGGCCCGCCGACGCTGAGGCCGCCATACCATTGCGCCTCGATCGCGAGGTCGGGGTCGGCGCCGAGGCTCACCGATTCGCCCGACAGCACCACCATCGGCACCTCGGCCTGTTGCGCGCCGAGGATCGCCATCGCACCTTGCAGGAGACCGACCCCGGCATGGACCAGCACCGCCTGCATCCGCCCGGTCATCAGCGTATAGCCGGTCGCCATATTGACGACGAGGCCCTCATGCCAGCCCTCGACATATTTGGGGCCGGGCAAATTGCCGAGCTTCTGCCGCGCCAGCGCCTCCCATACCGGCGACCATTCGGAGCCGGGCGAGGACAGGATGTAATCGACGCCGAGTCGCCGGAACGCCTCGAGGATCGCCTCGCCGCCGTCGCGCGCATTGGCCTCAATCGCCATGGTCCGCCTCCTTCAGGCTGGTTACGGGTCGGTCGGATCATAGCAACCGCCTCGCCGTTCCTGAACGGGATTCGCGCCTGGGCTTGCCTTCCGCGCGGCCCCCGCCTATGAAGGCAACATTCCCAATAGGGAGCATTGGATTTGCGCTATTTTGAGGATTTCACCGTCGGCGAGGTGTTCGATCTCGGCGCGCGCACCCTGAGCCAGGACGAGATCATCGCCTTCGCCCGCGATTACGACCCCCAGCCCTTCCATGTCGATCCCGAGGCCGCCAAGACCAGCATCTATGGCGGCCTCATCGCCAGCGGCTGGCAGACGATCGGCGTCTTCATGTCGCTCCTGGTGCGCAATCTCGTCAACGATACCGTGAGCCTCGGCTCGCCCGGCATCGACGAGATCAAATGGCCGAAGCCGGTCAGGCCGGGCGATCGCCTATCAGGCCGCGTGCGCATCCTCGAGGCGATCCCCTCGAAGAGCCGGCCCGATCGCGGCATCCTGAAGACCCAAGGCGAACTGACCAACCAGGCCGGCGAGCTGGTTATGACCGTCCGCGCCGTCAATTTCTTCGGCCGCAGGCCCGGCCCCGGCTGATCACGGCGCGATGCGACGACTCTATGACTGGATGATGCGGCTCGCCGCCAGCGGCCGTGCCGAGCCAGCGCTTGCCGTGGTCGCCTTCGTCGAAAGCTCGTTCTTCCCGATCCCGCCCGATCTTCTCCTGATCCCGATGATCCTGGCGGCGCCGCGAAAGGCTTGGCGCTATGCCCTGATCGCGACCGCCGCCTCGGTGGTGGGCGGCTATCTCGGCTATGCCATCGGCTATTTCCTGTTCGCGACGCTGGGGCGGCCGATCCTCCAATTCTACGGCATCATGGACCGCTATGACGCGCTTCAGGCGGCCTATGCCCATTGGGGCATGTGGATCATCATCCTGAAAGGCATGACGCCGATCCCCTACAAGCTCGTCACCATCGCGAGCGGCGCCTTGGGCTTCAATCCGGTGCTGTTCGGCATCGCCTCGGTCATCTCCCGCTCGATACGCTTCTTCCTGGTGGCGGCCCTCCTTTATTTCTTCGGCGCGCCGGTGCGCGATTTCATCGAGCGCCGGCTGATACTGGTGACGAGCATGTTCGCCCTCCTCGTGGTCGGCGGCTTCGTCGCGGTGATTTATCTTTAATGCCATGGCACGCCGATTGCCGCTTGCCTTGCTGATCGCAAGTCTCGCCATACTCGGCGTGGCGCTGGCGTTCCAGTTCATCGGCGGGTTGCAACCGTGCGAGATCTGCCTTTACGAACGCTGGCCCTATGATGGCGTGGCGTTGCTCGCCCTTCTCGCCCTTATCGTCGGCCGGCGGCGGGTGAGCCGCATCGTTCTTGTTGCCGCGGCGGCGATCTTCCTCGCCGGCACCGGACTCGCGGCCTATCATTTCGGGGTCGAACGGCACTGGCTCCCCGGCCCGGCGGCCTGTACCGCGCCAACGCGCCAGGCGAATTCCGCCGCGGCGCTCGAAGCCCAGCTCGAAGCGACGCCGATCGTGCGCTGCGACCGGATCCAGGAATCGCCGATCGGCGATCTCGTCGCCTGGAACCTGGCGGTGTCGCTCATCCTGGCGCTATGCTGTGCCGTCGCGCAAACACGGCTCAAGGAGACGGGATGAGCGAAAGCGAAAGCGGCATCCGCCGGCTGCCCGGCGATCCACCGGCGGCCGAGATCCTGGCCCGCATGATCCGCGTCGATCATGCCGGCGAATATGGCGCGCGCCGCATCTATGACGGCCAGCTCCGGGTGCTGCGCCGCTCGCCCGCGACGCCGGCGATCCGCCACATGGCACAGCAGGAGGAGCGTCATCTTCATGCCTTCGACCGGCTCCTCGTCGCGCGGCAGGTGCGGCCGACTTTGCTGTCGCCGCTTTGGCATGCCGCCGGCTTCGCCCTCGGCGCCGCCTCCGCGATGCTGGGCGAGCGCGCCGCCATGGCCTGCACCGAGGCGGTCGAGGAGGTTATCGACGATCATTACCGCCGCCAGATCGAACGGCTTGGCACGGCCGAACCCGAACTCGCCCGGACCCTCGCCGAATTCCGCGGCGACGAGATCGAGCATCGCGACACCGCGCGCGCGCAGGGCGCGGCCGACGCACCGGGATATGGCGCGATGACCGCCGCCATCAAGGCCGGCACGCGCGCCGCGATCTGGCTCTCGACGCGGCTCTAATGGCAGAAGAAGCGGTCCTGCCCGACCTCTTGACGTTGACGGCGCGCGCGCAGGGTGCGGCCGACGCGCTGCTCGCGGCGGCAAAGCGCCGCCTCGATGCCGATCTCGTGCAGGGCGGCCGGCTCGATCCCGCCCGGCTCGAACGGCGGCAGGTCGCGGCCCATGGCTTCGCCTGGATGGCGACCTATGTCGCGGGCTTGCGGCACTTGCACCGGCGCGCGGCGGCGATCGCGGCATCGGGCGCGCTCCCCGAGCGCGACGCCCTCATCCTGGAGATCGGCTTCGGCGAATATCTGGCGCAGCTCGAAGGCGGCATCGCCATGAGCCAGAGCGAGATCGTCGCCGCCGCCGATCTCGGCCTCGACGAGGCCGAGATCGCCGCCTTTCGCCGGCCCGAGGTGATGGCGCTGCGACGCGCCGCGCGGGGCGAGGCGGCGCCGGCGAGGCTTGCCGCGCTGATCCGCGATTATGGCATCGCCATTGCCAATCCCGGCGACGAGACCCTCGCCCTCATCCGCGACCAGTTTCACCGCTTCGCCAATGACCGGATCGCACCCTCGGCGCAGGCGTGGCATGTGGACGACGTGCTCATCCCGCTCGACCTCATCACCGAAATGGCGACGCTCGGCGTCTTCGGCCTCACCGTGCCGGAGGCGGCGGGCGGCCTCGGCCTGTCGAAGCGCGCGATGGTGGCGGTGACGGAAGAATTGTCGCGCGCGTCGCTCGGCGTCGGATCGATCGCGACCCGGTCCGAGATCGCGGCCGAGCTCATCGGCGCCAACGGCACGGCGGCGCAAAAGGCGCGCTTTCTGCCGCGGATCGCATCGGGCGAGATATTGCCGACCGCGGTCTTCACGGAGCCCGATACCGGCTCCGATCTCGGCCACCTCAAGACCCGGGCGGTGCGCGATGGCGACATCTATCGCGTCCATGGCGCCAAGACCTGGATCACCCATGCCGCGCGCGCCGACCTCATGACGCTTCTGGTGCGCACCGACCCGAACGAGACCGGCTATCGCGGCCTCAGCATGCTCCTGGCGGAAAAGCGGCGCGGCGATGAGAACGACCCGTTCCCGGTGCCTGGCCTCCAAGGCAGCGAGATCAAGGTGCTCGGCTATCGCGGCATGAAGGAATATGAAATCGGCTTCGACGGCTTCGCGGTACCGGCCCAGAACCTTCTCGGCGGAGTCGAGGGTCAGGGCTTCAAGCAATTGATGGCAACCTTCGAATCGGCCAGGATTCAGACCGCCTCGCGCGCCGTCGGCGTGGCGCAGGCGGCGCTCGAGCTTGGCCTTTCCTATGCGCTCGACCGCCGCCAGTTCGGCAAACCGATCTATGATTTCCCGCGGGTCTTCGGCAAGATCGCGCGGATGGCGGTCGAGACCGAGATCGCCCGCGCGCTCACCGATTTCGCCGCGACGGAGAAGGATGGCGGCCGGCGCTGCGACATCGAGGCGGGAATGGCGAAGCTGTTGGCGGCGCGGGTCGCCTGGGCCAATGCCGATGCGACGGTGCAGATTCACGGTGGCAACGGCTATGCCGTCGAGAGCCCGGCGAGCCGCCTCCTCGTCGATGCCCGCATCCTCAACATCTTCGAGGGCGCGGCCGAGATCCAGGCCAATATCATCGCCCGTGGCCTGCTGAGTGGCCGGAATTAACGGGAAATCGCTAAAATTCTCGGCAAATAGGCGACAAACTCCTCCTTTCTTTAGAAGCTGTTTACGGGCGCAGGCGTCAGATGCCGCCTTTCGGAAGAGCCTCGCGCCCGATGCCGTACAAGAAGCCCCGCCTCCTCTTTGTCTCGACCCGATCCTGGCCCCAGATCGCGCCGCTGGTCCGGGCGTTCGACGAGGCCGGCTTCGCGGTCGCCCTGGTCCATACCGAGCACCGCGTCATGCCGGCATCGCGCCCCGGCATCCAATTCTATCCGGCGCACCTGGCCCAATTCCGCCCGACGCTCGAATTCGCGATCCGCGATGTCGCGCCCGACCTCGTCATCCCGACCGACGCGCCCGCCTTTGCCGATCTTGGCGCCCTACATGCCACCGGCGCGGTCGCGATCGCGGCGCCGATCAGGCGAGCCCTCGGCCCCGTCGACCGGCTGGCGCGCCTCAGCTCCCCGCTCGGCCTGCAACATTTCGCCCGCGATCATGATCTGCCGGTGCCGAACGCGGTCGAGATCGCCGATCCCGCGGTGCTGCGCGCGCTGCTCGCTTCGGTGCCGCTGCCGCTGGTGCTGAAGGGCACCGGCGCCGCCACCCTCCTCCCGGCCGAGATCGTGCGTAAGCCCGAGGCCGGGCTCGCCGCCTATGACCGGCTTGCCCGCACGAGCGGCTGCGCCGGGCGCTGGTTTCCCAAGCGCCTCGTGCGCCGGCCGATGCCAGGCCCGATCGCGATGCAGCAATATATCGACGGCATCGCCACCCGGCATTTCGTCGCCGCCCGCGACGGCGCCGTGCTGGCCGGCGTCAGTCTCGAACCCTTGGCGGGCGACGGGCCGGCCGAGGTGGCAAAGCTTATCCGCCATGCCGCCATGGCCGACATTGCCGCGACTCTGGTGACGCGCCTCGGCCTTTCGGGCGTCATCGGCTTCGATTATATCCTCGAACATCTGACCCGCCGCGCCTGGCTGGTCGCGGTGAAGCCCTATGCGAGCCCGATCGCGCATCTTGCCGCGTTGGGCGAGCCGGGCCTCGCGGCGGCGCTTCATCGCGGCTTCGCCGCCGGCCCGCCGGCCCGGCTTCGCCATTCGGCCGGCACGGCGACACCGCTCGCGGCCATCCGCTAGCGGCGCGCGCGGACAGGCGATGTCGCGGCGTGGCACCCTCAATTTCGGCGTGACCTGGATCGGCTTCGTCGTCCGGTTGGCGGGACAGCTCGGCTATTTCCTCCTCGTCGCGCGCGCGCTTGGCCCCCATGATTACGGCATCGTCGCGAGCGTCACGGCGCTCCTCATCGTCATCGCCGCCTTCGCCGGCTGGGGCGGCGACCACGTCCTCATCCGCCATGTCACCGAGGCGCCGGCGCGCTATCCCGATTATTTCGGCCACGCCCTCTTGATGATCGCGGCGACGGCGCTGCCCCTGGCGGCGATCGCCTATGCGCTCCAATGGGCGATGGTCGGGATGGCGGTGCTGCCGTTCCTCGCCTTCGCCTTCGGCGAGTTGGTACTGGTCCGGATCAACGCCACCCTGGTCGCGGCCTTCATGGCGTTCGAGCGTGGCCGCAATCTGCTGCTCGTCAATTCCGTCGTCAGCCTCGGTCGCCTCGGTGCTTGCGGCATCGCGATCCTGGTGTCGAGCCCGCTCGATATCGGCCGCTGGGCGGTGTGGTATCTCGCCGGCATGACGCTGGCCGCGGCGGCAACGCTCGCCTATACGATCGCGGTGCTCGGCCGGCCGCGCTGGCATCTGGCGCGCGGCGATCTCGCCCTCGGCTTTCATTTCTGCCTCTATTACACCGCCGACAGCGCGGTGCGCGACATGGACAAGCCGCTGATCGCCCTCTTGGCGGGACCGGTCGCGGCCGGGCTCTACAATGCCGCCTTCCGCATCGTCGATGCCGCCTCGATGCCGCTCCGCGCGATGGCGGCGACCTTCTATGCCCGTTTCTTCCGCCACGGCCATCAGGGCATCGAGCACAGCTTCCGTTTTGCCGCGAAGCTGTTGCCGCTGACGCTCGGCTATGCCGTCTTCGCCGCGTTGGCGCTCAATTTCGGCAGCGGCTTCCTGCCGCTTATCCTCGGCGAGAAGTTCCACGCCGCGATCCCGGTGGTGAGCCGGCTCGCGATCCTGCCGATCTTCACGGCGCTTGCCGCGATCGGCGGTGATGTATTGACCTCGAGCGGCCGCCAGCGCACCCGCGCCCTCGTCATGAGCGCGCTGGCCGTGACGCCGGCGCTCCTCGTCTATCTCCTGGTGCCGCGCTTCGGCTTGCTGGGTGCCGCCTATGCCGCGCTCGGCACCGCCGCCATCGTCGCGACCGCGATCTGGACGATGGTATTGATGGCACGGGCGCACGCAAGGACGGCGGCGCCGGCGATCGCGGCCGACGCGCACCGCACCTTAAGCTGAACGGGATCAGCCGGCGACGAACCGGGTGGTAAGCTCGCCGATCCGGCTGATCTTGCACACCGTGACATCGCCCGGCTTCAAGAATTGTTGCGGCGTCATGGCGAAGCCGACGCCCGACGGCGTGCCGCTGGCGATGACATCGCCCGGCTCCAGGGTCAATCCCGCCGACAGCGATTCGATGATCGTCGGGATGTCGAAGATCATCATATCGACGGTGGCGTTCTGGCGCTCTTCGCCGTTGACGGTGAGCGTCAGTTGCAGCCCCTTGGGATCGGGAATTTCGTCCCGGGTGACGATCATCGGACCCATCGAACAGGACCGGTCGAGCCCCTTGCCCTTGAACCATTGGTCGTGGCGGCGCTGAAGGTCACGGGCGGTGACGTCGTTGACGATGGTATAGCCATAGACATGGTCCATCGCGTTGGCGGCCGGAATGTTGCTGCCGCCGGTGCCGATGACGAGGCCGAGCTCGACCTCGTAATCGATCTTGGTCGATACCGCCGGCAGGATGCGGAACTCCTCATCGGGGCCGATCACCGCGGTCGGTGGCTTCGTAAAGATCTGCGGCGCCTCCGGCATCTTGATGTCCTGGGCGCGGGCGCGATAGCCCTCGGCGACATGGTCCTTGTAGTTGCGGCCGATGCAGAACACGTTCTTGCGCGGCCGTGGAATCGGCGCCAGAAGCGTCACCGCCGCGATCGGCGCCACCGCCGGTGCCAGCTTTGAATTGCCGGCATCGTCCTCGAGGCGGCGCGCCGTCTGCGCCGCGGCCTCGCCGCCGGCGATGAACAGGACCATGTCGGCGCCGGGCGACCCCAGGCCGGCAAGGCTTGCCGCCAGCGGCAAATCCATCACCTTCTCGCCCTTCAACACCAGCCCATAGGAGGCCGACCCGTCCCGCGTGAAGCTTACCAGTCTCATCTCGCTCTCCCTTTGCTGCCATAGACCGGCCGGCCCAAGTCGGCTTGCGGTACCAGGAGCAAGCGTTTAGCTTGGCGGCCCCGGCGAAGCAAGGTCACATTGCGCGCGCCTCGATTGCGTCAAGAAAAGGAAAGCGCCCTCACGATGCCCGTTTCATTGCCATTGTTGCCTACCACCGTCGTCGGCTCCTATCCGCAACCGGAATGGCTGGTCGATCACGACGCCGCCAAGGGTATTCCGCGCGTCGGCGCGCCGCAGATCTGGCGTATCCCGGAGCCGCTGCGCGAGGCGGCTCAGGACGACGCGACGCGGCTCGCGATCGGCGATCTGGAGCGCGCCGGCATCGACATCATCACCGACGGCGAAATTCGCCGCGAAAGCTATTCCAATCGCTTTGCGCTGGCGCTCGAGGGCATCGATCTCGAGCGTCCCGGCGCCGCGACAGGCCGCGCCGGTGGCACCCGCACCATGCCGGTGCCGCGCGTCGCCGGTAGGATCAAATGGCGCGGACCGGTGGAGGTGCGGGATGCCGCCTTTCTCGTCGCCGAGGCGACGCACCGCACCAAGATTACGCTGCCCGGCCCCTTCACCCTGGCACAGCAGGCGCAGAACGACTTCTACAAGGACGAGGAAGAGATGGCGATGGATTATGCCATCGCAGTCAATCAAGAGCTGAAGGCGATCAAGGCGACCGGCATCGATGTCGTCCAGCTCGACGAGCCGTGGCTCCAGGCGCGGCCGGAAAAGGCCAACCGCTATGGCCTCAAGGTCATCAACCGCGCGCTCGAAGGCGTCGCCGGGCCGACCGCCATCCATCTCTGCATGGGCTATGCCCATGTCGTGAAGGAAAAGCCGGACCATTATTCCTTCCTGACCCAGCTTGCCGATTGCGTCGTCGATCAGATTTCGATCGAGGCGGCGCAGCCCAAGATGGACCTGGCCGTCCTAAAAGAACTGCGTGCCAAGACCATCATCCTCGGCGTCATCGATCTCGGCACCCACGCGATCGAAACCGCGCAGGAGGTGGCACGGCGGATCGAGCGCGCCCTGCCCCATGTCGCGGCCGACCACATCATGCCGGCGCCCGATTGCGGCATGAAATACCTGCCGCGCGCGGTGGCGTTCGGCAAGCTCAAGGCCCTCGCCGACGGCGCCGCGCTGGTGCGCAAGAAGGTCGGGGGGCTGAGCGCCCGCGATTGAGGTCCCGCTGAGCTGAGCTATCGGTTCGGCTCCGCGGGATTTGGTATAAGCGTTTCCTCTAATTGTATTTCCGCAATTCCAGCCGTCCGATCTGGTTGCGGTGGACCTCGTCGGGGCCGTCGGCGAGCCGCAGCGTGCGGGCGTGGGCATAGGCGCGGGCGAGGCCGAAATCATCCGAGACGCCGCCGGCGCCATGGGCCTGGATCGCCCAATCGACGATCTGGCACAGCATGTTGGGCGCCGCGACCTTGATCATGGCGATCTCGGCGCGCGCCGCCTTGTTGCCGACGGTATCCATGAGATAGGCCGCCTTCAACGTCAGGAGCCGGCATTGCTCGATCGCGATGCGCGCCTCGGCGATGCGCTCCAGCGTCACCGTCTGCTCGGCGATCGGCCGGCCGAAGGCGACCCGCGACTTGACCCGCTTGCACATCTTTTCAAGGGCATATTCGGCCTGGCCGATGGTACGCATGCAATGATGGATACGCCCCGGCCCCAAGCGCCCTTGCGCGATCTCGAAGCCGCGCCCCTCGCCCAGGAGCATGTTCGTCGCCGGCACCCGGACATCGACGAAATCGACTTCGGCATGGCCGTGCGGCGCATCGTCATAGCCGAACACCGGCAGCCAGCGCAGGATCTTGACGCCCGGTGTGTCCTTCGGCACCAGGATCATCGATTGTTGCTTGTACTTGTCGGGATTGCCCGGCGCGGTCTTGCCCATGAAGATCAGAATCTTGCAGCGCGAATCGGGCGCGCCGGAGGTCCACCATTTGCGGCCGTTGATGACGTAACGATCGCCGTCGCGGCGGATCGAGGATTCGATGTTGGTCGCGTCGGAAGAGGCGACCGCCGGCTCGGTCATCGCGAAGCCGGAGCGAATCTTGCCTGCAAGAAGCGGCGCAAGCCATTGTTTTTTCTGTTCTTCCGTTCCGTACCGCGCCAGCACCTCCATGTTGCCGGTGTCGGGCGCGGAGCAATTGAAGATTTCGGGCGCCCAATGGACCCGGCCCATGATCTCGCAGAGCGGCGCATATTCGAGATTGCTGAGGCCGGCGCCGTCCTTCGATTCCGGCAGGAACAGATTCCAGAGGCCGGCCGCGCGCGCCTTCGGCTTCAATTCCTCGACGATCGGCCGCGGCTCCCAGCGCCGTTCCGGGGCGATGCCGTCGTCATAGGCGCGCTCGTTCGGATAGACATGCTCGTCCATGAAGCGGCCGAGCTTCTCCTCGAGCGCTTTGACCTTGTCGGAATAGGCGAAATCCATGATTGGCGCTCCCTTCTGCCGGCCCTATCCTAGTACCGGTCTTTCTTGAAACGTAGTCGTGTTTCAAGATCGGGATGTTGCCGCTCGCAGATTAGATTGCGTCAGACGAACTCCTTTCCATCGAATGGCACGATGCCTTCTCCGTCCTTTGCTAGGTTTGAGCGTCGCTTGTCGCGAACTTGCGTTGATTACGAGAGAAAAAGATGCCGCCGCGCCGTCTCCAGGGGGGAAAATCCAGAGACGGGAAAAAGACGCGGCCGGCAGAGGTTGATGCCCGAGTTATTGGCGTCGTCCTCCCAGTCAAATCGCGGCGAGGACCCTTTCGGCCCACTCGTGTCGGCCGAATGGCGGTTGTTCGGGCAACAAAAAACCCACCCGAGGGTGGGTAGCGCAAATCTCCCACCGCGATTTCCTTTCGCAGTAGGAGTCATCAGCCATTGGCCTTTACTCAGGAGACTCCATTCCCAGTCAATCTATACCATGGCGAATGTGATTCCCCAAGGATTTTGCGCGTTGGTCGATGCGCGCCATGACGCGGCGGAGAGCCCGAGCGATCCCGGTCTCGACGAACCGGGAATCGGCCTCTGTCGCCGTGTTTTGGAGGGCGATTTCGATCAGCGGCCGTGCCGCATCGAAATGCGCGACAAGACTATCCTCGATCTCACGCACGAGCAGCCAATCCGCTTTGTCGATCAGTTCCAGAAGGCGGCGGACGGCGACGCGTTTCCCCGCAGCACTGCCATGCCCGAGGCAAATGTCGCATGCCACGACCGCGACGCTCGTCTCTTCGTCGTCCAAGAGAGCATCGAGGCGGGCCCAGTGCCGCGTCGGCGCGGGGCCTAATTCGGCGAAAAGCTTAAGCGCGCTGCGCCGCTTCCGTCGACTCGAGACGCTTTCGCGCTCATCCCCAGATGAGGCTGGCCCGGCGGCATCGAGCAGATTGTCACGCGTTTGCCCACCGAGCTTTCTGATCGCGAATTCGGCGGCGGGCCGGGTGAAATCCTCGGCCAGCGCCGCAATGAAATAGGGCAAGGCTCGGATTTGATAGAGCTTGCCGAGCGCCTCAACGACACCCGCAAGCGGGTTTCCGCGCGACAGTTCGAACAATAGCGGGACGACCCTCTCGTCGGTCGATTCCGCAATGGCGCGGGCAGCGGCATTGATGACGGCGTCCTCGCCGGTCCGCTGAACCGGGTCGCCGACCTCGCGCGGATGTTGCAGGTATTCGATGAGCGTGTCGTAGGCGCGCAACGACGCCAATGCCTCGACGGCACGCCGCCGCGGTTCATAGAGACCGCTCGATTCCCACTCGAACAGGACTGCCCGCAACGCTGGCACGGCGCGCGTCCCGCACGCGACAGTCGCAATTACGCCGCGGTCGCCCTCACGCGCCGAAACCAGTTTGGCGATCGCGCGTTCGACCTCCTCGTCGAGTCTCGAATCGGTCCACGGCAAGTCGTCCGATGCCTCGCCCATGGCGGCCGGCGCTACCCGCTGCGTACGGCGCCGGCACGCAGCGCCGGCGAATTGAAGGCCGGCGTTTCGTCGACCGCCGGGATTGGCTCGGAATCTTCATTGCGATAATAGGGAACGAACGGTTCGGCCGGCTCCGTGAAGAAGATGTCCTGGAGCGCGGGAAGGGATTTCGACGCCTCGGCGCGGCCCAACGCCTCAAGTTCGGGAATGTGCTCGGCGCCGTCGATGGTGAAGCCGCGGCCGGTAACGTCGGGACTAATGCGGAAGAGACCCGCCGGGCCGATCAGATCATGGGTCATCGCCAGCGCCGACGAGGATTGCGCCTTCATATAGAGGTCGGCGAGCCGTACCGCCCAATAGCCTTGGCCCAACGAAACCTTGTGTTGCCACGAAATGTTCAAATGGACGGAAGTGCAGCCGAGGCTCAAGATCCGGAGTTCGTCCTTCGGCCATTCGAGGGTGCAAATCGCTTCGACGACGGCGAGCGCGACCGGATTTCGCGCCCAGACACTGCCATCGATGAAGGGCAAGCCGTCCGGTGACAGGTGGATTGGGAAATAGGTCGGTGCCGCGACCGCCGCCAGCGCGACGTCGAGCGCCGACATTTTGTAGTCTCGGACAAGCTTCGGATGATGGGCCGTGCGGTACATATAAACCTGTTCGGCCGCGAGATTTAGTGACGGGATCATCAGTCTCTTGTGGCTGTCGCCCAGCCGCTTGTCGCCGAACGCTTCGATCAAGACCGAGCGCAGCGGCTCCATGCTGTAGCGCGCACGCAGGATTCCGGACAGAGACATCGTCAACCGCCGACCGGCGAAGATACGTTTGCCGGTTTCCCGATACATGCTCAGGATTTCGCCCGCCGTCTGACCGAAGCCAAGGCCGAGCGCGATGATGCCGCCGGTCGACGTGCCTGCGATCAGATCGAAATAATTACCGATCGGCTGGCCAAGCTGCTCCTCGATCGTCGCCAGGAAAGCAGCCGGAAACACGCCCTTGATGCCGCCGCCGTCGATCGTCAGGATCCGGCGTATCGGCGGGCGATCAAATATCAGCCCATCAACTTGCGGCGGCTGGGTGGCGATGTGCTCTCGCCGCCACGGCAAGAGACGGCTGGCCCATTTTTGCCGGCCGGCCGGTCGGACCTCCGTCGTGGAAAATCGGTTCGCCATCTATCGGCTCATATCATGTCGGGGGACGTTCCGGCGTCAATCAGACTTCTGATGGATCGCCACCTCTGCTCACGTGATAACATGGCAGGAGTCATTAGCCTTGCAGCGATTGCGGGGGGGGACTCCATCCCCATCGGTCGATGATCGAAACATACTCCGCCACCGCCTGGTTGAAAAGTCGCGCGCCGGATGATGGATTTAGGTCTTCTCGTCGATGGACGGAACGACGGCGCCGCCGTCAGCATCCGGGGCCAGGGTCGGCGGCCGAGGTGTTCCGTCGATGGTGACGGACTGCGGCTCGTAGTTGGTCCACGGGCACATTACGTCCGGGCGACTTTGGGAAAGCCGTCACCCATTAGACCTGTCCTGTTGGCATTCGTTCGAAAGGCAGACCGTTTAGTGCGTCTGCTCGGTCCGGATCATCATCGCCGCCGTTTCCTCCGCCGGCAGCGCCGACCATTTCGCGAGCTGAATGACGATCAGGCTCCAGATCGCCACCACGACAACCCCCTCCCAGAATCCGAGCACGCCCCATCCGTCCCCGACATCACCGAGCGCCGACAGTACCCACATTCCCCCGAACCAGGGCAATAACCAGGCAATATAGCGCCAGCCGAACGCCGCCGCCGGCTTCCGGGCGACGAAATGGTAATAGGCGGCGTACAGCGCGAAGCCGACCGCAACGAGGATGAACAGGAACGAGTTGGTGGTGTAGCCGGTCCAGTAGATGACCAGATCGCTGCAGATGAACGCAAGCGGCGCCAGAATCTCCGCTCCCCACAGCCGGAACGGCCGGTGCAGTTGCGGCTGATTCCGCCGCAGCACCAAGAGCACGATCGGGCCGAGCCCATAGGTCAGCACCGTGACCGAGGTGATATAGTTCACCATCAATTGCCAAGCCGGGAAAGGTAGTAGAAACACCACGCCCACAACCCACATCACCAAGACGGCGAGCCACGGCGCCTTCGCCCGGTTGAGAGCCGCGAGCCAGCGCGGCCCGGCATTCATCTCGCCCACCGCGAAGAGAACGCGCGAGCCGCCGGTGATGTACATGAGTCCCGTACCGCCCGGCGAGATATAGGCATCGACGTAAAGCAGCGTCGCCATCCAGCCGATCCCCAGCGTCGCCGCCAGCCCCGCGAACGGCCCCGCCGCGCCGGTGAAGGTGAGATGCGCCCAGCCCGCCGCCACGTCCTGCGGCCGCAACGCCATCAGGAACGCCACTTGCAGCAGGATATAAATCACCGCAGCCAGCAGCACCGAGCCGATGACGGCGATCGGGATGTTGCGCCCGGGATTGGCGCTCTCGCCGCCGAGATCGATCGCAGTGCGGAAGCCGAGATAGCTGAACACGATCCCCGCCGCCGGCAGTGCGGTGAAGATGCCGGAGAAATGATAGCTCTTCGGGTCGGCCGCCCATACGTCCCAATGGGTGCTCGCCGAGATCAGTACGATCACGGTCAGCGCCGGCACCGCGATCTTCCACCACGTCACGGCGGAATTGACGTTGAGGAGAGCCCGTACCGCCAGCAAGTTGAGCAGCGCAAACACGCCGAGCAGCAACGCGCACACAATGAATCCCGTCGTCGTCAACAAGCCACTGCTATGCGGCTGGATGAAATAGGGAAGGTAGTTGTTGGCGTAGGTGACGACGGCTTCCGCCTCCACCGCCGGCACCGGCACATAGGCGAGGAACAGCATCCAGCCCCAGATGCGCCCCAGCCCTTCGCCATGGCTCGCATGACTCATATGAACGAGGGCGCCGCTGCGTGGAAACAGTGCCGCCAGCTCGGCGAAGCACAGGGCGATCAGCATGATGATGACCGCCCCCACCACCCAGC
>JBOHLV010000050.1:0-24673 GCA_050729815.1 Allostellaceae bacterium
GGAGTGATCCCGCGCCACAGATTGATCATCATCACGCGTTTTCCGGCGTATTTCTCCGCCTCGTCGCCGAGCATCGCGGCGGCCATGCGGCGCACGGTCTTCTCATTGAAATCGATATGCGGATTGTTCGCGGTCTCGTGAATTTGCATGGGCGGGACGGTACCCTTGCCGATCGCGGAATCGCTGAATACCCGCGCGCCGTCCGGGCCGGGATCGGGCGCGACGAGGGGCTTCAAATCGGACGCGTCGCTTCTTAAGACGTCGCCGAAGATCAGCACCTTCTCGGCGCCGGTCAGCGCCTTCACAACGCGTTCGATCTCGGGATAGTAGACGCGCTTCACCTGATCGGCGTCGTGGAAATCGGCTACCGCAGTGCGATGCTCGACGAGGGTGAAGCCGTTGCGGTCGAGCGACAGGTCCGGCTCGATGCGCGCGTTATGGACGCGCACGGGGCGCGGGTCGTAGTGATGGGTCGTGGCGTCGCGTTTATATTCATAGATGATCGTCGGCCCATAGGCCGGATCGATATAGGCCATCGAGGTATCGACGAAGGGCGGCGCGCGATCAGTGGTATCGGACATGGCGGGCCTCAATTTCGTGCCTTGGATGCTAACAATGCCGCAAAAGGAAGGGTCGATGCAATTCGTTGGAATCAATCATTGGGCCGTCGTCGCCGCCGGCGCGGCGGGCTGGGTCCTGGCGGCGCTGTGGTATGGCCTCGTTGCGCAACGATGGCTCGGAGGGGTGCGGCGCCGCGCATGGGTTTTTCTCATCGCCGTGCCGGCCAGCCTCATCACCGCCGAAATCCTGGCCGGCCTCATGGGGCATGTCGGAATTAGCGAGTTCACATGGTTTCACGGCGCGCTTACCGGTGCCTTCTGCTGGATCGGGTTCGTCATCATGCCGCTCCTCGTCAGCAACCGCTATGCCGGGCGCGCCGCGAAGCTTATCCTGGTCGATGGTGGGTTCTGGCTCGTCGTGCTGTTGGTGATGGGCGCCATTCTCGGCGGCATCGGTTTGGACTAGCATCACCCGACAACCAGGGAGGAAATTATGGCCTTGCATCCCGCCGCCGCCGCCTTTCTCGAATTGGTCAAGACGCTGCCGCCGATCCAGACCCTGCCCGTCGATCTGGTGCGGGCGAATATGGCGGCACAGCGCGTGCTGTTGCCGCCGCCGCCGGCCATCGGCGCCGTGGTCGACCGCACGATTCCCGGCCCCGCGGGCGAGATCCCGGTGCGGCTCTATACGCCGTTCGGCATCGGGCCGTTTCCGCTGACGGTCTATTTCCATGGCGGCGGCTTCGTCATCGGCGATCTCGATGGCTGGGATGCGCCGTGTCGTCATCTTTGTCTCGCGAGCGGCGGCATCGTCATGTCGGTCGATTATCGCCTCGCGCCCGAGCACAAATTCCCAGCGCCCATCGATGACAGCTTCGCCGCGACCCGCTGGGCGGCGGAGCACGCGGGCGAGATCGGCGCCGACGCGACGCGGATCGCGGTGGCCGGCGACAGCGCCGGCGGCAGCCTCGCGACTCTGACGGCGATCCGCATCCGCGACGAAGGCGGCCCGAAACTCCGCGCCCAGTTGCTGAATTGCCCCTGGGTCGATTTCGACATGACGCGGCAATCCTATCGCGAAAACGGCACGGGCTATTTCCTCGAGTTCGAAACGATGCAGTGGTTCCTGAATCATTATCTGAACTCGCCCGAGGATCGGAACCGTCCTTACGTCGCCCCGCTGAAGATCGAGAGTCTGAGCGGCCTGCCGCCGGCCTATGTGCTGACGGCGCAATACGATCCCTTGCGCGACGAGGGCGAGCTTTATGCCGATCGGCTGGCGGCGGCGGGCGTGCCCGTGGTGAAGAAGCGCTTCAGCAACATGATCCACGATTTCCCGAACCTGCTACTCAATATCGTGCCGGAAGCGGCGGAGGAACTGGCGGCCGAAGGTGCCTGGCTCAAGGCGCGGTTCGCCGCGGTTTAGGGGCGATGGCGGCGGGGAAGCGCGCGACCAAACAGCGCCGGCCGCGCAAATCCAACCCCGCCGCCAAGGCGCTCGGCACACCCGCCTATCGCCCGCGCATCGTCAAGTCGAAAAAGGCCTATACGCGTAAATCGGACCGCTCGGAGCCGACCGACGCATGATGGCTCAATAATATTGCCAACTGGTATGACCGAAGATCGCCAGCACCAGAAGCACAATAAGAACCACCCAAATGATACCGAGGCCGCTGCCGCCATAATATCGCCGTCGATATCCGTAATAGCCGCCGCCGCTGAACAGGAATAACAGGATGATGATCAGTAGCAATAATCCCATGATTGTCCTCCATTGATCCCAGCCCGAAGACCCAAAAGCCGGGCATGCCAGCAACATGGGCGGCAGAAAAATGGTTCCCCGAACGGTCGTGCAACTTTTCTTGGTAAAATCAATCAAACCACACTATAATTATGGGGATTAACGTCGCGAGGGAAGATGTCTCTGTCCGACCGCCGGGTGCTGCTCATCATTGCGGGCGGCATCGCGGCCTATAAGAGCCTTGATCTGATCCGCCGCTTGCGCGAGCGCGGCGCGCGCGTTGACGTCATCGCGACCGCGGCGGCGCTGCATTTCGTCACGCCCTTGTCGCTCCAGACGCTGGCCGGCGGGCCCGTCCATTCCGACCTCTTTTCCCTTACCCAAGACAGCGAGATGGGCCATTTAACCCTGGCCGCGGAGGCCGATCTCGTCATTGTCGCGCCGGCGACCGCGGACATCCTGGCGAAGATGGCGACGGGGCTGGCCGACGATCTTGCTTCGACCGCGCTGCTCGCGACCGACCGTCCGATCCTGGTGGCGCCGGCAATGAATCAGCGCATGTGGCTGACGGCGGCGACCCGCGCCAATATCGCCGTGCTCGAAACGCGCGGCGTCACGCGCATCGGCCCCAATTCGGGCGCTTTGGCCGAGGGCGAGACGGGACCAGGCCGCATGGCAGAACCCTTGGAGATCGTCGCCGCAATCGAGGCGATGCTGGCACCCGGCCCCTTGAAGGGCCGCCGCGCGCTCGTCACCAGCGGCCCCACAATCGAGCCGATCGATCCCGTCCGCTATATCGCCAACCGCTCTTCCGGGAAGCAGGGGCATGCCATCGCCGCCGCGCTCGCCCGTGCCGGCGCCGAGACGATATTGATCGCCGGCCCAACCGCCGAGCCCGATCCGCCCGGCGTCACGATGCATCATGTCGCTACCGCCCGTGACATGCTGAAGGCGTGCGAGGCGGCATTGCCGGTCGAGATCGCGGTCTGTGTCGCCGCGGTCTCCGATTGGCGGGCCGAGGCGGCGGCCCGCAAGATCAAGAAGAACGGCGCGCCGCCGACGCTGAAGCTGGTCGAAAATCCCGACATCCTGAAGACCCTCAGCCGGCCCAGCAATCGCCGGCCGCGCCTTGTTGTCGGCTTTGCCGCGGAGACCGAGGATCTGATCGCCCGCGCCACGGCAAAGCGCCGCGCCAAGGGCTGCGACTGGATCGTCGCCAACGCGGTCGGCGCGGGCACCGGCACCTTCGGCGGCGAGCGCAACACGGTCCATGTCATCAACGCCGCCGGGTGCGAAGACTGGCCGGCGATGACCAAACGCGACGTCGCCGATCGTCTCGCCCGGCGCATCGTGGAATTCTTTGACGCGTGATGCTGCGGCTTTCGAAGAAACTTCTGTTCGCGATCGAGGCGGTGCTCGACATTGCCTACAATGCCGGCACGCTGCCGGTGCAATCGAGCGAGATCACGCGGCGCCAGGGAATCCCGCGGCGCTATCTTGAACAGGTGCTGCAACAATTGGTGCGCGAGGGCGTCCTGGTCGGGGTGCGCGGGCCGCGCGGCGGCTATCGCCTTGCCCGCGAGCGGCGCCGGATCACGGTGGGCGAGATCGTGCGGGTGGTGCGCTCGCTCGAACAGGCCGAAGATCCGATCGAGGACGATGCCGGCGCCGAACTCGGCCGCCGTGTCGTGCGCCCGCTCTGGACCGAATTGCAGGACGAGATGATGCGCCGCCTCGACGAAACCACTATCGAGGAGCTGTGCACCCGCGCGCACAAGGCCGGCATCGCCGGCGAATACGCCGCGCGCTACGACTATACGATCTGACGGCCCGTCAATTCCCGGCTTGATGCGTCAGCGCGCGCGCCACCTCGCGGCCATTGGCAAGCGCGGCCTCCACTGTGCCCATATCCGTGCCGCGATAGAGCGCCTCGCCGGCATAATGGAGAACCCCGCCCGCCGGCGCCGCCAGCACATCCTGCGCCGCATGGCTTTCCGGCGTCGCATAAGAATAGGCGCCGCGCGCGAAGGGGTCGCGCCCCCAATGAAAAGCCCGCGCGGCAACCAGCTCGCCACGAAGGTCGTCGAGGGGCCGCTCGAAGATGGCGGCCAGCGAGGCAAGGCCGCGTTCGATCAGCTCTCCCTCCGACACGCCGATCAGCTTCGCCGCGCGCGGCCCGGCCAGCCAGCCCGTCAGCACCGGATGGCGGCGCGGATATTGCGTCCACCAAGTCGGCACCAATTCGTCAGAGATCATGAAAGAGAGGCGGCTTAAATCGTGGCCCGCGGCCTTCGCCCACCACGCATCTTGGAATCGCAACAGCAGCTTGACGACATCGCCATAACCGATCTTGCCCGCCGCCGCGATCTTCTCCGGAATGGCGGGGCGGAAGTCGATCTCGGCTAAGACCGGGAGCGGCACGGTGACGATCGCACGGTCGCCGAGGAATGATCGACCGTCGGCGCTATGGACCCGGGCGCGTCCTTCCCGCCATTCGACGGTTTTGACCTCGGTCGAAAGCAGGACCGCGCCACCATGGCGCTCGCAATCCGCGCGCAGGAAATGAAGCAGCGCGCCATAGCCTTCGACGAGACGGTGCGATTGCCGGTCGCGGTCTTGGCCGAGCCATTCATCCCTCAGGGCGAACGTGCTGGCGCGGGCGGGATCGGCGGCGTCATACCCTTCCGTCATGCGCAGGATGGCATCGCGCAGCCGCGTATGTGCCGCACCAACAAAATATCGGTCGAGGAATTCCTGGATCGGCATGTCCCTTTCCAACTGCGCGAGGCTCCGCGCAAAATCGCCAAAGCTGGGGACGAAATCGGCCCGGTCCGTCAGCTTGCCACCGCGCTTGTCCCAACGCTTGCCGCCGCCACGCGTCAAGGCAAGTCCGGCCTCGGCTGCCAGCGCGCGCGTCACCGGCGCCGCGCCGTGAATGAATTCGCCGCCGCCTTCGGCGGGATAGCCCCATTCGGCCGGATCAAGCTGCCAGATGCGACCGCCGATGCGATCACGGGCCTCAAGGATCGTGACTTTGTGCCCGGCACGCGCGAGATCACGCGCCGCGACGAGGCCGGCCGCCCCGGCACCGATGACGATGATGTCGAGCGGCGTCACGCGCGATCAGTTATGCGCGATCTTGTCGAAATTGAGTCGAAGATCATCGAACACCTTGATTGCGGTGGCGCGGCCGGCACCGAACACGCCACCGCCCGGATGCTGAAACGGCCCGACCAAATACATCCGCTCCACCCCGGGCACGGTGTATTGCCCGAGCTCCGGGATCGGCCGATGCGATCCGGTCTGATAGGCATTGGGCGCGATGCCGTGGATGTCGCCGCGGCGGAAGCTCGACGAGGTCCGCTCCATATCGACCGGCGTGTCGCAGTGCATGGCGAGGAGGTTCTCCGGCTGAAGGTTCGGAATGTAGTGCCGCATATGGGCGAGCATATCCTCGGCAAAGCCTTTTTTATGCGATTCCCAGGCCGCGGCGCCGCCATCGGGATGCTCATACGGCACGTAATCCCAGGCATGAAGCGTCGCCTTGCCGGCCGGCGCGCGGGAGGGATCGAGGTTCGACGGCGAGCCGAGGCCGACCAGGCGATGGCGCGGCAGCCGGCCATAGCGCAGATCGTCGAAATGCTCGCGCAGATCGGCGAGGCTCTGCGGCAGCAATTCGATCATCATCGCCTGGCTCACTTGATCGCCGGCCTTGAATTTCAACGGCTCGGCGAGCGCGGCATGGATGGTAAAGACGCAATTGGCGCCGATCTCGACCTTGGCGGCGTCCCCGGCGATGGTGGGATCGAGGCCCTCGATGAACCGGCCGAGATCGTGGGGATGGATTGCGCCGATGACGCCGTCCTTCGCCAGGAATTCGCGCCCATCCTTGGCATGGACGCCGACCGCGCGGTCGCCCTTGGTGATGACGCGATCGCAATCGACCCCGGTGACGATCTGGCCGCCATGATCCTCGATCAGCTTGGCGAGCGCGCGGCAAAGTGTGCCGCTGCCGCCCATCGGCACGCCGATGCCATATTGCTCGAGGAAGGCGAGGAACATGAAGAGGCCGATGCCGGTGCCCTTTTCCTCCGGCCCGACCAGATGCTCCGACACGATGCGCAGGAAATGAAGGCGGACGCGATCGTTCTCGAACCATTCGGTGACGATGTCATAGCCGCTCTTCTGCATCACCTGGAACATGGCGCGGCCTTCGCGGCTCTGGTCCATCATGGCCATGGTGGCGCCGAGCGGCGCCGGCGGCGAATAGAGCCCGCTCGTTAGGAGCGGCAGATAGGCCGCGCCCTGCTCGGCAAAACGCAGGTAGGCATCGGCGTCCTTCTTTGAAAACCGGGCGATTTCGCGATAGTTCTTCTGGCGATCGCGCCACAGCGGGATGGTCTCGCCATCGGGAAAGACCGAGATCGTTGGCATCTCGGGGAACGTGTATTTGAGGCCGTATTTCGAGATGAGGCCGAGCTCGTCATTCTTGATGAGCGGGTTCGCCAGGATGAAAATATGGGCCATCGAATGCTGGTCGTGATGGAATCCGGGCAAGGTCAGGTCGCGCGTCACCACGCCGCCGCCGATCCACCCCTGGCGTTCGAGCACGGTCACCGTCTTTCCCGCCTTGGCGAGATAGGCCGCCGCGACGAGGCCGTTATGCCCCGATCCGATCGCCACGAAATCGCTAGTCTCTGCCATGCCACATTCCTCCCTCAACTTGACGTCACTCTTAGCAACCGGCCGCGAGCCGCGCAAGCAAACGCAACCTCGACCACCCCGGCCGATTGGTCCTACAATCACGCGAACGAACCCGAAAAAGCACGAAAAATTGCCATGCCCGAAACCGCCAAAGCCAACGCCCCCGCGCCCGAGTTTCGCGGCCGGGTTTATGAGTCGATCGTCGATACCATCGGGGCGACGCCGCTGGTGCGGCTCGCGCGGCTCGCAAAGGCCCATGGCGTCAACGCGGACCTTCTCGGCAAATGCGAATTCTTCAATCCCTTGGCTTCGGTCAAGGACCGCATCGGCTTCGCCATGATCGATGCCGCGGAGAAGGCCGGCCGCATCACGCCCGGCAAGACGGTGCTGGTCGAGCCGACCTCCGGCAATACCGGCATCGCGCTCGCCTTCGTCGCGGCGGCGAAGGGCTATCGTCTGATCCTCACCATGCCCGACAGCATGTCGACCGAGCGGCGGCGGATGCTGCAAATCCTCGGTGCCGAGCTCGAGCTGACGCCGGCCACGCGCGGCATGCACGGCGCCATCGAGCGCGCCGAGGCGCTGGTCGCCTCGTTCCCCGACGCGTTCATGCCGCAACAGTTTCAGAATCCGGCCAATGCCGAGGTGCATCGCCGCACCACGGCGGAGGAAATCTGGCGCGACACTGGCGGCGCGGTCGATTATTTCGTCAGCCCGGTCGGCACCGGCGGCTCGCTGGCGGGCGTCGGTTCGGTCCTGAAACAGCGCAAGCCCGGGATCAAGATGGTCGCGGTCGAGCCTGAGGACAGTGCCGTCTTGTCCGGCGGTCCGCCCGGCCCGCACAAGATCCAGGGCATTGGCGCCGGCTTCATACCCGACATCCTCGACACCGGGCTCATCGACGAGGTCCTGCGCATCTCCAACGACAGCGCTTTCCACCATTCGCGCGAGCTGGCGCGGGTCGAAGGCATCCCTGTCGGCATTTCCTCGGGCGCCGCGGTGGCGGCGGCGCTCGAGCTGGCGGCGCGACCCGACATGGCCGGTAAGACGATCGTCCTGATCCTGCCGGATTCGGCCGAACGCTATCTCTCGACCCAATTGTTCGAGGGGCTATGAGCGAACTCAGCGAGACCCAGTTCCTCCGTTATGCCCGCCACCTCATCCTCGACGAGGTCGGCGAGGAGGGCCAGGAGAAGCTGCTCCAATCCCGCGTCCTGGTGGTCGGCGCCGGCGGGCTCGGCTCGCCGCTCCTTCTCTATCTGGCGGCGGCGGGGGTCGGCACACTCGGCATCGTCGATGACGACCGGGTCGATCTTTCGAATTTGCAGCGCCAGATCATCCACCCGACCGACCAGGTCGGCGCGCTCAAGGCGGAGAGCGCGGCGGCCACGGTGGCGACCATCAATCCCGATGTGCGTGTGGAGCGCCATGCCGTCCGGCTCGACGAGCGCAACGTACGCGATCTCGTCGCCCGCTATGATCTCGTCGCCGACGGCAGCGACAATTTCGCGACGCGCTATCTCTTGAACGATACCTGCTACGTCGTGCGGCGGACGCTGATCGGCGCCGCGCTGTCACCGTTCGACGGCCAGCTTTCGACCTTCAAACCCTATCTCGGTCCGCCGCATCCCTGCTATCGCTGCCTGTTCCGCGAGGCGCCGCCGGCGGATCTCGTGCCGCGCTGCGAGACCGCGGGCATTCTGGGCGCCATCGCCGGCGTCATGGGCACGCTCCAGGCGACCGAGGTGTTGAAGGAGCTGCTCGGCATCGGCGAAAGCCTGTCCGGTCAACTCCTCATGTATGACGCGCTGAACACCGGCTTTCACAAGATCCGAATCCCGCGCGATCCCGACTGCCCGACCTGCGCCTGAGCCGGCGGGCGCGTCACTCCATAACGACCGCTTCGCGCGGCTCGCCGGGTTTCGCCCGTTTCGTCTTCATGAAGAACAGGAACGGGATCACCGCCAGCGACAGGATCAGCATCGCCTTGAAATCGTCGAGATAGGCGACCATCGCGGCCTGGCGGGTGATCTCGCCGTTCAGCATCTCGAGCGTCCGCGTCGAATGGAGATCGAAGTTATAGAGCAGGTGATTGAAGGGCGAGATATGCTTCGCCAGCGTCGCATGCACGACCTGGGTGTTCTCGGTCAACAGCGCCTGCACCGCCGAAATCCCGATCGAGGAGCCGATGTTGCGCATCAGGTTGAAAAACGCCGTGCCCTCGGCGCGGAGCTGCGGCGGCAGGGTGTTGAACGCGGCGGCGGTCAGCGAGACATAGGCGAAGCCGACGCCGAGCCCTTGCGTAAAGCCGGAGATGATCACCGGCCAGGCATCCATTTGCAGATCGAACTCGGTCATCATCTGCCATTGCGACACGGCGCTCATCAGGAACCCGAATCCGATCAGGATGCGCGGACTGATCTTGCCGGTCACCCGGCCGACCAGCACCATCGACAGCATGGTGCCGATGCCGCGTGGCGCCATGACGATGCCCGTGGTCATCACGGGATAGTTCATCAGGGTCTGGAAGATCGGCGGAATCAGCACCAGCGTTGCGAACAGGATGACGCCGACGATGAAGATGAAAATGTTGCCGGTAACGAAATTGCGGTCCTTGAAGAGGGCGGGCCTGAGGAACGGCCGCCTCGCCGTGATCATCCGAAAGATGAAGAAATAGAAGCCGAGGGCGGCGAGCGTCGCCTCGATGATGATTTCGGTCGAGCCGAACCAGTCCTTCACCTCGCCGCGGTCAAGGAGCAGTTGAAGACAGCCGACGCCCAGCGCGAGCGCGCCGAAACCGAAGAAATCGAACGGGCGCTGCTCGCGCTTCGTCTCGCGCGCGGAGAGGAGGAGGCCGAAGAACGCCAAGATGCCGATCGGCACGTTGATGTAGAACACCCAGCGCCAGGAATAATCCTGGGTAAGCCAACCGCCCAGCACCGGTCCGACGACCGGGGCCAGCGTCACGCCAAGACCCCACATCGCCATCGCCTGGCCGTGCTTGTGGGTCGGATAAATGTCCAGCAGCACCGATTGCGAGATCGGCACCAGCGCCGCGCCGGAAAGCCCTTGCAGGAGCCGATAGGTCACCATGAGGCCGAGCGAGGTCGCAACCCCGCACAGCGCCGAGGCGGCGACGAAGCCCAGGATCGAGACCAAGAGCACCCGCTTCCTGCCAAAGCGACCGGCGAGCCAGCCGGTAAGCGGGGTCATGATTGCCGCCGCGACGATATAGGAGGTTAGGACCCAGGTGATCTGATCCTGGGTCGCGGACAGGCTGCCCTCCATATGGGGAAGCGCGACATTGGCGATGGTGGTGTCGAGCGCCTGCATGATAGTCGCCGCCATGAGGCAGGCGATCAAAAGGCCACGGCGGCCCGCCGCGCGGGCCGCGGGCGCTTCGGCCATTGTCGGGGCGGAACTCGCGTCGGGCATCGGCCCCTAATTTAGGGACGAAACCTCGCCTGACCAATGCGTTATTCGGTCACCCGCCCTGCGGGTGGAAACTATTGCGCGGTCATCGCGCCATCGACGACGAGGGCGTGGCCCGCCATGTAGGAAGCATCGTCGGAACACAGGAACAGCACCGCCCTAGCCTGTTCCGAGGGATCGGCCCAGCGGCCGATCGGGTGCAGGGCTTTCACATGTTCCTCGACCCCCGGCTCCTGGAACCAGTTCTTCAGCATCGGCGTCGCGGTGCCGCCGGGGCAGAGGGCATTGATCCGGACGCCCTGCCCGACATATTCGAGCGCCGCGACCTTGGTGATGCCGATGACGCCGTGCTTCGAGGCGCAGTAGGCGCCGAGGCCCGGATTACCGACGATGCCGCCGACCGACGCCGTGTTGACGATGGCGCCGCCACCCTGTTTCAGCATGACAGGAATTTCATGCTTCATCGCCAGAAACACGCCGGTGAGATTGATCGCGAGCACCTCATTCCAGGCGGCTTCCTCGACATCGGCGGTGAAATAGCCATGGCGCTCAATCCCGGCATTGTTGAAGGCGCAATGAAGGCCGCCATGTGCCGCGACCGCTGCCGCGACCATTGCCGCGCAATCGGCCGCCTTGCTGACATCGGCCGCGACGAAGATGGCGTGACCGCCGCCGTCGCGGATCGTCTTTGCCGTCGCCTCGCCATCGCGCTCGCTGCGATCGACCACCGTGACGCGCGCGCCCTCGCCGGCGAAGGCAAGCGCGGTCGCCCGCCCGATGCCCGAGGCCGCGCCCGAAACCAGTACCGACTTCCCCACGAAACGCTCGCCCATCCTCGCCTCCTCGACTGTGATGTTTTCTCGCTCGCGCGACGTGATAGCATAACCCTGAGACAAAAGAACCGGAGGAGCATCCCGTCATGACCGCTGCCGACAACAAGGCGCTCGCCCTCGAATATCTACGGCACCTCGAAGCGGGCGATTTCGATCGCGCCTTCCAGATGTTCGCGCCCGACGGCCAGGTGACGGTGATGGGCCGCACCAGTTCGGTCGACGATTTTGCCAAGGTGGTGCGCGAGTTCCGCGGCATGGTGGTGGGTGCTATGACGCTAAAGCCGACCAGCGCGATCGCGGAAGGCGACAAGGCCGCGGTCGAGGTCACGGGCGGCGCCGATATGATGAAAGGCGTGCGCTATGACAATCAGTATCACTTCGCCTTCGAGTTCCAGAACGGCAAGATCGCGCATCTGAAGGAATATATGGATACGGCGAAGGCTCAGGCGACCTGGGACGCGCTCGGCAAGGCGCCGCCGGAGAAGGAATGGAAGTGACGGCGCTTTAGCGCCCTCACCCCGGCGGAAACCGGGGTCCAGGGCAATTACTGCCCGGCGAGGCCGCCGCCATCGATCACCAACACATGGCCGTTGACATAGGAGGCGGCATCGGAGGCAAGCCACAGGATCGCGGCGGCGATCTCGTCAGGCTCGGAAATCCGGCCCATCGGATTGCTCTCGGCGATCGCCGAAACCGGCACATGCCCGTCCACCATGCGATGAAGCAGCCCGGTCTCGACCGCGCCCGGCGCCACCGCGTTGATGCGAATGCCCTGGCGCGCGACTTCGAGCGCCGCCGATTTGGTCAGACCGACGATGCCGTGCTTCGAGGCGGAATAGATCGAGGTGTTCGACATCCCCATCACCCCCGCGATCGAGGTGGTATTGACGATCGCGCCGCCGCCCTGGGCGACCATATGGGGGATTTCGTGGCGCAGGCCGAAGAACACGCCGCGCAGATTGGTGGTGACGATGCGGTCGAAATCGTCCGCGGTCATTTCGACGAGGGGCGCGAACCGGCCCTCGGTGCCGGCATTGTTGACGGCGACGTGAATCCGTCCGAAGCGCGACACGGCTTGCGCCATGAGGGCTTCGACATCGGCCTCGTTGCGGACATCGGCCTCGACGAACAGCGCCTCATGGCCGCGCCGTTTCACCTCCCGCGCGACCTCCTCGCCCTGGTCGGGGCCGAGGCCGGCGATCGCGACATTGGCACCGGCATCCGCAAAGGCGATCGCCGTTGCGCGGCCGATGCCGCTGGTGGCGCCGATGACGAGGGCGTTGCGTCCCGAAAAATCGCTGCGGATGATGGCCATGCCTCGCCTCCCTTGTTCACCGGCGCCGCAGATAGTGGCACGGACCGCAACGGCAAGCGAGGCCCTGCCCTTGCCTCGCTCTCGCCTTAGGCCCGCCAGATCGGCGCGATCCAGGGCGCCGGCTTCAGGAGCTTCAACGGCCGGCCACGCCATTCGCCACGGATGGCATCGGCGATCTTGGGCAGGCCGTGAAACGCGACGATGCGCGCGCCTTTCGGCAGAAATGGGCGCTGAAAAAGACGCAAGGGATAGAATGGCAGGCAATGCCGCTTGAAGCTGACCACCCAATCCGCCGGCCAGAATTTGAGGCGATCCCGCCCGACGAGGCGCGAGATCACCGTCTGCTCATTGGCGTAATTCGCGATGATGGCATCGGGCTCGGCGTTGAAGCGATCATAGATCCCGGTATGGGCGCCGATGACGAAGCGAAAGGCGGAGGAATTGCCGACACCCTGGCCCGGCTGCGTCCAATTCTCGATGATGTAGACCTCGCCCGGAAGATCGAAGAAATCGTCGAGCGGGCCGGTGATCAGGACATCGAGATCGAGAAACAGTGCCGCGCCCTCGAGATCGCCAAGCTCCGGCGCGAACAAAGCGAGCTTGCGCCAGCCCTGGAAATCCCATTTCTGCGGCACGTTGAGCGGCGGGATCGGGAACACGGCGACTTCGGGCCGGATGCCTGCCCCGTCATCCGTGAAACAGGCGAAGCGGAACGGCCGATTCCGATTCCGCGCCGCCATGCCATAGAGCTTGTTGACGTCGTCGGCCGAATAGGGCGTACCCCATTTGATGCAGATGATATTGTCCATGATGTGGCGATTGCAGGTAGTGTCCTAATTTGACGTTCCGTCGTCCTTACCGCCCTTAATTAATGTGAATGGCGGACTCGGAACATAGAAGGCGTCTCGCTCCGCGATATTGGCTAGCATTTCATGAACCGCTGCATCGCCCTTGCGGCCGTCCATTGCTGCAAGGTTTCCTGCTTCGCGAAATTTAGCCGCCAGTGCCGGTCTATTAATGCCAAGATCGACCAGCGCCCCAATAAGGATCATGACCGCCGAAAATAGGGCGCCCTCATACTCATTCATCGGGCGATCTGCGTTCATCGCGAAGTCCGCTCCACCAATTCCTCAATCGACCATAGCCGATTTTCAACACCAGCGGCCATAGCGGGGGTCACGCGGATCGTCTTGTGCATCCGCACGAAATTGTAGTGGCAGAAGTGAAGCGCCACGGCGGCTTGAAGATTTTCGACCTTCTTGCTGAATGCGTTGGTCAACCGCGTGAACCGACGCATAGACATGCGCATGGTCAAGTTCTGACGCTCCACCAGCGAGGTCGAGATATGAGCTTGGTCAGGATTGCCGACGATAACCGTCCGCTGCGCTGACGTGACGTGAGGCGGCGCGTAGCGGCCCGCGCCGATTGGCTCCGCGTCGTAAAATTTAACCTCTTGCCCGTAATCGACTTCGGTTCCGAAAGCCCGTTCGACCGCGTCAACGTAGGTGGCAAGAGCATCGCTCGAAATTTGAACCCGGTTCGCCAGCCGCTCCGAAAGATCGTCCATGAAGGCTACGGCATTCGCCCCGGTGCGCTTCCCGACGCGATAGGTGGGGACAAGCTTGGTATCGGGATCGAGCGCAACGAAAGTCCATTGATCGCCGAGCCGCTGCCGATTGTCGCCGGGCTTCAAGTGCACCTGCTTCTTGCCGACATAGGCCCAAATCTCATCAACCTGGATGCGCCGGCAGGAAAGATCGCACATGCGCTCTTGCATGATCGCGTGGCAGCCCGTGCCAACCTCGACGAGCAACCGCATGATCGTGTCGCGGTGCGTATCCGTCATCCGCTCGGTCGACCGGATCGAATTGCCCTCGACCAGGGCATTGATGATTTGAGTGCGGCGAGCGAGCGGCGTGCGGTTCATTTCATATCTCCCTATGGCGCCGAATTATATGCTTGCTTTTCTGCAACGCAAGCATATTCTTGCAAAACTATTGCAAGCATGGTGAAGTAAATGGCGGGTAACGAAGAAGGTGACGAAGACGGCGTAGTAGGCCGAGCGCGCGGTGGAATTGCCCGAGCGAAGGCGTTATCTCCGACAGAGCGCAGCCAAATCGCTCAACAGGCCGCAGCGGCGCGTTGGCACAAAGACCTTCCCTTCGCGACCCACTCCGGCACCTTGAAGATTGCCGATTTGGAGATCGAATGCGCGGTCCTAAATGACGGTCGGCGCGTTTTGTCTCAGCGGGGGGTGAATCGCGCCCTGGGGCGAAAGCACGGCGGTAATGAATTTAGGGTGCGTAAGGAAGGCGGTGGCGAACTCCCCATTTTTTTGACGCCGAAAGTGCTTAAACCCTTTATTTCTAATGAACTTCGGGCGGTGGTGAGCAACCCGATTTTGTATCGGGCGACTGATGGCGCGGCGCTCGCAAATGGAATCGACGCGTCTGCATTCGTCATGGTGTGCGAGGTATGGGTTAACGCGAATACTGCGGGCGCTCTGCGCTATAACCAATCCGCGACTGCGGTTAGAGCGGCAGCATTGCTGCGCGGACTACAGCACGTTGCTATTGCCGCATTGATCGACGAAGCAACGGGCTATCAAGCCGATCGGCCCAAAGACGAGCTGCGGCGCATTCTTGAAGCCTATATCTCGAAGGAATTGTTGCCATGGACGGAACGATTCCCGGAAGAATTTTACCGAGAGATGTTCCGGTTGCGAGGCTGGCACTTTAGTTCTGCCGCTTACGATCAGCAGGGACCGCGCGGACCTCGCTACGCTGGCAAACTAACCAAGGAGCTTGTTTACAAGCATCTTCCTCCAGGTGTTCTAGAAGCACTGGAAAAACTGAACCCTAATGGCTCTCCTAAGGGACGGCGAAAGTATCATCACCACCGCTTTCTGAGCGGCAACATCGGTAATCCTCACTTGGAAAAGCATGTCGCGGTGGTGACTGCGCTAATGCGGATTTCGACCTCATGGAAAAGCTTTACCCGGAATTTCAATCGCAATTTCTCGAAGCAGGCGGAACTCGACCTCGGGGACGATGATCGAGTGGAGGCTTAGCTTCCTAACCCCACTAATTCCGAAGGGAGGTGATCTATGCGGAAAGACCGCATGGCGAAACCGCGCTATATTGGCAGCCATGATCGAGATCAGGTTAGACCAATTGAAAGAGGCGGTGGAACACCAGCACGGCGGCACGGCGACGTTTGCTCAATCCGTTCCGGTCAAAGAGACCTTTGACACCAAGACGGTTTGGGAAGGCGTCGTGCATGTGTTCGACCTCGCCGAGCATCCCAAGGCGACGCGCGCTTATGCCTGGTCGTACGAGCTACCAGACGGCAAGAGGCGGTTCTTTGCCGTGCTACATACCGACAAGATCAACTCGCCAAGAGAGGCGGTGAGGGCAGCCGTCGTGGCTGAACAAAGAGCGAAGAAGTGAAATCCTGGATGTTGATCGGCGCCACTCTTACGCTGCTGTTGACGGGCAGCGGCTGCGATAGGGCCGATACCCGGCGGAGCCTCGCTCAATGCATGCTGTCGCCGCAAGCCCATTCCAGTGACGGCGCATGGAATGATAGCTTCATTGCTCTTTGCATGGAGAGCAAAGGATTTGTTGAGGATGACCAGTTGACTTCAAGTGGTGCCAAGTGCGAGACGCTTGATTATTCGGGCCTCACGGCGAGTTGCTATCGCCGGGACAATTCGCTAACCGAATGGTGGTATGACAGCGGGCCTGGGAAGCAGCCGTCAAATTAGGACACTACCCGATTGCGGGCGCGGTTGCGCGAGAGGCGCGATAGTGGCACGGATAGTCACGGAAAGCGAGCGCGGGGGAGCATCTGAAATGGCCGCCATGAACCGACAGATTCTGTTGAAAGACCGCCCCACCGGCATGCCGAGCGCGGCCAATTTCGGGCTGGTCGAAACGCCGTTACCGGCGCCGGGCGACGGCGAGGTTCTCTTGAAGACGCGTTATCTCTCGCTCGATCCCTATATGCGCGGGCGGATGAATGACGGCCCGTCCTATGCGCCCCCGGCCGAGGTCGGCAAGCCGATGGTGGGCGGCACGGTGAGCGAGGTCGCCGCCTCGCGCCACCCGGGCTTCTCGGCGGGCGATCTCGTCACCGCCTATGCCGGCTGGCAGGAATATACGGTCTCGAACGGCGCCGGCCTCGTCAAGCTCGATCCCAAATTGGTGCAGCCGATCTCGCTGGCGCTTGGGCTCCTCGGCATGCCGGGCATGACCGCCTATGCCGGCCTCATGGAGATCGGCCAGCCCAAAGCCGGCGAGACCGTGGTGGTGTCGGCGGCCGCGGGCGCGGTCGGCTCGGTTGTGGGACAGCTTGCCAAAATCAAGGGCTGCCGCGCGGTCGGCGTCGCCGGCGGCCCGGCGAAGTGCGAGCATGTGGTAAAGAATCTCGGCTTCGATGCCTGCGTCGATCACCGGGCCGACAATCTGCGCCAGCGTCTTGCCGCCGCCTGCCCCAACGGCGTCGATATCTATTTCGAGAATGTCGGCGGTGCGACCCAGCGCGCGGTGTGGCCGCTCTTCAACAATTTCGCCCGGGTGCCGGTGTGCGGCATGATCGCCGCCTATAACGATGCGGCGCCGCAACCAGGCCCCGATCCGCGCACGGTACTGACAAAGCGCCTCACGGTGCGCGGCTTCATCGTCACCGACCTCGCGCCCAAATTTCCCAACGCCATCGCCGACCTCGCGCGCTGGCATCAGGAAGGCAAGATCAAATACCGTGAGGATGTGGTGGAAGGTCTGGAGAATGCACCCCAGGCGTTCCTCGGCCTGTTCGCGGGCAAGAATCTCGGTAAGCTTGTCGTCAAGGTGGCGTGAAGATCACGCCGCGTCGGCGCGCGGCCGAATTTTCTTGAGTTGCGCGCCAAGTTTCCGCTCGGCGCCACGCAACTCGTAGATTTGTTGCAAATTCATCCAAAACGCCGCGCTAGTGCCGAAATACTGGCCGAGGCGTAGCGCCGTATCGGCGGTGATGGCCCGCGAACCATGAAGAATTCCCGTGATCCGGTTCGGTGGAACTCCGATCGCTCGCGCCAATTGGGATGCGGTAATGCCCGACACCGCGATGGCATCGAAGAGATGTTCGCCGGGATGAATGGCTTCACGTCCCATAACTCGCCTCAATGGTAGTCTTCGATTGTAACAAATTCCGGCCCCAAAGCCGCGTCAGGCCACAGGAAGCATACGCGCCACGTCTGGTTGATCCTGATGCTATAGCTGCCCGACCGATCCCCTTTCAATTTTTCGAAATGATGGCCCGGAAAGTTTGCCGCATCACTCAATCCCGTCGCCGCGTCAAGGCGATCAAGCGTCTTTTCCGCCTGTCGACGGAACGGCTCGAACTGCTTGATCCGCCCGCCGCTGGCAAATTTCGCCGTCCGGTCATCGCCATAGCTGCGTATCATGCCGGCAGATAACAATCATAACGCATGACGTCAAGCGTAAATCCCTGGGTTCACTCGTCCGCAGCGGGTTCCGCATTGGCGTCGTACAGCACCTTGACGACGACGAACCAGGGATAGCGCTGATCGAGCAACGTGCCGTCGGGCCGCGCCAGCGTGCCGGTCGCGGTCACCGGCACATGCACCATCGTCACCGCATCGTCGACATTGCCGCCGATGGTCGACAGCATGCCGGGCGCCGTCGCGACCACGATCGCGCAATGGCCGGGCCACACGTAATGGGTGGGCAGGTCGGCGAACGTCAAATCCCGTGCGCCATGACGGCCATAACAAAGGAGATCGCCCAATCGCGGCGGATAGAGTTTCGGGTCCTCGGCCCGGAGGATCGGCGCAGTGCCAGAAGCGGCGGCATTGACATAGGTCGCGTGGTTGGGTGCATAGGGAAAGCGGTCGCCGGCGCCGGCGATGCGCATGACGTAATCGATGAACGCCGCCGACCAGGCGTAATGGCCATCTTCATCGGCCGGGAACACCCGTCCTTTGGCGTCGTGCTTCCCGGTCCAGTATTCAAAGCGGGGCGGCGCCTCGCCCGGCGGAACCGCAAGCCCCTCCCACCAATATTCGCCGACCCGCTGCCACAGGCCGGGCTGACGCTCGGCCTTGTCCTGGGGCAAGGGCGCGGGCCGGTTCTGCGGCGGCGCGTCATCGACCCGGGAGCCGAAGAGCCGCCATTCGCCGAGCGCGATCGCGACCGCGTCGGTGCGGTTGAAGGGCTCGTAATGCCGGGCGGCGAAGGCCGGCACCGGACCCGGCGGCGGCGCGGCGCAGGCGGCCAGCAGCAATAAAAGCACCGTGATGGCGACGCGCTTCATGTCACCACAGCGCGATCGCGATCGCAATGAGCGCCGCGGCGATGAGCCATAGCGGCAAGCCGAGAATTTCGAGCGCGCCCCGTTTCGCCAAGGCCTCAAGCGCCGCCGGATGAAGCGGGACGCCGCCCTCCTCATCGATGACGCGCACCAACTCCTCAAGCCGCCGAAGCGTCGCCGGCAGGCGTTCGAGATGGATTTTCGCCTCCTCGACCGCTTCCCGGATGCGCGCTTCGGGGCCGCGGTTGGCGCGCATCCATTCCTCGACGAGCGGCCGCGCCAGCACCCAGACATTGACCGTGGGATCGAGCTGGCGGCCCATCCCTTCCACCAGCACGATGGTCTTTTGGAGAAGCAGCAATTGCGGCTGTGTCTCCATCGCGAACTGCTCCGTCACCTGGAAGAGTTGCGCCAAAAGCCGGCCCAGCGATATCTCCTGAAGCGGCCGGCCAAAGATCGGCTCGCCGATGGCGCGCGCCGCCTGGGCGAAGGCGTCGAGCGATTGCTCGCTCGGCACATAGCCGGCCTCGAAATGGACCTCCGCGACACGGCGGTAATCGCCATTGAGGAACCCGACCAGCATATCGGCGAGATAGAACCGGGTGGCGCGGTCGAGCCGCCCCATGATGCCGAAATCGACGACGACGAGCGCGCCGCTGTCGTCGATGAAGAGGTTGCCGGGATGCATGTCGGCATGGAAGAAGCCGTCGCGGAAGACCTGATAGAAGAAGCTTGCGGCGGCGCGCGCCAGAAGCTCGCGCGGATCGAACCCGGCGGCGAGAAGCGCCGCGCGATCATCGACCCGGATGCCGCCGACCCGCTCCAGCGTCAGCACATGGCGCCCGGTGCGCGCCCAATCGATCCGCGGCACGCGAAATTTGTCATCGTCGGCGAAATTATCGCGCAGCTCCGCCGCCGCCGAGGCCTCCATGCGCAGATCCAATTCGATCCGCACCGTCTCGGCCAGCATGCCCACCACCGCGACCGGCTTGAGGCGCCGGAGGCTCGGCTGCCAGCGCTCGCCCAATTGCGCAAGCCATTGGAAGAGTTCGATGTCACGCGCCATTGCTTGGGCGATGCCAGGGCGCAGTACCTTGACCGCGACCTCCTCGCCTTCGGTGGTGCGGGCGAAATGGACCTGGGCGATCGAGGCGGCGGCCACCGGCTCGTCATCGAAATGGGCGTACAGCACGGCGATCGGCTGGCCCAACTCGCGCTCGATCATGCGGCGCGCCGCTTCGCTTGGAAACGGCGGCAGCCGGTCCTGAAGATGGGAGAGATCGGCCGCCATCTCCTCGCCGATCAGATCGACGCGGGTCGACAGCGCCTGGCCCAGCTTGATGAAGCTCGGACCCATCCGATTGAGCGCCAGCGCCAGCCGCTGCCCCGGCCGCAAGGCGCGCAACGCGGCATCGCGCCGGCGAAACAGGCGAAACACGAAGACGAGCCAGCCCGCGCCCTGTACCCGCGCCAAGGGAAAGGCCGCGTCATAGCGCGCGAGGATTACCGCGATGCTGAGGAGCCGGGCGAGATGGCGGCCGGCACGCAGCGCTCCCATCATGGGATGAATCTTATAGCCGCCAGCCGGAATGGATCGCGGCGACCCCGAAGGTAAGATCGCGGTGCCGCACCTGGTCGAAGCCGGCCGCCCGCATCCTCGCCGCCAACTCCTCCTGCGGCGGAAAGCGGCGAATGCTTTCGACGAGATAGCGATAGGCCTCGCGGTCGCCGGCCACCACCTGCCCCAGCGCCGGCAGGATATTGAAGGAATAAAGGTCATAGGCGCGGGCGAGGAAGGTCGGCGCGACATGGCTGAATTCGAGACAGAAGAACCGCCCACCGGGCTTCAGGACGCGCCGCGCCTCACGCAAGGCGGCGTCGATATCGGTGACGTTGCGCAGGCCGAAGGCGATGGTATAGGCATCGACGGTCCCCGGCGCGATCGGCAGAAGCTCGGCATCGCCGACGATATAATCGAGACCGGCGAAGATATTGGCGTCGATCGCGCGGTCGCGGCCGCGGCGCAGCATCGCCTCGTTGACATCGAGGAGAATGATTTCCGTGGGCGGTCCCGGGGGCGGTCCCGGCCGCGCGCCAGCCCGCTTCAAGAGCCGCTGGGCGATGTCGCCGGTGCCGCCCGCGACATCGAGGAAGCGCTCGCCGGGCCGCGGATTGACGCGGTCGACGAACTCACCCTTCCAGAGGCGATGAATGCCGCCCGACATGAGATCGTTCATGAGGTCATAGCGGTCCGCGACGCGGTCGAACACGCCCTTCACCAGCCCGGCCTTCTCCGCCGCGCCGACCCGGCGATAGCCGAAATCGGCCTCGGTGTTTTCGCCTTGCACCGATGTGGCGGCGCCCCTTGTGTCCTGCCCTGTCATGTGGTGCAAAATAGCGCAGCCATGCTGACCGCGCTACCCGCGGCCCCTTCATCACGGGAGAGGATTTCGACATCATGAACCTGCGTCGTCTCGGCAATTCCGGCCTCAAAGTCTCGGTGGTCGGCCTCGGCTGCAACAATTTCGGCCGGCTCGACCTGGATGCCAGCCGCGCCGTCATCGATCGCGCCATCGATGCCGGCATCACTTTCTATGACACCGCCGATGTTTATGCCCCCGGCAAGCCCGGCTCGTCGGAGGAGCAGATGGGCACAATCCTGGGCAACCGGCGCAAGAACATCGTGCTCGCCACCAAATTCGGCATGCAGATGGACAAGGAGGGTATCAAGATCGGCGGCTCGCGGCGCTATATCATGGCCGCGGTCGAGGACAGTCTGCGCCGGCTCAAGACCGACTGGATCGATCTCTATCAGTTTCACCGCCCCGATCCCGATACCCCGATCGCCGAGACCTTGCGCGCGTTCGACGATCTCGTCCATCAGGGCAAGGTGCGCTATATCGGCGTGTCCAACATGCCGGCCTGGGAGGTGGTGGAGGCGGAATGGACGGCAGAGACCTTGGGCCTCAATCACATCGTCTCCTGCCAGGACGAATATTCGCTGCTCGCCCGCGACGTGGTGGAGGGCGAGCTTACGGCCGCGACCCGGAAATACGGAATCGGCATCCTGCCTTTCTTTCCGCTGGCCTCGGGCGCGCTCACCGGCAAATACCGCCGCAACCAGCCGCGACCCGAGGGGACGCGGCTTTCCGCTCCCTCGCCGCTCTCGGCCCGGTACCTCAGCGAGGCCAATCTCGAGATCGTGGAAAAGCTGGCTCAGTTCGCCGAGCGCCGCGGCCATTCACTCCTCGAACTCGCCTTCTCCTGGCTCTTGGCGCGGCCGCAGGTGGCGAGCGTCATTGCCGGCGCGACGAGGCCGGAGCAGATCGACGCCAACGTCAAGGCGGCGGACTGGGCACTGACGCCGGAGGAATTGGCGGAGGTCGACAAGATGACGAAGACCGGCTGAAGCGATGGAATCATGTTCGGTCCCCGCGCTCGCGGGGACGACGCAGATCCCGTGATGTGATCTGATCCGGCGCGAGGTCGCACGCTTCCATGCCCGAACTGCCCGAAGTCGAAACCGTCGTCCGCGGGCTCGCAACGCGGCTCGCGGGCCGGCGCTTCGTCCGGGTGGAACTCCATCGCGCCGATCTGCGCACGAAGCTGCCGCCGGACCTTGCCGCGATACTCGACGGCCGGCGCATCGCCCATATCGGCCGCCGCGCCAAATACATCCTCGTTCATCTCGATGATGGCGGCGTGCTGCTCCTTCATCTCGGCATGTCGGGCCGCCTCATCCTCCATGCGCGGGACGAGCGCCCGCCACGCCTTACGCACGACCATGTCGTCTTCACCTTCGATGACGGTACGGTTCTCGTCTTCAACGATGCGCGACGTTTCGGTACGCTCGATTACACGACCGAGGCGGATTTGGGCCGGCATAAATTGCTGCAACATCTAGGGCCCGAGCCGCTCGGCCGCGAATTCGACGGCCCGTATCTGGCGCGCCTTCTCGCCGGCAGGAACAGCTCGATCAAGGCCGCGCTCCTGGATCAGCGCATCGTCGCCGGGCTCGGCAACATCTATGTCTGCGAAAGCCTTTATGGCGCCGGCCTGTCGCCGCGTCGCCGCGCCGGCACCGTGGCCGGCGCCCGGGCCGAGGCGCTCGCCGCGGCAATCCGCGACACCTTGAAGCGCGCGATCGCCGCCGGCGGCTCGTCCTTGCGCGATTACGTCCAGGCCTCGGGCGAGCTCGGCTATTTTCAGCATCACTTCGCCGTCTATGGCAAGGAAGGCGAGCCCTGCCCCGGATGCGATTGCAAGACCGGCATCAAGCGCATTGTCCAGAACGCCCGATCGACGTTCTATTGTCAGAAATATCAGCGATGAGGCGAAGCCATGGCATACGAGAATATTCTGGTCGAAGAGAAGGGTGCGGTCGGGATCATCACCTTGAACCGGCCAAAGGCGCTCAACGCCTTGTGCGCCGCGCTCATCGCCGAGTTGGGTGCGGCACTCGACGGGTTCGAGGCCGATGACGGCATCGGCGCGATCGTCCTGACCGGCAGCGACAAGGCCTTCGCCGCCGGCGCCGACATCAAGGAGATGGCGCCCAAGAGCTATATGTCGGCCTATCTTGAAGATTTCATCACCAACGGTTGGGAGCGCGTCACCACCTGCCGCAAGCCGATCATCGCCGCCGTTGCCGGCTTCGCCTTGGGCGGCGGCTGCGAGGTGGCGATGATGTGCGACACCATCATCGCCGCCGACACCGCGAAGTTCGGCCAGCCCGAAATCACGCTGGGGATCATTCCCGGTGCCGGCGGAACTCAGCGCTTGACGCGCTTTGTCGGCAAGGCGAAGGCGATGGACATGATCCTGACGGGACGCATGATGGACGCCGCCGAAGCCGAGCGGGCGGGCCTCGTCAGCCGCGTCGTGCCGACGGAGAAGCTCTCGGCCGAGGCGCTGGCCATCGCGGAACGCATCGCCGCCTTGTCGCGGCCGTCGGTGATGATGGCGAAGGAGGCGGTCAACCGCGCCTATGAAACTACTCTTCATGAGGGTGTCCGGTTCGAGCGGCGCCTGTTCCACTCCCTGTTCGCCACCGAGGACCAGAAGGAAGGCATGGCCGCCTTCATCGAAAAGCGCAAACCCGCGTTCAAGAACCGTTGACGCCTTGGCGTCCTGGGCGACCGGCGCGTCGGTTCCCTTGACCCAGGGGCAGCGACTTCGATATAAGCCCCCTTCCACCCCATCGGATATCGAACACAATGGCCCATCATCCCTCAGCGGCAAAGCGTCACCGGCAGACGGTGCGCCGCACCATGGTTAATACCGCGCGACGCAGCCGGCTTCGCACCTTCATCAAGGAGGCGGAGCATGCGATCGCTTCCGGCGACAAGAGTTCGGCGGAACAGGCGTTGCGTGCGGCGCAACCGGAAATGCAAAGGAGCGTGCAGAAGGGCGTCGTGCATTGGCGCACCGTGGCGCGGAAACTGTCGCGCCTCTCGGCGCGCGTGAAGGCGCTTTAGCGTCATGCCGCGCGGGAATTCCGCCGCTGTGTCATTGCGGTCACGGTCACGCGATTATTCTGTGCGCTTTTGATGTCACGGCAGTTGATGGTGCGCGCCGAATCGGATTAAACTCTTTGCCAGTCCGCGCGGTCGTAAAAAGTGAGGGGACATGGTAGGCGGGCGGGTTCACAAAACAATTTTTCGGTCTGGTCGACGGCGCGGTTCGCCGCCATAACAACGTCGCCGGACGCCCAAGAGATTTCGTTTAAATCGTAATCACCTGTTGGTCTCGATCAAACGGCGAAGCGAGGGGGCTT
>JBOHLV010000051.1:0-10485 GCA_050729815.1 Allostellaceae bacterium
CCGCGGTGCAGCCGCACAATGGTGTCGCAGTCGAGATAGCTGCCGGTCGGGTTGTTGGGATTCGCGAGATAGATGAGCCGGGTGCGCGGAGTGACCATCCCCAGGATGGCGTCCGGATCGGCGGTGAGGTTACGCTCCGGCACCGCAACCGGGGTCGCGCCCGCCGCCGCCGCCGCGAGCGGATACATGAGGAAGCCGTGGCGGCTGTAGATTACCTCATCGCCCGGCCCGGCATATGCGCGCGCCAGCAGCCCGATCAGCTCGTCGGAGCCGGTGCCGCAGACGATGCGCATCTCATCGAGGTTGAAGCGTCCGGCGATGGCACGGCGCAGTTCAGTCGAGCCGCCATCGGGATAGCGGAAAATCTCCTCGGCGGCGGCGCGATAGGCGGCGATTGCCTTGGCGCTAGGCCCGAGCGCACTTTCGTTGGAGGCAAGGCGAATGACGCGTTGCGCGCCCGCGATCGTCGCCTCGCCGCCGACATAGGGCGCGATGTCGAAGAGATAGCGGTGCGGCGTGGGCGCCTCGACCGGCGCCAGGCGATCCTCGATATTTCCGGTCATCTGGACTCCGACGGTAGCGGCCGCGCATAGAGGCCGACGAGGCGGACTTGCCGCACGGCCGCGCCGAACGGTTTTAGCGCCGCGACAAGACGCGGATCGGTTGGCAGAATCGATTCTGCGAAGTCGAAGAGATAAGCGGCCTCGCCCGGCGCCGAAGCGACCGCGCCGAGACAGGAAATCCGGCTCGTCAATGGCGCCAGCGCCGCGAGAAGAGGGTCGCGACGCGGCTCGCCCGTCGTCACGATCGCCAGGAGAGAGCCATCTTGGCCCGAGGGATCGAGTGCCGACCGGCCGATCACCAGCGCTTCTTCCGCGGCATCGCGGGCATTGCCGCGCCCGGCGAAGGGCAGCCGCGCCACGACGTGCACGCCCTCGTCGATGAGTAGCGCCGGCCACCACGGCGCCGCCTCGTCCTCCCGCGGCAGCGGCAGCACCCCGGCCGCCGCGCGTCCGGTCGCGACCGCGTCCCATATTGCCGCCGGCGCGCCCGCCTGTGTCATCGCGAGATGGCCACCGAAATGGTCACGCGCCATATCCCACAGGCTAGGCCGGCCCGGCGGCACCAGGACGGCCACCTCAAACCGGCCCTGGATCGCCACCATGCCGCCCAGGAGTTCGCGCCACAGCCGCACCAGCGACGGACGCGGGAGCGGCCCTCGATGACGCGCGACGAGGCGTCGCAGGATTTGCGCCTCGCGTCCCGAACGGAGTGCGGGAACGCCGCTCGACCGTTTCAGCGCGGCGACGCCGGCGACCAGCTCGGCCCGGTCCATGACGAGGTCATGGAGCCGATCATCGAGCGCGTCGATGCGGCGGCGCAATTCCTCGAGGCTGGCGATTGGGCTGTCCATAGCGTCCGGTTCGCGAAAGCCGCTACTGATAGTTCCGGGCGGCCCGGAAAGCAACCTCGCCCTCTTGCGCCGGACAAGGCGTCCTGCGCCATCGACGGACGTTGAGGCGGCCCCCGTCAGTGCGGGCGCAGAAGGGCGAGTGCGCGCGCCATCGCGATCACGCGCGGGTCGGCGAGAATCGTCTGCCACTCTTGGGGCAGTTTGGTGCGCCAGTTGGGATATTGATCGACGGTGCCGGGCAGGTTGGTCTGGTCCTCCGAACCGAGCAGGTCTTCGGGATAGAGGGTGACGAGCCGTGCCGGCGACGCGGCGAGAAGGCGATAGGCGGCGGCGGCGAGCGTCGTTACATCGCCCTCGCCACCGGGCTGGATGAGGCCCTCGCGGCGGAACAGGTCGAGAAGCCCATGACGCGCACGCGCCCGGTCGGCGCGCGCCTCGGCCTCGCCCGTTTCGGTCGGGAACAGGTCCAGCGCGGCACGCAGATCGAGGTCGCGCTCATGCCAGAAGCCGGCGAAGGTTGGCAAATCCTGGCTGCCGATCGCGACCTGCGCCAGCTTCGGATAGCGCTCGGCCGGGCGGAAATGATTGTCATCGTTCTCGAAATAGAGAAGGCGCGTCGAGAGGATGTTGGCGGCGGCGAGGCGATCGCGCAGCCCCTCCGGTACGGTGCCGAGATCCTCGCCGACGACGAGGCACCGCGCCCGCCGGCTTTCGAGTGCCAGGATCGCGAGCAGATCGTCGAGCGGATAGCGGACATAGCCGCCCGATCGGGCATCGGCCACCTGTGGCACCCAGAAGAGCCGCGTCAGCCCCATCACGTGATCGATCCGGAGCGCGCCGGCATGGCGCATATTGGCGCGCAGGACCGTGATGAACGGGCGATAGGCCTCATCGCGCAAGGCGTCGGGCCGGAACGGCGGCAGGCCCCAGCTTTGGCCCTTCATGTTGAAGGGATCGGGCGGCGCGCCGGTCGAGATGCCGCGGGCGAACACCTTCTGGTCGAGCCAGGCCTCGGCGCCGGCGCCATCGATCCCGACCGCGAGATCGCGATAGAGCCCGATCCGCATGCCGCCTTCGCGTGCCGCGTCGGCGGCGCGGCCGAGCTGCCGGTCCGCCTCCCATTGGAGAAACTGGTGGAAGGCGATGCGGCCCCGATGCGCGCCGGCAAAGGCGGCGACATCCGGTGAATCGGGATCACGGTAGGGTGCCGGCCAATCCTGCCAGGGGAAATAGCCGAGGCGGTTTTCGCGAAAGAACTCGTCGAGCGCCGCGAACACCGCGAACCGTTCGAGATCGGCGCCGCCCGCGCGCAGAAAGGCATGGAAATCGTCGCCGCGCGGATCGCCGGGGGCGAGATGCTTCAAGCGAAACGAGCGGTGCAGGATCTCGAGCGCCGAAAGCTTCGCCGTCGCGACGCCGGCATAATCGATATGGCGTACCTCGCGCAGCGCCGCGAGTTCGGTATCGAAGCGGCCCGCCAACTCCGGGCAATCGGCGAAATCCGGTACCGCCGAAATGTCGATATAGAGCGGATTGAGGAAGCGGCGGCTCGATGGCGAATAGGGGCTCGCCTGGAGCGGATTGCCGAGGAACAGGGCGTGAAGCGGGTTGACGCCGACGATGTCGGCGCCAAGCTGCGCCGCCGCGGCGGCGAAGCTGGCGAGGTCGCGGAAATCGCCCATGCCCCAGCTCCCGCCGCCTTCGAGCGCGTAGAGTTGCAGCGCGAAGCCCCAACTGCCCTTGCCCTGTTCGAGCCGTGGCGGCAGCCAGGCCGAATCGGGCGCGACGATGAGGGTGGTCTCGTCGCCAAGTGCGCCGGCGAGGCCGTCGCCCGCGACCGATATCCGGTGATAGCCGAGCGGCACGGAACCGGGATCGAGGGTGAGGACGAAACGCCGCCGCTCCAAATGGAGCCCGTCCAGCGTCGTCTCATCGGTGAGCGGCAAATCGCGCGGCCGCACGGTGCCGGAAAATTCGTCGCCCGCTTCGCAAAGGAGATGCCAGGCGATCGGGCTGTCCAACCGATCGGCTCGAAGCCGAAGCGAGATGGCGGGCCGGGCGGCATCGGCATCCCGGACCACCTCGACCGGCTCTAGCGCGCGCCGCCAGGGTTTCGATTCCAAGGCGGCGAGGCTCGCCGCCGTTTCCGCCTCGTTGCCGACGGCGATGCCCATCGCGCCCAGCAGGATGCGCTTGTTGTCGTCGCCGAGCGGGTGATCGTTGCCCCAGATGTCGTGATAGAAGGGCTCGATGCCGGCGAGCCGCGCCAGCCGGTCAAGCGCCTGCGCATCAGTCACGCGAGACGCTCCCCGTCGGCCTGACGCGCGGCCGGCGGAACAGCAGCAACGCGCGTCCCGGCACCGGATGCGCGGCACCCGGCGCGAACGCCGCGCCGTCGCCGAGGCCGTCGTGTCGCGTCGTATCGATCACCTTGAGCCAGGTTCCGCCCGGCGGGGCGATCGGCAAGATATAGGGGATGGTGTTGGCATCGGCGTTGAGGATAACGAGAAAATCGTCGTCGGGTTCCGGCTCGCCCCGCGGGGTGAGATGGAAGCTGCCGGCGTCGCCGCTCAGGACGTAGGCGAGGGCGTTGGCGTTGGCGTTGGCGTCGGTGCCGTGCCAGTCGCCCGGCGTCATTTCGGTGCCGGCCGGGGTGAGCCAGGTCACGTCCTTGCTGCCACTGCCCGGGATCGGCCGGCCATGGAGGAAATGGCGACGGCGGAACAGGGTGTGGTCTCGGCGCAAGCGCAGCATCTCGGTGACGAACCGGTTGAGTGCACGGCCGGCGTCGCCGTCGGCCAGCGACCAATCGACCCAGCCGAGCGCATTGTCCTGACAATAGGCATTGTTGTTGCCGCGCTGGCTGCGGCCGAATTCGTCGCCGGCGACCAGCATCGGCACCCCGAGCGACAGGAACAGCGTCGCCAGCATGTTGCGCTTCTGCCGCTCGCGGATGGCAAGCGTCGCCGCCGCCTCGGTCGGGCCTTCGGTGCCGTAATTCGCGCTCCAATTCTGGTCGGTGCCGTCGCGATTACCTTCGCCGTTCGCGTCATTGTGCTTCGCCGCATAGCTGACCAGGTCGTCGAGGGTGAAGCCGTCATGGCTCGTCAGGTAATTGATGCTGGCCCAGGGCCGGCGGCCCTGACGCTCGAAGAGATCGCTCGATCCGGAAAGGCGCGAGGCGATGTCGCCCAGAAGCCCGCGATCGCCGCGCCAGAACCGCCTCACCGCGTCGCGATAGCGGTCGTTCCATTCCGCCCAGCCGGGGGGAAAATCGCCGAGCCGATAGCCGTCCTCACCAAGGTCCCAAGGCTCGGCGATCATCTTCACCTTGGCGAGCGCCGGATCCTGGCCGAGCGCGTCGAGGAAGCCGGCATGCGGATCGAAGCGACCATCCTCGCCCCGTGCCAGCGTGGTTGCAAGGTCGAGCCGGAAGCCATCGATATGGAATTCCCCGGCCCAGTAGCGCAACGCATCCATCACCATCTGCATCACCCGTGGGTGATCGAGATATAGGCTGTTGCCGCAGCCGGTATAGTCCCGATAGCGCCGCCGGTCTTCCGGTTCGAGGCAATAATAGGCGGCGTTGTCGATGCCACGAAAGCTGAGGGTCGGCCCCTTCTGGTCGCCCTCCGCGGTGTGGTTGAAGACCATGTCGAGGATCACCTCGATGCCGGCATCGTGGAGGCGATGCACCATGGTCTTGACCTCGTCGAGCGCGCCATCCGAGAGATAGCGCGGCTCCGGCGCGAACCAGGCGATCGGGTTGTAGCCCCAGAAATTGCGCAAGCCCCGCCGCACCAGCGCTTCCTCGTCGATCAACGCATGGATGGGCATCAGCTCGATAGCGGTGATGCCGAGCTCCTTCAGATGCCGGATCACGCCGGGGTGGGCGAGGCCGGCAAAGGTGCCGGCGAAGGGCGCCGCCAATTCGGGATGCTGGCGGGTGAAGCCGCGGACATGAAGCTCATAAAGGACCGTCCGCGACCAGGGATACCGTGGTGGCCGATCGTCGCCCCAGGTGAAGGCGCCGTCCACCACCCGGCATTTCGGCACGAAAGCTGCGCTGTCGCGGGTGTCGAAGGAAAGGTCCGCCGCCGGGTGGCCGACGGTATAGCCGAACACCGCCTCATGCCAGCGGAACGACCCCGACAGCATGCGCGCATAAGGATCGAGAAGGAGCTTGTGATGATTGAAGCGATGGCACTCTGCCGGGGCGTAAGGGCCATGGACGCGATAGCCGTAAAGCTGTCCTGGTGTCACGTCGGGCAGATAGCCGTGCCAGATCCCGTCAGTGTATTCGGGCAGCGCGATCCGCGCCAGTTCGCGGTCGCCGGCGTGGTCGAAGAGGCACAGCTCCACCTCTTCCGCATTTTCCGAGAACAGGGCGAAATTGACACCCTTGCCGTCCCAGGTCGCGCCCAGGGGATAGGGCGCGCCGGACCATACCCGGGAGCCATTGTTTTGCACCGTCATCGCTCACATATACCGGGCAACGGCAAAAAAATCGTGGATGCATTCGACTCGTCACGCGCGCGCCACAAATCGGTCAAGCTCGCGCCGCACACTCATAGTTGATTTGAACCGAGGATCGAACCATCGGGCTCGATAAGCGTGTCGCCGGCATTGGGGAGCCGGGGTGCGAACGGTCAACTAGAAGGGGATGCTCAAATGCGCGTGCTGTTTGCCTCCGCCGAAATCTATCCCCTGGCAAAGACCGGCGGGCTCGCCGATGTCAGCGCCGCCCTGCCGCAGGCGCTGGCGGCACTCGGCGTCGATGTCCGGCCGCTGGTGCCCGGCTATCGTCAGGCGCTCGCCCGCGCCACCCACAAATCGGTCGTGGCCGAGCTCCGACCCTTTGGCGACAGCGGCCCGTCGCGGCTCGTCGCGGCGCGGCTTCCGGATAGCGATCAGCCGCTCTGGATCGTCGATTGCCCCCGCTATTTCGACCGTCCGGGCGACCCCTATCGCGACGAAGCGGGTGGGGATTGGCCCGACAATGCCGCGCGCTTCGCCTATTTCAGCCGCGTCGCCGCCGACCTCGCGATGGGTCGGGTACTGCAGGACTGGCGCGCCGACATCGTCCATGGCAATGACTGGCATACTGGTCTCCTACCGCTGCTGCTCGGAGCCGAGAACGGTGCCCGGCCGGGCACCGTCTTCACCCTCCACAATCTCGCCTATCAGGGCGTGTTTCCGGCCGCGATCGGGGGGCAGCTCGATCTGCCGGCCGAGGTCTTCACTTCGGACGGGGTCGAGTTCTACGGCCAGATTTCGTTTCTCAAGGCCGGCATCCGTTATGGCGACCGGGTGACGACAGTCAGTCCGAGCTATGCCGAGGAAATCCTCACCCCCGAATATGGCTGCGGGCTCGAGGGCGTGCTGCGCCAGCGCGCCGAGTGCCCCCTCGGCATTCTCAACGGCGCGGACTATGGCATCTGGAACCCGTCCGCCGATCAACACGCCGCGTCGTGCTATGACGCCCGCCACCTTGGCGGCAAGCGCGACTGCAAGGAAGCCGTGCGGGCGGAGTTCGGTCTCAATGAAGACGAATCGCCGCTGCTGGTCTGGTTGAGCCGCATCACCCACCAGAAGATGGCGGATGTCCTGGCCGAGGCGCTGCCCCGGATCATCGAGCGCGGCGCCCAGATCGCCCTCCTCGGCGACGGCGATCACTGGCTCGAAGCGCAGTTGCGCGACGCGGTGCGGCCCTATCCCGGCCGCGCCGCCTTGCGCCTCGGCTATGAAGAGCCGCTGGCGCACCGTCTTCAGGCCGGCGGCGATATGCTGCTGCTGCCGGCGCGCTATGAGCCGTGCGGCTTGAGCCAGCTCTATGCCATGCGCTACGGCACCCTGCCGGTGGTGCGGGCGACCGGCGGTCTGCGCGACACCGTGGTGGATGCGAGCGAGGAGGCGTTGCGCCGCGGCATCGCGACCGGCTTCGCCTTCAGGGAGCCGACGGCTGAAGGCCTCCTCGGCGGCATCGATCGTGCCACCACGCTCTATCACCATCCAATCTCCTGGCGGCGGATGCAGCGCCACGCCATGGCCCGGGATTTCGGCTGGAGCCGGTCCGCGCACCGCTACCTCAATCTCTATTGCAGCCTCGCGCCCGGCGCCGCCATTTTGCCGCCGGCGGCCGAGTTCGAGGAATTCGAGGCCCTCGCCGCCGAATAGCACCCCCCTTTCCCGGCAGTTCGGGATCGGTCACCAAAATTCAACACGCCCTTAATCCCCGGCTCGGTATAGTGCCGGCGCGGGGCTGATCGTGCGGCCCCGCCATGTCGGTCTCATCCGACGCCATCATGATGTTGGATTGATGGGGATTGTATGATACCAGATGTTGACATGGGGAGCTGGTAGGGGGACCATTCCTGGTATGGGGCAAGAGCGTCTTTCGTTGCTTCGGCAACTTCGGTCGGGGACCGGCCGTTCGGAATATTCGGCAACGCCGCAGGAATGGCTCAACGCAATCGCGGCCTTGGTGCGCGAACGGCTGATCGAGCATTCCTTTGGCGGCATCGGCGAGCCGAGGGCGCGCGGCGGCCGGCGGGTCTACTATCTTTCGATGGAATTCCTGCCGGGGCGCATCATCCTTTACGCGTTGCGCAAGCTCGGCCTCTATGACGCGGTCGCCGCCACGCTGGCCGAGCATGGTTTGGCACTCGACGAGATCGCCGAGCTCGAAGCCGACCCCGCGCTCGGCAATGGCGGGCTCGGGCGGCTTGCCGCCTGTCTCATGGACAGCATGGCCAATCTCGACGTGCCGGCGATCGGCTACGGCATCCGCTATGATTGCGGCCTTTTCACCCAGCAGATCGACAATGGCTGGCAAGTGGAGCGGCCGGAGCGCTGGCTCGAACGCGGCCATCCCTGGGAGATCGCGCGGCGGGAGCTGCTTTATCCCGTGCGCTTCGGCGGTTATGTCGCCGACGGGCCGGGCGACACAAGGTCGCGGCGCGACTGGGCCGAGGGCGACGAGGTGATGGCGACCGGCTACGACATGCCGGTGCCGGGACATTTGGCGCGCCGGCTCAACGTCTTGCGGCTGTGGTCGGCGCGGGTGGCGCATGAACTCGATCTGCAATCCTTCAATGACGGCGATCATGAGCGCGCCTTCGCCCGGCGCAATGCCATCGCCAGCCTGACCCAGGTGCTCTATCCCAGCGAAGCGACGCCGGCGGGGCGCGAACTGCGCTTCAAGCAGGAATATTTCTTCGTCAGCGCCTCGATGCAGGACATCTTGAACCGATTCCTGCGTCTGCGCCGCCCGCTCGACCGGCTGCCGGACGAAATCGTCGTTCAGATCAACGATACCCACCCGGCGATGGCGATCGCGGAGCTGATGCGGCTCTTGATCGATGTCCACGACGTCGATTGGGAACGGGCCTGGCACATCACCCGGCGCACTTTTGCCTATACCAACCACACGCTGATGCCGGAAGCGCTCGAGACTTGGCCGATCCGGCTCTTCGCGACGCTGCTGCCGCGGCATCTGCAAATCATCTACGACATCAATGCGGCGTTGCTGCGGGAGGTGGCGCGGCGCCATCCCGACGATGCCGGCATCCTTGCCCGGGTGTCGCTGGTCGACGAGGCGGGAGAACGGCGCATCCGGATGGCTCATCTCGCAATGGTCGGGTCGCGGCGGGTCAACGGCGTCTCGGCGATCCATACCGAGCTTCTGAAACAGACGGTATTCCGCGACTTCGCCCGGCTGTTTCCGGACCGTATCGTCAATGTCACCAACGGCGTCACCTTCCGCCGCTGGCTGCACGACGCCAATCCCGAGCTGACGGCGCTGATCTCGACCCGGCTCGGCGAGCGCTGGCTCGCCCATCCCGAGGAATTGCGGGCGTTGGCGCCTTATGCCGAGGATCCCGACTTCCAAGCCGCGCTTCGTGCCATCCGCCGCGACAACAAGCACCGGCTGGCGGCGCTGATCGCCCGGCATTGCGGCATCGCGGTCGATCCCGCCTCGCTCTTCGACGTGCACATCAAGCGGATGCACGAATATAAGCGCCAGCTTCTGAAGCTGCTGCATGTGGTGGCGCTCTACGATCGCCTGCGCCACGATCCTACCGCCGACATCCTGCCCCGCACCGTGATCTATGGCGGCAAGGCGGCGCCCGGCTATGTCATGGCAAAGCTGATCGTGAAGCTGATCCATGACGTGGCGGCGGTCGTCAATGCCGACCCGGCGACGAATGGCCGCCTCAGGCTCGTCTTCGTGCCGAACTACAATGTCAGCCACGCCCAGATCATCATCCCGGCGGCCGATTTGTCGGAGCAGATCTCGACCGCCGGCCACGAAGCCTCCGGCACCGGCAATATGAAGCTCGCCTTGAACGGCGCGCTCACCATCGGCACCCTTGACGGCGCCAATGTCGAAATCCGCGCCGCGGTCGGCGCCGCCAATTTCTTTGCCTTCGGCGCCACCATCCCCGAGGTGGCGCGGCTCCGGCGCGACGGCTATGACCCTGGCGCCGTCATCGCCGCCGATCCGGAATTGCGGGCGGCGCTCGACCTGATCGGCGGAGGCTTCTTCTCGCCGGGGCAATCCGACCGCTTCCGCCCAATTATCGACAGCCTCACCGCCGGCGGCGACCGTTTCCTGGTGACGCGCGATTTCCGCTCCTATCTCGACGCCCAGGACCGGGTCGAGGCGCTCTATCGCGACGACGCGGAATGGGGGCGCCGCGCCGTCCGCAACATCGCCGGCGCCGCCGGATTTTCGAGCGATACCGCCGTGCACAATTATGAGCGGCTCGTCTGGCAGGCGCCGCTCGACGGCGAGGTGCGGCGCGACCGGCTGACAAGCGTCGCGGCGGCGGAATAGCCGCAGCGCCGCGACAAGATCATCGCGCGAGGCCCTTGCCTCATCTAATTAGCGGCCTTCGCCAGTCCCACCTCCTTCAAATGCTCGCCGATTTCGTCGAGGATCACGGGGTCGTCGATGGTCGCCGGCATGCGCCATTCCTCGCCATCGGCGATCTTGCGCATGGTGCCGCGCAGGATCTTGCCCGAACGGGTCTTGGGCAGCCGCTCGACGATGATCGCCGCCTTGAGGC
>JBOHLV010000052.1:0-2764 GCA_050729815.1 Allostellaceae bacterium
GCCTGGAACTGGCTGCGCGCCGAGACCGGCCGCATCCGGTCCCTGTGTTCGTATCCCTGGCTCAGACAGGTCAAGATTTAATCAGGCTGGGATTACCTCGTAGCGCCATCGTGCCGAGCGGCTCGGCCGTGATTCCCGGCGGCAGCGCGGAGAGACGGCACAGCACCGCCTGCGAGGCGATGAAATTGCGGCCGCGAGCGCGGCAGGCTTCCTCGATCCGCGCCGTCGTGTTCATTGTGTCGCCGAGGATCGCGATCTCGCGCTTGAAGTCGCCGATCTCGTCGACGATCACCGGTCCCGCGTGCAGCGCTGCGCGCAACTGCGGCGCGGCACCGAAGGCGCCGAGATAGTCGCCTCGGCGGCGCGCCAGCGTGTCTTCGATCACCAGCACGCAGCCGAGCGCAGCCAGTGCGCTCGCCCTGTCGGCGTGCCGCCAGGTGACGATGACCTCGTCGCCAACATAGCGATAGATCTCGCCGCCAGCTTCGAGCACCGCGTCGGTCAGGTCGAAGACGACCCGGTTGAGGAACCGCAGGAAGCGGGCGTCGCCGAGCCGCTCGGCCAATTCGGTCGAGCCGTGCAGGTCCGCGAACAGCACGATCCGCTTTTCCTGTCGCGGCCGATGATAGCGGCCGGTCAGTAGCGCGATCAGCATGCGTCCGCCCAACATGCCGCGCAGCACAAAGGCGAAATTGAAGGCGAGCGAAGCGACGACAAAGATCGCTAGATTGCCGGCGGCGAAAATGTCGAGCCCGGAGAACGGCGCCCTGGGCAGTGCCAGCCGCACCAGCCCTTCACCCGCCGCGGTGCCGAAAACGAAGACCGCGCTGTACAGCACGGTGCGCAACCCCAGCACCGCCAGCATCGGCAGCCGGCGCAAGGTCGCAGTGGCGCGGCCCCGCAGCAACTGTTCGAGCAGCACGAGGATGAAGCCGATCGCCGCGCCGGTGGCGATACCGTCGATCGTGGTTACGAGGCTCGAGCCGATGCGCAGGCCGAACAACCCGCCGACTGTTCCCGCCGCGATCGTCACCCCGATGATGATGCGCACCCGGTAGGCGGTTCTCGCCCGCAAATGGCGGCTCCTGCGGCGCCGGTTTATGGCGCTTCCGCGTTGAATTTAATCAATGAAGAGGTTGAGCGATAGGCGTTCGCGGTCGGGTGCGGATCGAAGCCCTTCCTCCGCCCACCAAAGACATCTGCTCTGGCGTTGGGCAACGGCAAGAATGGGGCAGGAGGCGCTGCCCAGGTCACCAGAATCGAACGGCGGCTTTGTTCGAAAGCGGACAATTCGGGTGGTGCGTTTTTCTTGATTTTCGACACACGCGACGGATGGGTACGCCGATCATGGATCGGCGTCGCTGCCGAGCGCCGGCCTCGACCTGCTCGATCGCCGTTTCCTGCTCGCGGCATGATCATCAAAATTGGCCAAGAACCTGATTTTGGGCACGACCGCCCGATGAGTGCGATCCCGGTCGCCGATGATTGCGGGTCGCTACAGATACCGGCTGCCTCGGGTGGCACGACCCAATCCAGGGCGGCGGGGTGGATGAGATGCGATCATGGCCTTCGAAACCTTACGAAAGGGCGTGACCCGGCCGCGCTGTCAAAACGGGGCGGGGCGATCGTCGCAAATTCTCAAACCGACGCGGGTGTGTTTTACCATGGACAAAATTCGGAGGATGTCATGGAGGCGTCGGTTCGGCTTCGTGAAGATTACGATGCGCGGCACCTGCGTGCGCTGGCGAAGGCGTCGCAGGACGCGAACCAGACCCAGCGCCTGTTGGCGCTGGCGGCGATCTATCGCAGTAGCTCATTCAGGACGGTGGCCGAGATGGGCGGAGTCCGGGTGCGTACGGTGCGGAGCTGGGCACGTGCTTTCAACTCGGCAGGCCCGGCCGGGCTGATCGATGGCAAAGCACCGGGCAATCAGCCGCTTTTGAATGCCGCCCAGCGTGAGGCGTTGAAGTGGATCGTCGAAGCCGGTCCAAACCCAACGGTTGATGGCGTGGTGCGCTGGCGGCTCGCCGATCTGGCACAGTGGGTGCTCACGGAGTTTGGCGTTTCGATCAGCAAGCAGACACTCAGCCGGATATTGCGGGACATGAAGCCATAGCGCCAGATTGAGGGGAGGAGAACCCAAACGTTATGACCCTACAGTTTCATCGTCAGGAGGTCCTTCTGGAAAGAGATCAAGAAGGTCTACTCTACCAAGACCTAAGCTCTTGGCTTGGCACTCGCGAATGAAGTGCTGCAAAGGCGCATATGGTATCCGTTTTAGTTTTCCAAAATTCGTGTCTTCGTTATAATCTTTACTCTCACTTTCCTTGCGACCAAAGGAAGTAGTATCCAAGGGCTCGCCTCGGCGACGCTTCGCGCGGTCGATTTTGCTCAACACCAGCGGGGTCTGAAAATTTCCCGACCATCGGCCGCCGCCTTGGGCGAGCCGATTATCGCGAGCTTCGATTAAGTCGCACATCGGGAACAGGCGGAAATCCAGAACGGTCGGGCTCACCGATTCCGAAATTTCCCGGTTCGGCTGAAGCTGATACGAAATCAACAGCATGGCATCCGTGGCCGGGTTAACGTTGAGCACTGTGACCTTCTGGGTCAAACGAGCCGAGGGTTCGCGCCTATCACTACAGTTGCAAGTTTTGAAGCTCTCCGCATCTATAATACCAAATCCCGCTGAATGGCACCGTTGGAGCTTCTCAAGCCGCCGCGCTTGTGCTTTACCGTGGCCAACGGTAGGAGAGGGTCAGGT
>JBOHLV010000053.1:0-1721 GCA_050729815.1 Allostellaceae bacterium
CTCGCATCCGCTCGCGTTCAGACGGCGCGCAAACGGCCGCGGCGATGCACCAGCGGCACGACGAGATCGATGGCGAGCGCGAGCAACGCCGCCCCGACGCCGAAGCCGAACAGCAGACGGTAATCGCCGCCGCTTGCCGCGAACACGAAGGAATAGGCATAGCTGGCGACGGTGAGGCCGAGGGCGAAACAGGTGGTCGCCGCCGCCCAAATGGCTTGGCGGTGGTCAGGATCGAGCACCATCTCCTGGGTTCGGCCGACGAATACCGGCACCGTCCCGGGAGTGACCGCACCGACGACGAAGCTCGCCAGAAACAGCGGCGCGGCCGCGCGCGTCACCATCAGCGCCGCGACGGCGAGCGCAATGACGGCGAAGCTCACCCGCACCATGGCGCGAAAGCCGAGCCGGTCGCTGAGCCGGCCCAGCACCAACGGCCCGATGATCGCGCCCACGCCATAGACCGCCCAATAAAGGCCGCCGCGGGCAATGCCTAAACCAAGGCCGCGGGCGATGTAATCGACCAGGAACACCATGCACGGCACCAGCGCCAGCGCCAGCAGCGTGTACTCGATGAGAAGCGCGCCGATCGCGAAATCGAACCACACGAAGGCGGACGGCCGCGCCCCGGCAACATCATCCCCGGCCCGCGCCGATTGCCGAGGCCAGCCCTGCCATGAAGCCGCCGTCAGTACCGCCGACAAGGCGCCAAGCCCGAGCCACGCCGCCACCATGCCGTGACGCAGCAAAAGCGGTACCAGCGTCCCCGACAGGACGACGCCGGTGCCGATGCCGGCGAAGATGACGCCGCTGACGACGCCTCGCTTCGCCGCCGGGACGCGGGTGAGGATGGTCGGCGCCGCCACCACCATGATGACCGCGCCGCCGAAACCCGAGAGGAAACGCCAGAGGAAGAACCAGCCCCAGTCCATGGGATCGGCGCTGGCAAAGAACGACAAGGTCACGACGACCATGGCGGCGCGGAGCGCGACGACCGGCGAAAGGAACCGCGCCATGGATCGCGCCGCGATCGCGCCAAATAGATAGCCGGCGAGATTGGCAGCGCCGAAATAGACCGCGGCGGCGGGCGAAAACCAATGCGCCTCAATGAGTGCCGGGATCAGCGGAGTATAGGCAAAACGCGCGAGCCCGATGCCCAAGAGGCAGGCGCCGAGACCCGAAAGCGCGGCGCGCCACATCGTGTCCGCGCTTATCGGCGCTCCACCATCATGTCCTTGATGGCGCCGATCGCCTTGGCCGGGTTCAAACCCTTAGGACAGGTGTTGGTGCAGTTCATGATGGTGTGGCAGCGATAGAGCTTGAACGGGTCCTCGAGCTGGTCGAGCCGCTCGCCGGTTTTCTCATCGCGGCTGTCGGCAAGCCAGCGATAGGCCTGGAGCAGCACCGCCGGCCCGAGATAGCGATCGCCCTGCCACCAATAACTGGGGCAGCTCGTGGTGCAGCAGAAGCACAGGATGCATTCCCACGAGCCTTCGAGCTTGCCGCGCTCCTCCTCCGACTGGAGGCGCTCGCGATCGGGCGCCGGCGATTCGGCCTGAAGCCAGGGCTGGATCGATTGATATTGCGCGTAGACATGCGTCAGGTCGCCGACCAGATCCTTCACAACGGGAAGGTGCGGCAAGGGATAGATGCGAAGCTCGCCGGGGACATCGTCGATCCCCTTCAAACAGGCGAGCGTGTTGGTGCCGCCGATATTCATGGCG
>JBOHLV010000054.1:0-13771 GCA_050729815.1 Allostellaceae bacterium
CACCGAGACCTTGCAGCCAAAATAGGGGTGCCACCGGTATCGAACTTCCAACTCCTGCCCGACATGGGCAGAATGAACGGGTGATGACCCTCAACAGGAAGAATGCGCTCTTCGCCGGGTCCGACGATGGCGGCGATCATTGGGCCGTCATCGCCAGCATGATCGAGACCTGCAAGCTAAACGGCGTCGACCCGCAAGCCTGGCTAACCGACACATTGAAACGCCTCGCCGCAGGTCACAGCAATTTACGCCGCAACCAACTCATGCCCTGGAATCACACCCCAGCCGTGGCGTGAGAACATCGCTTACCGATAATCGCCAAGCTGATCCCATTGGTCCTTGAACGAGACAACGCAGCGCCTCAGGGCCGACGCACGGGGGCCCATCGGATCGGGGAGGCTCGCGGCCTTTTCCCTCCAATCGGTCGACCAAGGTGTCACCGGGCGCGGCACCGCGACGCCATCCACCTCAACGACATCAACCTGCTCGTGGAAGAAGCAGAGATACCCCTTGATCTTGGGGCATTCGGGGATCGGCTCGGAATAGCTCCAGACGATATCCTCGAAGAGCTTGTCACCGATCCTGACCGAGTAGTAGTGCGCCGTGCCTTTGTAGGGACACGCGGTGACCTTCGCGCTCGGCAGCAGAAACTCGCCGCGCACGTCCTCGGCCGGGATGTAGTATCGGGTGGGCAGCCGGGTCTCGAACAGGAAGCGGGCGCCGCGCGTCTCGGCCACGGTCTGGCCGTCCAGCACGACGCGCACATGCCGCGAGGAATTGAGCACATCCACCCGCTTATACGGGTCGCGCGGATGGACGAAGACCTCGTCGTCCTCTTCGTACCACGCATCCATCCGGTTCCAGTAGAAGGCGGCGAATCCTTTGATGGCGGCCACCTCCTCGAAAGGGTCGAGATAGGACCAGACCGCGTTCTCGGCGACCTTCCCATTTACCGACACGCTCCAATAGGAGGCTTTGCCCTTATAGGGGCAAAACGTGTGATGCGCGGTCGGCGTCAAAAGCTCCGTGTGCAGATCGGATTGCGGAAAGTAGTAGACGGGCAGATGGCGAGTTTCGAAAAGGAGATGCGCCTCCGTGCTGTCAGCGACGATCTCGCCGTTGAACTTAACGCGCACCCGCCGCGGCGAAGGCTCGAACAGAATGCGGTAATCTGGATTGGTCTTAAAGCCGGATTGGGACTTTTCGTTCGCCATGGGCTCGCTCCCTCGGATGCTTGTCCTCCTCGAAAATGGCGCTGCCGGAGCGATGGGGCAAGATCTGTGCTCGCTCGGCGCGGCGATTCCCAGTCGGCAGACTGGACCGCCATCCTTTCCCTCGAAGGCGCAACGCGCGTTTAAAGGGGCATGAGCAACATCCCCTGCCGATCAACAGATCGCCCGCGATGAAAGGACCGATCGACGCAAATAAGGTCAGTGTCCGAGGTGATCGTGGCTGAGCGTTTGGAGGAGTGGCCGGAGCTTGCCGATATTTTCCCCGAAGCCGCTCCAGTCGCCGGTTTTGAGCTGTTGGACAGCGCGGTCGTAATCGTCGAGCGCTTGGGCAGCCAGATTGCCGGAGAGCGCCGCGGGCGCGACGGGTGGTGCCGCCGAGGCTGCGACCGGCGTGGCTTGCGGGGGGGCTCCCTGGAAAAGCGCCGTGAGTGCCTGTCGCAAAGTGTCGGCCATCACCACACGGTCGCCATAGGCGGCGATCACGCGCTTCAGCTCGGGCAGCTGGCCGCTCCGGGCACGGAGATAAAGCGGCGACACATAGAGGAGCGAGTGCTCGACGGGGATCACCAGCACGTTGCCGCGAATGACGCGCGATCCCATCTGGTTCCAGAGCGATATCTGCTGCGAGATCTTGGTGCTCTGATTCAATCGCGCTTCGATCTGGAAGGGTCCGTAAACCTGCATCCCCTTAGGAAATTCATAAACGATGAGCTTTCCGTAATCGCGGGGATCGCACCCTGCCGCTATCCACGCGATCATGTTGTCGCGTCGGTTCGGCACCATCGGCAGCATGAGGAAAAACGCCGGCTTCGCCTCCTCCGGAAGGCGCATGATCATGTAATAGGGCGTCATCACGCCGTTGCTCGACACGTTGACGCCGCCCACGCTGTTGGTCGTGCGCGGAAACTGCCATAGATCCTCGCGGTTATAGAACACTTCCGGCGCGTTCATGTGGTAGGCGCGGTACATCTCCGCCTGGATGGTGAACAAATCCTCGGGGTAGCGAACGTGCCTTTGCAGATCGGGCGGCATGGCGCTCATTGGCTTGAAGAGGCCGGGAAAGATATGCCGATATGAGGCGAGCACCGGATCCTCGGGATCGAAATCGTAGAAATCGACGGAGCCGTTATAAGCGTCGACGACGATTTTCACTGAATTGCGGATGTAGTTGATGCTCGTATTGGGCACCGTCTGCGAATAGGGAAACCAGCTGCTTGTGGTATAGGCATCTTGGATCCAATAGAGCCGCCCGCCACTCACGACCAGATAGGGATCATGGTCGAGGATGAGGAATGGCGCGATCGCGTGGATACGGTCGACGATGTTACGACGGAACAGAATGCGACTTTGGGGTGCCAGATAGTTGGAGATCAGGATGTTGGGGGTGCCGAAATACCAGGCGAATAAGCTGCGCCGCGCGAAGCTTCCGAGGTCGACGCCGGCCCTGCCGTCATAGGTCGTGTAGACGTTGTCGCCGCCCTTCGGATAATCGAACTCGCGGGTCGCGGTCTTCACGATGACGTAAGGCTGTTGACCCTCGCCGAAATAGATACGCGGCTGCGTGATGACCGGACCGCCCGCGGCAACGGGAGGAACATCTTTCTCGTATAAGACTGGCAGGCCTTCCGGAGTCTTCTGCGTGACCGGCGACATGACAATGCCGTCACCGTGGGTGAAGATCAGGTGTCGATTGACCCAGGTCCGAGCGGTCTTGGGCAGCAAGCTCGAATCCATCTCGCGTGCTGATAGCATCACCTGCCGATAGGTGCCACCGAGGTGATAGCGGCCCACGTTGACATCGTGGAATTTGTAATAGGTGCGGATTTCCTGGAGCTGCGCATAGGTATCCGCGAGCGGCTGTGCGTCCCAAAGCCGCACGTTGTCGATGGTGCCGCGGTCAGTATCGAGCGCCTTGAGCGTGAGATTTTGCTCGACCGGGAACGGCCGTACAATCACATGGCGGAGGTTGTAGGCTTCCTGCGTCAGGCGGATATTATCGCGCAGATAGGGCGTCTCGAGCGCGAGCTCGCTCGGCTTTACATAGAAGCGTTCGAAGAGCGGCGGGATAATATAGGTGATCGCCAGGACACCGACAAATCCGACGGCCAGGACGCCAGGGATCCATAGGGTGTGCCAGCGGATATTGAGCCACGACACCAAGGCGCCAGCGCCGGTTAGCCCGATCAGCAGCCACAGGATCGGCAGATTGACATGGACGTCCGTATAATTCGCGCCGACGACCACGCCGTTATTGTTGAACAGCAGAAGGTAACGGTCGAGATCGTAGGACCAAGCCTTGAGTGCGAAGAAGACGCCCAACAGCACCGAGCCGTGGACGATGACGGCGGAGGGGACCCGCCAGGAAGAGCCGATCGACGAGAAATGGCCATGGGCCCAATAAACGGCGCCGGCGACGAGCACGCTCAAGACCAAGATCGCCATGAGCCAATGCACGAGCGCGACATAGGCCGGCAGAGCGAAGAGATAGAAGCCGATGTCACGGCCGAAGATTGGATCGATTTTCCCGTATGGCACTTGATCGACGAAGCGAAGCACCAGGGTCCAATCGCCGAACTCGCTAACCGCAGTGAAGAGGGCGAGGACGAGCGAGGCGGCGATGACGAGATAGGGCCATATCTGGCGCAACAACTGAGGCCCGATCAGATCGGTGAGCGTTTGCCCGGTCATCGCGCTCTGGTGGAAATCGACCGAGGACGGAGGGCTCCACCGTCTCGCATAACGCAGCGCCAAGGCGCCGGATGCCCAGAAAGCGAGGCCCGACACGACGAAGACGGCGGAAAAGATCGCGATCTTCGCCACCAGAATGGTGCGGAAAACGCCGAGATACCCGACCGAGGAAAACCACAGCCAATCGACCAACACGCCCGACAGTGTGCGGCTGAGCATGAACGCGACGGCAATGACAATGGCCGCGATGGTGACGGTCTTCCGCATGGCTGGCTCCCCTCTCATCCAAACCGCTTCGTAAAAGGAGCGCGGCCGCAGTTTGACCTACCGTCCCCGTCAAGGAGTGGTTTTGATACCATCTCGCTTCCCTGGCAAGGTTTCTCGCCCGGCCGGCGGACGAGCGAAAGCGAATTGACAAGCTGGATCCTTTATCGGCGCCAGCGGGGCCCGGGAATGCGTCCTATCTATTGGGAGCGCCGAATCTTGTCGAACCAAGGGCAGGCGCCCGGGGCCAGCCGATAATTCCCATCGATGACATTGACCGGAGCGCGCACCCCTTCTTCGGCAGCCTTGAGCCGCAACGATCGCGATTGCGCACGCGCCTCGGGCGGTAGCCAATAACGTTCATGCCCCCACATGCTGGGACCATGCACCACTTCCGTCGGTGTCCAGTTGCCGTGGTCGATGGAGCGCCCGCCCCAGCCATATTCAAGCATGAAGCCCGAAGGCGTATGAGAATAGAAAGAGGTCACCTGGTCGTTGATATGGCGTCCGAGGGTGGTGGCGATCCGGTTTTCCTCAAGCATCGCGAGATCGTAGCCTTGGCCGATATCGTCCAACATCAAGGTCTCGATCATCAGATGGTGGACACGGTTCTCGGAATGAGCCAAGAGGCCGATGCTGTGATGGCGCGGATTGAGGTGCAAAAAATAGATCGGGAACGGATGCAGAAAATAATCGCTGAGAGCGAAACCCAGGACATCCTGATAGAACCGCCGCATCGGCTCGATATCCCGCGTTTGCAAGACAACGTGGCCCATGCCGAGGGCGCCGGTGCGGAAGCCGGAAATGTTCCGCCCGGGGCGGAACGGCTCGGTGGCGATTTCCGCCGAGCAAAACGCCTCAAGACGATTACCCGCGGGATCGGCGAAGGCGATGCCGTCGGCGACGTGACGCTCACCCGCGAGGCTTCGCGAAAAGCGTGCGGCGGCAGTGCCGCGCTGATCGAGCCGGGCGCCCAACCGATCGAGCGCCGCGGCGTCCGCGACCTCAAAGCCGAGATAGGCGATCCCCGTGCCGCCTTCGGCCGTGACGACGATCCGTTGAGACCGGTCGTCCATGCGGAACCGCAGCGCTGAGCGCGTGCGCTCCACCTGTTCAAGTCCGAAGAGGTTAGGGCCGAGTTCGGCCCACTCTTCGATGCTATCCGCGCGAATGCCGATATAGCCCAGAGATTGCAGCTCCATCGCTTCCGCTCCTTCGCGCAGAGCCGACATGTCGCCGGCGCTTAGTGGGTTGCAGTGGGGTATACGGTCGTATATCCCAATATCTTTACGAAAGTTATGTCAAGGGAGGTATCTAGTGAAGAAAGCATTGATGGTTGGCCTGCTGTCCTGCGCGACGGCGATGGCGGCAGTGTCTGCCCGGGCCGATACCGTGAAGATCGGGGTTTTGACATCGTTCTCCGGCATGAGCGCCATCGACGGCAACGAGACCGACGCCGTCATCAAGATGTTCGTCGATAAATACGGCGACACGATTGGCGGCCATAAGCTCGAATTCATCCGCCGTGACACGACCGGCCCCAACCCGGCGACTGCGAAGCCGCGCGCCCAGGATCTCATCTTTCGCCAGAAGGTACAGATCATCAACGGTCTCGACTTCACCCCCAACGTACTGGCGATCGCGCCGCTCGTCACCGCCGGCAAGGTGCCGACCATCATCACCGGTGCCGCCACCAGCGGCACGGTCGCGGCGAAGTCGCCCTATTACCTGCGCACCTTCATGACGCTGGGCCAGGTATCGCGGCCGATGGCGGACTGGGCCTTCAAGCACGGCATCAAGAAGGTCTTCACCATGGTCGCCGACTACGCGCCGGGCTATGAGGCCGAAAAGGCGTTCAATTCCGAGTTCAAGAAGGATGGCGGGACGATCGTCGGCAGCCTGCGCGCGCCGCTGCACAATCCCGAATTTTCGTCCTACATGCAGCGCGTCAAGGACGCCCATCCTCAGGCCTTGTTCGGCTTCATGCCGATCGGTGACGTCTCGATCGCGCTGGTCCACGCCTTTGATTCCTCCGGGCTGAAACAGGCGGGCATCAAGCTGATCGGCACCGGCGACATCGTCGATGAAAGCACGTTGCCGGCCGATGGCAACGCGGCGCTCGGCATCGTCACCGCCTTCCCCTATACGCCCGGCCATAAGTCGCGGGCGAATAACGCCTTCAGGGCCGCCTATGAGAACGTCACCCACGGCAAGGTGCCGCTCGGCATGTCCGCGATCACGTTCTGGGACGGCATGCAGCTCATCCGCGGCGCGCTCGAGGCGCAGAAGGGCGAGCCGTTCAGCGCGGCGAAATTTATGCAGTATGTCGCGGGCCGCAAGCTCATCAGCCCGCGCGGCCCGATCGAGATCGACCCCAAGACCCACGACATCATACAGAACGTCTATATCCGCCGGGTCGAAATGGTGAAGGGCAAACTGACGAACGTCGTGATCGCCACCATCCCGCACGTCATGCCGTGAGCCGCGGCATCGCCCATTGGCGACGGGTCCGGGCTGCCTCAGGGCGGCCCGGCTTCGTTTCGCCCTGGGCTGCCCCGGGACAGCCCGGCTTGGTTTCGCCCCGGGCGGAAGAACGGCAGGGCGATGGCTGACGCGGCGGTCGTGCTGTTCAACGGCATATCCTATGGCATGCTGTTGTTCATCATCACCGTCGGCCTGTCGGTGACGATGGGCATGATGCGGTTCATCAATCTCGCCCATGCCACGTTCGCCATGGTCGGCGGCTATACGCTGATCTCTTTCTTCTATTGGCTGGGCGTGCCCTATTTCGCCAGTCTCGCGCTCGCCTTCATCGTGACAGCGCTGGTCAGCGCCATTCTTGAACGGGTGCTGTTCCAATGGTTCTATGGCACCGATGATCTGCCCCAGGTGCTGCTGACGCTCGGCATCATCTTCATGTCGATCGCCACTGTGTCCTATTTCTGGGGGCCGGCGTTCCAGCCGGTGCCGACGCCAGGCTGGCTGACCGGCCGGGTGACGATCCTCGGCTTCAACGTCGAAAGCTATCGCGTCTTCCTGTTCGTGATCGGCATCGCGATCGCGGCGCTGATGATCGGCGGGCTTGAATACACCCGCTTCGGCGCGATGGTGCGGGCCTGCGTCGACAATCAGCGCGCGGCGAGCGGTTCCGGCCTCAATCCGAAGCTGGTGTTCGCGGTGACCTTCGCCATCGGCGGCGGCCTCGCCGGGCTCGGCGGCGCGCTCAGCGCCGGCATCCTTGGGCTCGATCCCAACTATCCGCTGCGCTACCTCGTCTATATCCTCATCATCCTGTCGCTGGGCGGCATGGGCACGATCAGCGGCACGCTACTCGCGGCGATCCTCATCGGCATCGTCGATGTCGCCGGCAAATATTACCTGCCGAGCTTCGGCGGTTTCATGGTCTATATCGTTGCCGTGATCATCATGTTCGCGCGGCCGCAGGGCCTCCTCGGGCGCGCCGGCGGATGACCGGCGACACCGCCTTCGCGTTTTTTCGCCGCGCCAATCGCTGGTCGCCGTTCGAGGTGCTGTTCTGGCTGGCGTTGATCGGTCTCTACTTCGTACCTGGCGTCAATCTGGTGCTGTTCACGCAGTGCGTGATCTGGGGCATTTTTGCGCTCGGCCTCGATGTGCTGATGGGCTATCGCGGCATTCCCTCGCTGGGTCATGCCGCATTTCTCGGCCTTGGCGCCTATGTCGCTGGATTCCTCGGCAAATACGGCACGCCCTATCCTCTGGTTCAGCTCGTCCTCGCGGGGCTGGCGGCGGGCCTGCTCGGTCTTGCCGTTGGTCGTTTCATTGTCGGCCTTACCGGGGTCGGGCTTCTGACGGTGACGCTGGGGCTAAATCTCATCCTCTATAGCGTGGTCGGGCGCATCGCCATCACCGGTGGCGATGACGGCCTCCAAGGTGTGGTGATTGCGCCGATCGCGGGGTTGTTCCCGTTCGATTACGTGGGCCAAACCGGCTATCTCTATTCCCTTGCGATCGCCTTCGTCATGGCGATGGCGGTGCGGGCGCTGGTGAAGGCACCCTATGGTCTCGCGCTCGAAGGCGCGCGCGAGAACAGCCGCCGCATGATCGTGCTCGGCGCGCCGATCAAGGCGGACGCGGTCAAGGCGCTGACCATCTCGGCGGCGATCTCCGGCGTTGCCGGCGCGCTCATCACCCAGACGACCCAGTTCGTGTCGCCGGGCACGCTCTCCTTCGAGCGTTCGGCCGATGTCCTGGTGATTCTGGTGATCGGCGGCCTCGGCCAGCTCTATGGTGGCTTCGTCGGCTCGTTCCTGTTCCTCTATGCGCGCGACTATCTTTCCAACGTGAACCCGGTCTATTGGTATTTCTGGGTCGGGGCGTTGCTGGTGGTGCTGATGTGCTTCTTCCGTCGGGGCATTCTTCCGACTGCAATGGCGCTTTACGGGCGGCTTCAGACGCGTCGCGTCGCCCGTGGTTGAGATTGCCCTCGAAACGCGCGACCTGCGCAAGAATTTCGGCGGCCTCGCGGTGCTCGAAGGCATCGATTTCGCGCTCGGCCGCGGCGAGCGCCACGCCATCATCGGACCGAACGGCTCTGGCAAGAGCACCTTCGTCAATGTGGTGACCGGACTGTTGCCGCCATCGAGCGGCACGATTCTCATGTTCGATCGCGACATCACCGCGGCGACGCCGCAGCAGCGCACCCACGCCGGCCTCGCCCGCAGCTTTCAGATCAATACCCTGTTCCCGGCCCTCAACCCGCTTCAGTCTACGGTTGCGGCGATGTGTCAGCGTGACGGCATCCGCGGCCTGTCGCTGAAACCGCTGATGCGGCACCGGCCACAGATCGAGGAGGCGGCGGCGCTGCTCGAACGCTATGGCCTCGGTGACGACGCGCTGGTAACGACGCGACTTTTGCCTTACGGCAAGCAGCGCCTGCTCGAGATCGCGCTCGGCGTCGCGCTGCGCCCGCGCGTCCTAGTGTTGGACGAGCCGGCGGCCGGGCTCTCGACGGGACAGGGCCACGATCTCTTCGCCCGACTCGCCGAACTGCCGCCGGAGACGGCGATCATCTTCGTAGAGCATGATATGGGCCTCGTGTTCAGCCATGCCGACCGCATCTCGGTGTTCGCGGGCGGACGCATGCTGGCCCAAGGCCGGCCGGACGAGGTACGCGCCAACGACGCGGTGCGCGCCGCCTATCTCGGCACCTAAGCATGGCCACCATCGCCGATCAGGGCGCACGCGCGGCGCCGATCCTCGAAATCCGGGACCTCGTCGCCGGCCATGGCGCCGGGATTGTGTTGCAGGGCATCTCGCTGACGTTGGCACGCGGCGAGCCGCTGGTCGTGATCGGCCGCAATGGCGTCGGCAAGACGACGCTGGTCGAGACCATCATGGGCCTCACAAGCCAGCATGGCGGCGAGATCCGGTTCGCCGGCAAGCGTGTCGACCGGCTTCCGCCCCACCGCCGCAACCGCCGCGGCATCGGCTGGGTGCCGCAGGAGCGCGAGGTGTTCCCATCGCTGACGGTCGAGGAGAATCTGAGCGTCGTGGCGCGCCCCGGCCGCTGGGACATCGGCAGGGTTTATAGCCTGTTTCCGCGCCTCGGCGAGCGCCGCCGCCATTACGGCAACCAGCTTTCCGGCGGCGAGCAGCAAATGCTGGCGGTCGGCCGCGCGTTGATGACCGACCCGCAGCTTCTGCTTCTCGATGAGCCGGTCGAGGGTCTAGCCCCGGTCATCGTCAACGAGCTTATGGCGGCGATCGCCCGGATGCGCGCCGATAGCGACATGGCGGTACTGCTCGTGGAGCAGAAATACGAGATCGCCCTCAAGGCCGCGGACCGCTGCATCGCGATCGACCGTGGCGCCATCACCTATGACGGCCCGACTCAGGCCTTGCGCGAGGACGAGGCGCTGTTATCGAAACTGGTCGGCGTCGATATCGAGGCGGCGGCCTGAGCCGAACGGGTCGCGATCATCGCGAGCTGGTATTGCTCGATCCGCCATGGTCCCGCGACCAGCGCTGGATGATGCGCTCGAAATGGTCGGCGAAGGTTCTTGTGCGACCTCACTGGCGATGGTTAGGGCGGCATCGCCGGCCGAGACATGGACGGTCTCGCCCTCGCCGACGCGGCCCGCCAGCACCATTTCGGCCAACGGGTTTTGCAAGGTGCGCTGGATCACCCGCTTCAACGGCCGCGCGCCATAGACCGGGTCATAGCCGGTTTCGGCAAGCCAACCCCGCGCCTTGTCGTCGAAATCGAGCGTGATCTTGCGATCGTCCAACAGCTTTTGCAGCCGAACGAGCTGAATATCGACGATACCCTTCATGTCGTCGCGGGAGAGCCGGCGGAAGATCAGGATTTCATCAAGCCGGTTCAAAAACTCCGGCCGGAAGGATCGCCGCACGATCTCCATCACCTCGTCGCGCGCCCGCACCATGTTGCCGCCCTCGGGCAGCGCGGCCAGAATCTCGCTCCCGAGATTCGAGGTCAGCACGATAAGGGTGTTCTTGAAATCGACGCGGCGACCCTGGCCATCCGTCAAGCGGCCGTCATCCAACACTTGGAGCAGCACGTTGAAGACATCGGGATGGGCCTTTTCGACTTCGTCGAAGAGGATCACCTGATAGGGCCGGCGCCGCACCGCCTCGGTCAAGGCGCCGCCTTCCTCATAGCCGACATAGCCTGGCGGCGCGCCGATGAGCCGCGCGACCGAATGCTTTTCCATATATTCCGACATGTCGATGCGGATCATCGCGCCGTCATCATCGAAGAGGAATTCCGCGAGCGCCTTCGCCAATTCCGTCTTGCCGACACCGGTTGGCCCCAGGAACAGGAACGAGCCAATCGGCCGGTTCGGGTCCTGCAATCCGGCGCGGGCGCGACGGATCGCGTTCGAGACGGCGACCACCGCCTCGTCTTGGCCGACGACGCGGCGTTTCAAATTCTCTTCCATCTGGAGGAGTTTCGCGCGCTCGCCTTCCAGCATCTTGTCGACCGGCACCCCGGTCCAGCGCGACACCACGGCGGCGATATGTTCCGCCTTCACCGCCTCATCGATCATGCGATGGCCTTCGGCGGCCTCGGCCTCCTTCAATTTCTTGTCGAGATCGGGAATGACGCCATAAGTCAGCTCGCCGGCACGCGCCCAATCGCCCTTGCGCTGAACCTGTTCCAATTCGACGCGCGCCTGGTCGAGCTGTTCTTTCAGCTTCTGCGCGCCGGCGAGCTTGTCCTTTTCGGCGCGCCACAGCGCGGTCAGATCGGCCGAATTCTTCTCGGCGTCGGTGAGTTCGTCCTCGAGCTTCTCCAGGCGATCGCGTGAGGCTTGATCGGTTTCCTTCTTCAGGGCTTCGCGCTCGATCTTGAGCTGGATGATGCGACGGTCGAGTTCGTCGATCGCTTCCGGCTTCGATTCCGCCTCCATGCGCAAGCGCGACGCCGCCTCGTCCATGAGGTCGATCGCCTTGTCGGGCAGAAAGCGGTCGGTGATGTAGCGGTTGGAGAGCGTGGCGGCGGCAACGATTGCGCCATCCGTGATGCGCACGCCGTGATGAAGTTCGTATTTTTCCTTGATGCCGCGCAGGATCGAGATGGTGTCCTCGACCGTCGGTTCCGAGACGAACACCGGCTGAAAGCGCCGCGCCAGCGCCGCATCCTTCTCGATATGCTTTTGATATTCGTCGAGCGTCGTCGCGCCGACGCAATGGAGTTCGCCGCGGGCGAGCGCCGGCTTCAGCATGTTGGAGGCGTCCATCGCCCCTTCGGCCTTGCCGGCACCGACCAGGGTGTGGAGTTCGTCGATGAAGACGATGATCTCGCCCGCGGCGGCGGTGATTTCCTGGAGCACCGCCTTCAAGCGTTCCTCGAATTCGCCGCGGAACTTGGCACCGGCGATCATGGCGCCGAGATCGAGCGCGAGGAGGCGCCGTTCTTTCAGGCTGTCGGGCACGTCGCCATTGGCGATGCGCAACGCCAGGCCCTCGACGATCGCGGTCTTGCCGACACCCGGTTCGCCGATCAGCACCGGGTTGTTTTTGGTTCGGCGCGACAGCACCTGAATGGTGCGACGAATTTCCTCGTCGCGGCCGATGACGGGATCGAGCTTGCCTTCTCGCGCCGCGACGGTGAGGTCGCGCGAATATTTCTTCAAGGCGTCATAGCCTTCTTCCGCCGAGGACGAATCGGCGGTGCGGCCTTTGCGCACATCGTCGATCGCGCGATTGAGATTCTGGGCATTGACGCCGGCCTTGGCGAGCGCCTGCGCCGCCGGCGTGCTCTTGGCGAGCGTCAGCGCGAGGAGGAGGCGCTCCGCCGTGACGTAGGTATCGCCGGCCTTCTTGGCGATGGTCTCCGCCTCCTCGAAGAGGCGATTCATTTCCGGTGACAGATAGACTTGGCCCGAGCCACCTTCGACCCGCGGCAGCTTGTCGAGCGTCGCGTCGGTGGCGAGCAGGACCGCTTTCGGATCGCCGCCGGCGGCGCGAATGAGGTTGGCGGCGAGACCTTCCTTGTCCTCGACCAATACTTTGAGGAGATGCTCCGGCACCAGTTGCTGATGGCCGCGGCGTTGTGCCAGCATTTGCGCCGACTGGACAAAGCCCTTCGAGCGCTCGGTATATTTCTCGAAATCCATGGGACTCCCTCTCGACCGACAGGCCTAGTCCCTCAACGAGGCAACCGGCCCGCCCTCATCAATCGATATGGGCCTCGCCCCGGGCCGCGCAAGGGACGGCGCCAAATTTCGCCCGGGGGCCGATAGAGGCGATCACTTATGCCAAATCCCGCTGATCCGATCCGATAGCTCGGCTCAGCGGGACCTCAATCGCCGGCGCTCGCATCCGCTCGCTTGGCTCCGCGCCATGGGGCGCGCGCTCGCGCCTGCTCGCGATACCGCGTCCAGATGAGTCGTCCTCATCGGGATGCGGTATTAGCCGCGATCGCCTCCACCTCGATCAAAAGGTTGGGTCGCGCCAGGGCCGCAATCACCAGCATCGTCGAGGCCGGCCGAGCCTCGCCGAGGAACCGCGCGACGACGCCGCGATAGGCGGCAAGATCGGCGGGCCGGGTCAGGAAATGCGTCACCTTGACGATGTTGTCGCGGGTCATGTCGGCCGCCGCCAGCAGCGCCATCAGATTGGTCCAGGCCTGTTCCGCCTGGGCCTCGAAACCGTCATGGACGGTACCGTCGGGCGCCACGCCAACCTGTCCCGCGCAATGCAGCCAGCGCACGGGCCCCGTGGTTTCGACGGCTTGGCTATAAAGGCCGGCAGGTTGATGGATGGTCGGCGGATTGAGCATCGCCATGGCTGTTCCTCCTCATTCCGTTGGAGGGGCCAGTGTCGCGCGCAGCCCGCCCCGGCGCAACCGCGCCGTCATTGGCGGCACCGAATCGCAGGCAGGTTCAGCCTAGCGGCGTTTCCGGCTCACCCGGCGGCGGGGTCGCGACCCCCGATTCGCCTTCGTCGATGGGCGGCGATGCCGATTCGTCGTCCGCATCCATGCCGTTCATTTCGGTGTCGGCCGGCGTCATCGGCCGCGGCGCCGCCATGGGATTGCCTTGCCCTTCGGCATTCATGATGCGGAAATAATGCTCGGCATG
>JBOHLV010000055.1:0-11350 GCA_050729815.1 Allostellaceae bacterium
GTGAAGTCCCAGGCTCTCAGACGTGTTTCCCGTCATCCGGTTAGCGATCCGTAGGCCGCCATTGAGCACCGAGACAGTGAGAAATCCATCATCATCATCGTCATAGCTACTTGGATGCTCGATCTCATCGGTGGATTTACTATTGGTGACGGCTAAAAGGTCCACTAAAACCGCAAGCGCGTCGATAGGTGATGATGAGCCTCCAAGAGGAAGGTCTAGCGTCTTTAGTGGCGTTGTCGATGCGGGGACAAAGAGAACTGTAAATAATTTAGCTGCTAACGACACGACCTCTTCCTGATTTTTCTGACTAAAAGTAGACCAATACGGGTGGCCAGAGCCCGCCCGGACTATTGCTCTCGCGCCGATAGCGACTGGCTTCCTCCTATTCTTTATTAACAGCGTCTCGATATCGTCAAGTGGAGTGCCTTGTGAATTTATAGCGAAAAACGAATCTTCCGCGACCTTCGCGTCTCCAACTACGGTCTGTAGAAATATGGGTCGGGTGAACATCCCTCCCGCGCGCCGTCCAGAAGTGTCGGTAGACGGCCTCCCAATTAACAGCTCTAGCGACCTAAAACTTCCAATTTGCCTATCAATCATACTGCGCATTCTCTTTGCAACACGTCCCTGGAGGTCGGGAATATCATCGTTATAAAAGTTCTTTGACTCGGCTCTGTCCCCATAATCGTCGGAAATCCATGCGCAAAGCGCACTAAGTCTATGCGCTCCATCGATTACGAAAATAAAATTGGTCGAGCGCCATAAAATAACGCCCGGAATTACCGCTCCATCAAGAAAGCTCTTTATGAAATGAAGAACCTGATCTGGCGTCCAGTGATTGGTCTCGCGCTGAAAGTCAGGCTTGCGCAACTGTCTCCGAATAGGCGCGTTCGGGAGCAGCATCGATAAATTAAGTTCGCGGATCATCTCGGGCGCGGACGCATCCTTAATTTCGCGGGCGAAATCCTCCCTCTTGATCATCGCATCAAGGTTCACGCGTTGAGCCATTGACCCTCTCCCATCGCGACACTTGGCTTGCGCCCAAACTGTTGGGAGTGTAAGTCGTCTATCGTGTGCAGTCAAAGGTATAATCCCCCTTGCGGGGGAGGGTCAGGGAGGGGGCTGTTCGGCAATTCAACTTGGCACACCGCCGGGCATCGAACCGCTTGCATGGGCGGCGGCGCTCGGCCAGGATCGCGCGATGCGTCTGCGCATCCTCTTCGGCACCCTTATCCTCATCGTCGGCCTCATCCTTTATGCCGCCGCAATCGTCGTCATCGCGCGGCGCTGGCTGCCGGCGCAGACCGCGATCGATCTCGGCTTCTATGCCGTGGCCGGCATTGTCTGGATCGTGCCGGCCGCGTTTCTCACCCGCTGGATGAACGCGGCGGCGCCGCACCGGCCGCCGCCCGGCACCTCTACTGGCGCCACGCCTGGAGCCTATCGATGATGAAAATCGCCCTGCTCGACGATTATCAGGGGGTCGCACTCGGCCTCGCCGATTGGCCGAGCCTCGCCCCTGACGCCGAGGTGACGGTGTTCCCGGACCATGTCGCCGCGCTCGACGCCCTTGTCGAGCGGCTGCTGCCGTTCCAATGCGTCGTCCTGATGCGTGAGCGCACGCCCTTTCCCCGCGCCCTCCTCGCGCGGCTGCCGAAGCTGAAGCTGCTCATCACCTCCGGGCGGCGCAACGCCGCAATCGATGTTGCCGCCGCGAGCGAACACGGCGTCCAGGTCTCAGGCACCGATTTGAAGGGCCTCGGCACGGCGGAGCTGACCTGGGGCCTGATCTTCGCCCTCGTGCGCCAGATCGTGGCGGAGGACCGGGCGCTGCGCCAGGGTCGGTGGCAGACGACGCTCGGCGTCGAACTGGCCGGCAAGACGCTGGGGCTGTTGGGGCTCGGCCGGCTCGGCGGCGAGGTGGCGCGGGTCGGCGCCGCCTTCGGCATGAAGCCGGTCGCCTGGAGCCCCAACCTCGCCGCCGACCGCGCCGCCGCGGCCGGCGCGCGCCTCGTCACCAAGGACGAGCTCTTCGCCGAAGCCGACATTCTCAGCATCCATCTCGTCTTGAGCGAGCGCACGGCGGGCCTCGTCGGCGCCGCCGACCTCGCGCGGATGAAGCGCGGGGCGTTCCTCGTCAATACCTCGCGCGGGCCGATCGTCGATGAGGCGGCGCTCGTCGCCAGCTTGCGCGATCATCGCATCGCCGGCGCCGGGATCGATGTCTTCGTGACCGAGCCGCTGCCCCCGGGCCATCCCTTCTTCGGCCTCGACAATCTCGTCATGACGCCGCATCTGGGCTATGTTACGGCCGAGAATTACGCCTATCACTTTCCCCAGGTGGTGGCGATCATCCGCGCCTTTCTCGGCGGCCAGGCGATGAAGGCGATCAACGCACCGCCGGCCGCGGCGGCGCGGGGATGAGCGACGCGCGGAGTCGCCTTCGCGATGCTGTTGCGCTATCCTCAACGGCAGGAACCAGGCAGGCGTCATATGCCCCATTCGATCCGCGGACAGAAGAGCGAGCCTATCGAGCTGCGGCCCGGCCTCGGCGCCGCGCGCGATGCCGGGCGCATGGCGGAGCTGGAGCGCTGGGCGTGGCGGCGGGTGCGGACGCTGAGGTTGTTCTATAGCCATCTCTCGCTCTATGTTGTCGTCAATTTTATCCTGTTCTTGATCGATTCCTCGACACCAGGACCAGCTTGGTTCTTTGCGCCGTTGATCGGCTGGGGGTTGATTGTGGTATTGCATGGCCTCCACGCCTACGAGCTTTTGCCCTGGACCACCCACGACTGGGAGCAGCGCAAGGTCCGCGAGCTGATCGAGGGCCGACTGCGCCGCTGACCTGGATATTTGTCATCATGCGCCATCTCCCGCGTCACTCCCCAACAGCCGGATACGATCGATGACCGATGAGCCCAATGAATATCAATTTGAGGACGAGGACGAGGACGAGTTCGAGAAACTACCGCATATCGTGCTGATCAATCACGAAGAGCAATATTCGTTGTGGGTTGCCGAAATGGACATTCCCGACGGCTGGCATCAGATCTGGGGCCCCGACACCAAGGAAGCCTGCATGGCCTGGGTCGATGAGGTCTGGACCGATATGCGGCCCTTGAGTCTCCGCAAGGCGATGGAGGCCGAAAAGGCCGAGCGCGCGCCGGATGACGAGGCCGATTAGGACTGGTACCCCGCCGCGCCGAGGACCACGGCCGCATCGAAGCCGTGACAGGAAACCCGGGCCGGCCGGCGCCGCGTAGCAACGGCCGCGACATGCGCCGGGCTTGGCGCGAGATCGGCCAGTGACCAGGCATTGCCTGGCGTTTCCTCGCCTTCGAGCGCGAGGACGGCGGGCACTGCGCTGGGTGCGCAGGCGACTCGATAGCGGTTGAGATCGAGGTTCATGCCGCGGCCCAACGCCTTCACCACCGCCTCCTTGCGCGACCAGCAGCGGAAGAAGGCGAGCTCCGCCGCGCCATCGGCAAAGCCGGCGAGATCGGCCGCCTCGCCCGGGTGAAGATAGCGCTCGATGATCGCGGCACGCTCGGCGATCGGCCGGACCCGCTCAACATCGATGCCGACCGGCTCGCCCGAAGCGAGGGCGATAAGGACGATCCCGCCGCTATGCGACATATTGAATTCGATGCCGCCGGCATCTGCCAGCCGCGGCTTGCCGAATTCACCCGTGACGAAGCGGAGCGCCGCCGGCGCCCGATCGATCATCGCTCCGAGAAGAAGGCGCACCGCGCCATGCGCGGCGGTAAAGCTGTGCCGGTCCTCGGTCCGCACGAAGCGTAAGGCGCGCGCCTCCTCGCCCGCATCCATGAGACCCGACAACCTTTGCCGCAGCACGGTCGGGATCGCATCGACCACGACCCGCCAGCACTGAATTTCGCCGCGCCGGCACGGCGACCGATCCGGCGGGCCGATCGGCCAGGGATCGAGACGTGTGGCCGGGTTCAGTGAAGTTCGCCGTTGGCGCCGCCATTGCCCTGGGCCTGGGCGGCGGCGAAATGCTCTTCATATTGGTGGCGCTGGGTGCGGATATTGAAATCGAGCAGCGTGCCGCCCGATTCGAAATGCTGGATGAAGACCTTGCCGAGCGCATAAGTCGCGGCGGCGGCAATCGCGGGCTCGGTCAGGACGCCGATGATCTGGCCGATGACCGGCACGAATTTGACGACGCTGGCGACCGGCATCGCCACGATGAAGGTGCCGCCCCCGCCGATCAGGGCTCCGATGATGGATTTGGCGGCACTGCGGGAAAACGGCACGCCGTAGAGATTGGTCAGCGAATGCACCATCTTGAGCTCGACCAGCGATATTCCGGCAAGGTCGAGAAGCGGCACGGGAATCAGGCCGGCACCGGTAGACCAGCCCATATACTCATGGACGATACGCATCGCCTCGGCCGCTTTCGTGGGCCGCAAGGTATCGAAAGGTTGCGTCTCGATCGGTTCCGACATGGCTCCCTCCTCGTGGTGTCGTGCGCCCGGTGTCGCGCGTACCGCACCGCCGGGCGACGATAGCTTTTGACCTTGGTCAATGCAATCGAGCCGCCGATCCCCGATCCCACAATCAGCGCGCGATTGACAGTGCCGAATGATTGACCGACAGTGCCGGCCATCGCGGCAAGAGGCAGACAATTGTCGGGGGACATGCCGGCTACGGGTTCGGGGTGATGTTCGAGGAGACAGGCCGCGCGTCGGCAGGGTCGGCGCCAACTGATGCGTATGCGATGAAAGCCGCCGCAGACGGTGGAAGCAGGTATTCGGCATGCTGGTCGTCTATCTGATCATGTGCTTCGTCATCGGTATTGCCGGCCGACGGCGCCGTATCGGCTTTTTTGGCTTCTTCTTGTTGTCGGTCATTCTGACGCCGGTCGTCACGCTCGGCTGGCTTCTGGTAACGCACCGACGCTTTCTCGCCAAGGAAATGTCGCTAGGTCACGTCGTGATGTGCGCGGATTGCGCCAAGGCCGGAGCCCAAGAGGCCATCAAGCCGCGGCATTGCGTCCGCTGCGGCACCTTGGTCTGATGCCGGTCGCGGCCGTGTAGTCCCCGGCGCCCCGCCCCCCGATCGTTCCATGAATTTTCTGAGACTTCTCCGCAGCGAATCCGCGATCGACCTGAAGCGTCTGTTCGCCGCGGCGGTGATCGCCGGCTTGAGCAACGCCATGGTGCTCGCCGTGGTCAACGCCGCCGCCGATCCCTCGGCGCAGGCGAAGGGCGCCGGGCGGCTGGCGATCATGTTCATCGTCGTGCTGATCGTCTATTCGATCTCGCAGCGCTATCTCATGTTCGAGGCCTCAAAGGAGGTTGAGCGGATCATCCATCGCGTGCGCTCGCGCCTTACGGCGGCGGTGCGCGATTCGGAACTGGCCGAGATCGAGCGGATCGGCCGCACCCGAATTTACAACGCGATCAGCAAGGAAATTCAGGCGCTGGCGCAAAACACCAACACGCTGGTCGCGGTGTCGCAGATGTCGCTGCTGGTCGTGTTCGCGACGCTCTACCTCCTGGTGCTGTCGCCGACCGCCTTCGTCATCGCCATCATCTTCATGTCGATCGCGGTGGCGATGTATCTCGGTCGACTCAAGGTGGTGAACAAGGCGATCCAGGATTCGATCGTCGCCGAATTCGGCCTTCACGATCTGCTGGAAGGCATCCTTGAAGGCTTCAAGGAGGTGAAGCTCAACGCGCTACGTAGCCAGCAGATTTCCGACGATCTCTTGGAAGCCTCGCTCGATGCCGCGGAATCGCGTGTCACGGCGCAATCGGAACTTACCCGCAATTACGTCTTCACCCAGAACGTCTTCTTTCTGCTGCTGGCGACGATGGTGTTCGTCGTGCCGCTGTTCAGCGATATCGGCAACCAGACCATTGTTAAGCTGACCACCGCGATCCTGTTTGTCACCAGCGCGATCGCCGGTGTCGTCTCCTCCGTGCCGATCTTCATCAATGCCAACGCCTCGGCCGCCAATATCATGGACTTGCAGCGGGCGATCGGCGCGCCACCGAGGTTGCTGAGCGAGACCGCGCGGACGCCGGCGACGGCACCGAGCTTCCGACGCATCACGATCGACAATGTCGCGTTCACCTATGGCGATGGCGGCGGATCGAGCTTCCGCGTCGGCCCGTTCAACGTCACCTTCGATGTCGGCGAGACGGTGTTCATCTCTGGCGGCAATGGTTCGGGCAAGTCGACCTTCATGCGGCTTCTCACTTCGCTCTATTGGCCGAAGGAAGGCCAGATCACGATCGATGGCGCGCCCGTTACCCATGACAATGTCGAAACCTATCGCGCCCTCTTCGCCGCCGTCTTTTCCGAATATCATCTCTTCAAGCGTCTCTATGGCGTCGCACCCGGCGCGCTCGACGAGATTCCGGAGTTGCTGAAACTGTTCGAGATCGAGGACAAGACCGCCTTCAGTGAAGGCACCTTTTCGACCGTCGATTTGTCGGCGGGACAGCGCAAGCGGGTGGCACTGATCGTCGCGCTCCTGGAGCGCCGCCCGATCTGCGTGCTCGACGAATGGGCGGCGGATCAGGACCCGCTATTCCGGCGCAAATTCTATGAAGAGCTATTGCCGATGTTCAAGGCGCGAGGGATGACCGTCATCGCCGTGTCCCATGACGACCGCTATTTCCATGTCGCCGACCGCCACTTGCACATGGAAGAGGGCCGGATCGTGAGCGATCTGCGGAGAGATGAATCATGATCAGGCGAATCTGGCGGCGGATTCTTCGCTTCATGGGGCATCACGGGCCGGAAATCGCCGTGGTCATCATGATCCTGGCCTTTATCGTGGTCTATTTTTCGGCCGACATCTTCTACAACATTCCGCCCGGCAGCGTTGGCGTGCTGTGGCAGCGCTTTGGCGGCACCGTCATGAGCTATTATCTCGGCGAAGGCCTCCATGTCGTCTGGCCCTGGGACAAGGTCTATATCTACAACACGCGACTGCAACAGCTCGAACAGAACTTTGACGTGCTATCGGCGGACGGCCTCAAGATGACCGTGAACATCGCTTACCGGTTTCAGGCGATCCCGCAGACGGTGCCGGCATTGCAGGAATATATCGGCCCCAACTATGTCTCGGTCCTGCTGACGACCGAGATTGGCGCCCGCGCCCGCGACGTGTTTTCGCGCAATACGCCGGAGGAGATTTTCTCCGATCGTCGCATTCAGATTCAGAAACAAATCCTGCAAGAGGTGCAGCAGGACTTGCGCAAGACCTTCAGCCCAATGGCGGGGCATCCCATCGATTTTATCAAGCTCGACGACGTTCTGATCCGCGGCATCACCCTGCCGCCCGAGGTCGAAGCGGCCATCAACCGGAAGGAAGAGCAGAAGCAGCTTAATCTCGAATACGACTATGTCCTGCTGCGCGAGGCGAAGGAAGCCGAGCGCAAGCGCATCGAGGCGCAAGGGATTCGCGAATTCCAGGACATCGTTTCGACCGGTATTACCCCAAGCTATCTCAAATGGAAGGGCATCGAGGCGACCGAGGATCTGGCGCGATCCAACAATGCCAAGATCGTCATCATCGGCAGCGGCAAGGAAGGATTGCCGATCATCCTCGGGAATATGGGCGAGTCCGCTCAGCCCTCGACCCCGAGCCGGCAATCGAGCGCGGCCCAGCCGTTGAATGGTGCATCGCTGCCGATGGTCCCCAATGTTGGCGATGACGGCAATGCGCCGCCGACGCCGGCCAATTCCGGTAATGGCCAAGGGCAGACCGAAAGCAACGCGCAGCCGCCTGTCGCCGGAACGCCACCGAGTTCCGCGGACGCGGCGGCAACCAACGCGCCCCCATCAACCCAAACAAATCCTTCCGTGCGGCTCCACGCCCCCACGAGATGACGCGCCAGCCCGCGAGTAACACAGTGCCCATCCGCCTGACCCGACGGAACGCCCTCGTCGCCCTCGGCGGGTTGGTTCTCACGACCGGGTTCGGGACCGCTCGCGCGTGGGCACAGGGGAATAGTGTGGTCGCGCCGTTGGGCCTCGGCGGCGAAGAGACCCGGATACTGCTCTCCATCTGCGGCGATGACGGCTCCGCCACCACCATCATTCCCAAGATCGCGGCCGTCTTTCTTCAGTTCCATGGCGCCAGCGGCATCGGCAGCGCCGAGGCCGACCCGCCGTGGACGACGCAGATCACCGGCACCACGCTCAAGGGCGAGAAGGTCGCCGTCCTGATCCGTGCCAGTTCCACTACCGACGGCTTCAGCCTCTTGGCCTCGGGGATGGCCGACATCGCCTTGGCGATCCGCGAGCCGAGCCCTAACGAATTGCCGAATGTGGGCTCGCTCAAGATGGCGGAGCGGGCCCGCGAAGTCGAGGCGATCGCGCTCAACGCGATGGTACTCATCGTCAATACGGCGACCAAGATTACGACCCTTTCCTTCGACCAGGCACGCGGAATTTTCGCCGGCAAGATCACCGACTGGTCGATGGTCGGCGGCCATCGCGGGCCGATCCATCGCTACAGCCGCGCGATCGATTATCGCAGCAACCCCCTGTTCGGCGCAGCCATGGGCAACGAAGCGATTCTGCCCGGGCTTCGCGTCGTGTCCTCCTATACCGCGATGCGCGATTCCGTCAGCGACGATCGTCAGGCAATCGGCTATGTGCCGCTCAATTTCATCTTTCAGCAACGCATGAGCACCTGGGGCAACCTCAAGCCGGTAAGGTTCCGCTTGGGCAACCGGCTGATGGCACAGCCGAACGAATACGGTCTCGCCACGGGCGACTATCCCCTGGTCTTTCCGATATTGCTCTATCGCTTGCCCGGACACGACAACACGGAGATCGATACCTTCTTCGCCATCGCGAATTCGGTAGAGGCGCATGTCATCGAAATGTTCGCGGGCCTGACCACGGTCACGCCGCGATTGCTGTTTCCCCATTTCGACCAGCCGCTACCCGAAGCGTACGGCAAGCTCGTCCGCAACGCCTTGCGCGTCAGCACGACGGTACGCTTCGAACCCGGCACCATGGCCGTCAGCGCCCGCACCAGGCAAAGCCTCGACGATCTCGCCACCTTCTTGCGCCGTCTCGATGTGGCGCCCCAGCGGCTACGCCACCTCGTATTTTCCCAGGACACCGGAAGCGTGAATCGCGACCTCGATATCGCCAGTATGCTTGGCACGGTATTTCAGCGCGAACTGCGCACCCGAAATGTCCGGATCGGCCAGATCGTCCCGCTTGGCGGCATCTATCCGTTGGCCAGCTCCAAAAGCCCGTTGGGTCAATGGCTCAATCGCCGCGTGGAGACCTGGTGTTCACCCTAAGCCGGCACGGAGGCGGCACGATGGATCGCGCACGCTCGCGCAATCGCTTCGAGGGCAGTCACGGTCGCGCGGTCCGTCCGCACGACGAACTCGCTGCCATCGCGGAGCCGGATCCGGGCCATCATGCGGCGCGGCACCAATAGTCGGAGGCCGGCGCCAGCCACGATGCCGATTGCCCCGCCAAGGCTGCCTAACACCCATGCCCAACCCGCGGCGCCGACGATGCGGTGATCGCCGCGATCGGGCCAAGCCGCGACCCCTTCAAGCTCGGCGCCAAGATCGACGAGCCGGCCCGCCGGCGCGACAAAGCCGATCCGCGCCGCCCGCCCGAAGCGCCAAATGACGGCCGTCCCACTGCCAAGCTTGCCACTTAGGAATTCCAGCCTGCCGCCAATCGCGCCGCGCCCCTCCCGCTGGCCGGCCCCGGAAGGTTCATCGTGATAAGCGGTGGCCTCAACCGATGACGGGATAGGTATCGCGGCATCCACCCCGATTGGGATAACGACGCCCGCGCCCCCATCGAGTCCGCCTGCCATACCGGAGAGCGGATCCCTCCCGATAGTCTTGCGTCGTGCCATCGCGCCGCCCGCCGCTCAGTCGTCCCGTTCCATCGCCAGGATTTCCGATGCCAACGCGGCATAATCGGCAGCCCCGGGACTGGTCGGCGCGTAAACATCGATCGGCGCGCCGAAGGACGGCGCTTCGGCGAGCCGGATGTTTTCACGAATGACGGTATGAAGAACCTGATCGCCGAACTTGGCGGACAATCGTTCGCGAACCTCGACGCTGTGCCGGGTGCGCGTATCGAAGCGGCAAATGACGAAGCCGGTTAGCCGGAGGCGCGGGTTGAGACGCGTGCGCACGACACCGATGGTTTGTGCGATCTGCGCCACGCCCGAGAGTGCGAGAACATGCGCCTCAACCGGAACCAAAACCTCATCTGCCGCTGCCAACGCGTTGATCGTCAAAAGGTTTAGGGCCGGCGGTGTGTCCAAAATTACGTAATCCCAAGCGCTGAGATCAGTCTCTTCGAGACGGCGGCGCAGAATCGTCTCAGCGGCCAATTCGGCGGCTAAAATCCGTTCGGCGCCGGCAAGGCGCTGCGACGCCGGGACCACCGCCAGCCCAGCCAGAGAGGATTCGTGAAGCTCGGCCGCAACCGGCCGATTCTCGGCGAGAACCGCGAACATGCCGCTATCGGCCTCGACACCCAACCAGGAGGAAGCGTTGCCTTGAGGATCGAGATCGAGCAATAGAACACGCCGGCCTTTTCTGACGAGACCGGCGGCCAGATTCACGGCCGTTGTGGTTTTGGCCGCGCCACCCTTATGGTTGGCAACGGCGATGATTCGGATGGCAGCGATCGGACTAGCTTTGAGTTGGTACACGTTCCTGATTTGGCCGCCCGCGTCACGATCAATCGAATGCTGTCGCGACGCAAGACAAGCTTCTTTCCCTGCTGTGCTTGCAACAATGTGACCCCCGCGCGTAACCCTGGCAAACGATGTAAAGCGACTCGGGAATTGCGAATACCGTGCATGCCGGCCTCCCTCGGAATTTTGATGACAAATCCACGACTTCGCCCTAATGGTCCTATTCGTGGAGGCCAATTCAGATATTTCGCTAATTCATCGATCCCGCGGCGCTCCGCCGCGCTGAGTCACGGGTCATTCGCTCGTGGAAGGTTCCAGTAACATTCCCCCGGAACTGGCGTGGGTGGGTCTGACCTCGGCGCAGACGCCGGTGTGGCTCGATCTTGAGACCGGCGCCAACCCGTCAAGCTACATCATCGGTGGCTATATCTGGATTCCGGGGGCCATCGACATACCACAATTCGCCCGCGCGGTGGCGATCGTCATCGAGCGCAATGACGCGCTGCGCCTGCGGTTCGAGGGTCAGCACGCGTTGCAGCGTCTCGATACGCCGGCCGAGCCGCCGGTCGACGCGATTGACCTGCGTGGCCGGCCTGATGCCGAAACCGCTTTCCGGCAATTTCTGGAGAGCGAATTTCCCAAGCCCTTTGACCTCTCCTCCCGCTCGCCGCTGTT
>JBOHLV010000056.1:0-7886 GCA_050729815.1 Allostellaceae bacterium
GTCGTGACGTTGTAAAATTCAAGATATATGCACAAAACCTAACCCCCTGAAATCAGCCCCCTTTTCTTGTGCAGATTATATGTGCATAATGAGGGCATGAAATACGGCTATGCGCGGGTATCGACGGACGGCCAAAGCGTTGCGGCACAGGTGGCGCAGCTACGGGCCGCCGGATGTGGTCAAGTATTCCGGGAAGTGGCGAGCGGCGCGAAGTCCGACCGCCGCGCGCTCAAGCGCGCGCTCGACCAACTCGTCGCCGGTGACGTGCTGATCGTGACCAGGCTCGACCGCTTGGCCCGCTCGACCCGAGACTTGCTTAATACCCTGGCCGCCATCGCCGACCGCAAGGCCGGGTTCCGTTCCCTTGGCGATGCCTGGGCCGACACCACCACACCGCACGGCCGCCTCATGCTCGCCGTGCTGGGCGGCCTAGCCGAGTTCGAGCGCGACCTGATCCGGGCGCGCACGAGCGAAGGCCGGGCGCGCGCCGTGGCGCGTGGCGTGAAGCTAGGCCCCAAGCGGAAACTCACGCCGCACCAGCAACAGGAGGCGATCAAGCGCCGCGACCGTGGCGACGAGACGTTGCGGGACATCGCGCGCAGCTACAATGTAAGCCACAGCACGATTTCGAGGCTCCCATGACAAAACCGCCACGTGTAGAGGAGTTACGTTATGGCATGAGCCAATTTTACCCGATGAAGGCTGTCTTTGAGGAGTTACTTGGTAAACGCGCTATGAACGTCTAAAAGAAACAGGCATTTGCAAGACTGGAAATATCAGGCGGACAGGCCAACCCTCCGGCTTGTCCAGCATCGACTTCGCGTCTGCCAACCGGGCATGCCGCCAAGAGGCAGATTTCGAATCGAACCGTCGGGCTTGCCAGTCATCTGTCCGGGTGGCCTGTCCCATGTCGTTGGTCATAAGCATGCTTTTCCACGCGATGCGGCTGCGCCGGGCGTGCACCAAGCTGGCGGGGCACTCGGCGGATGAAAGGCGGGCCCCGATCTCCCGCACCTCCCCTGCACGTGGTGCGGCAGGCGGAGCCAACCGCGCGGCGCCGACCCCTCTTCTTTCCGAACCTGGTTTCTCGGTCCTGCGCTGGCTTCGTAGGTCGCGGCGGTCAACGCACGCATGACCAGCACTGACCTATGTATATCTGCAAGTCCGAAGGCGCTGAGGAGGAAACTCGTTGCGCGCGTTGCCCTGTCGCCGCGGTTCCGCTGACTACGCCGATGATATTTGACTTTATCAACTTAAACTGGGCAGTTTCTGCTGCTATTCGGGCAAACCTAATGGAGGATCGCCATGGACGGTGCGCGGATTGACGGCACGGCTTACGACAGGCAACCGCCCGGTTACAACGCGGCACTGACGGAGGTTCGCGCCGGCACGCCCTGCGGCGAATGGCTGCGCCGGTTCTGGCACCCCGTCGCGCTTTCCGACGATGCCACGACGCGGCCGAAAAAGGTCCGCCTCCTCAGCGAGGATTTGATCCTGTTCCGCGACAGGAAGGGCCGGCCCGGCCTCGTCTATCCGCGCTGCATGCATCGCGGCACGAATCTCTTCTATGGCAAGGTCGAGGATGAGGGCGTCCGCTGTTGCTACCATGGCTGGCTCTTCGACGTGAAGGGCAATTGCCTCGATCAGCCTTGCGAGCCGGAACACGGGCTTCATCGCGACATCGCGCGCCAACCCTGGTATCCGGTCGAGGAGCGCTATGGCCTCGTCTTCGCCTACATGGGGCCGCCGGAGCGCAAGCCGATCCTGCCGCGCTACGACATTCTTGAAAATGTCGCGCCGGGCCAGAAACTCATGGCCTTCGATAACGGCCTCGGCACCGGCGGCAACGGGCCGGGCCTGACGCCGCCCTGCAACTGGCTGCAGCATTGGGAGAACATCATGGACCCCTTCCATGTCGTGATTCTCCATGGCACCTTCAGTGGCACCCAATTTGTCGATGCGATGGCGGTGATGCCGGAAGTGACGTTCGAACCGGTTCCGGCCGGTATTCGCTCGACGCAATTGCGACGCCTCGAAGGCGGCCGCACCCTGCGCCGAGTCACCGAAGTAATGGTGCCGAGCCTGCGCCTGGTACCGTCGCCCGTGCTGGAGCCGGGGCCGTCGAACGGCCTTGGCTGGACCGTCCCGGTCGACGACACCCACTACAAAATCCTCAATATCGCGAAGATGAAGGCGGACGCGCCGCCCCCGCGCGGCTCGCTCTATAACGGCAAGCGCTGGTCGGAGCTGTCCGCCGACGAACATCAAGATCTACCGGGCGATTACGAGGCTCAGACCGGCCAGGGCGAGATCGCGCTACATTCCGAGGAACATCTCGCGACGACCGATCGCGGCGTCGTCATGCTGCGCCGGTTCTTGCGTGACCAGATCGACCGCGTCGCCCAAGGCGACGACCCCGCCGGGGTGATCTTCGACCCGGCCCAGGAGATCGTGCGGATCGAAACCGGGAATTTCTTTTCCGAATAGGGTGCTCGCATCCTCACGGTTTTGACTGAGACGTGACGCCCTGCTGTCATTAGCGCGCATTAATTGCCAACTTCTAACGATCGACAAATCCCGGATCGCGATCGTTGGCCTCACTGTCCGGCCCGTCCCTTGCGCGCGCCGCCTGCTCGCGAGCCAGGAGTTCGTGTGCGCGGGTGGTGAGAAGATCGATCTGATCCGACAAGACGCGTCGCTCGTCCGCGGAAAATTCCCCCAGAAGAAAATCATTGACCGCGGCCGCCGTCGCCATCATTCGCGCCATGGAACGGCGCCCCTTGGCGGTCAGGTTGATCGCCACCTCTCGATTGCTATCCGGGTTCGGCTCTCGGGTCACAAGACCGCGCTTAACCAAGCTTGTAACGCTGCGGCTGATCTGTGCCTTGTCGAGACCGATCCCGGCAGCAAGCTCATTGAGGTTCAGCGGCGCGCGCAAGCTTAGCTCCCCGATGATGCCCCATTCGCCGACCGAAAGCTCAAGCAGCCTGCGATAACGGATCGTGCCGCCGCGCTTCAGGAGATTAGCGAGCACAAGAATCCGCCGCGACAGGTGGAAATCGCCCGTCATGTGCCTAGCGCTCCCCTCTTGACGAGACATCATCGCTCGCGCCGCCCCGCGGCGATCCACAACCGAAGGCAATGCGGCCGTAACTGTTGACTTGCGCAACCTTTCCACTAGGGTTCGGTTCCGTCAAGAAGGCGATCCAAGCTAAGACGGTTGCCAAGGGATTCGCTGATTTCTATTGGGGTGCTGCTTTGGATCTTGATCACATCTCGGAGGAGCCATGACGATCGACGAAGGCAGCGCCTATGAGATGGAGCCGTCGAATTGGAACGTGGCCCTGACCGAAGTTGGGCGCGGCACGCCGATGGGTGAACTGATGCGTCGGTACTGGCACCCGATCGGGCTTGCGGCGGACGCTAATAGGGTTCCGCGTGAGGTTCGGGTGCTGGGCGAGGACCTGGTCCTGTTTCGCGACGGCAAGGGACGCCCCGGCCTCGTCCATGCCCGATGCTGCCATCGCGGCACCACCCTTCATTACGGTCAGATCGAGGATCGCGGTATCCGGTGTTGCTATCACGGATGGCTGTTCGACGTCGAAGGCCGCTGCCTTGAGCAGCCTTGCGAACCGGAAATGGGTCGCTACCGCGACAAGGTGAGGCAGCCTTGGTATCCGGTTGAGGAACGGTACGGGCTGATCTTCGCCTATATGGGTCCCCCCAACCGCAAGCCTATCTTGTCGCGCTACGAATGCCTTGAGGTACTCGATGAGGGCGAGTTCATCGATGCCGACGACACCTCGATCGGCTCCGGCGGCGCGGCGGTGGCGCCATGCAATTGGCTGCAGCATTTCGAGAATGTGCTCGATGCCTTTCATGTTCCGGTGCTTCACGGGAACTTCAGCGGGACCCAATTCACTGAACTCATGAATGAAATGCCGAACGTCGAATGGGTGTACACGCCGTTCGGCGTCAAGACGGTTTCCCGGCGCCGCATGGATGGGGACAAGATTTTCCACCGGGTAACGGAAGTCGCCCTGCCGACGTTGCGCGTCGTTCCCAACCCGCTGGTGGGCAAATACGGTCGTGTCGAGAGCATCGGCTGGACACTGCCGATCGATGATACCCATTACCGCATCTACGCCTCCGGTCGAGTCAAGGAGAAGGGAGTGTTCCTGCCGCGTGGCACGGGCGCAGCGGCTCCGCGTCGCTGGGCTGACATGACAGCGGAGCAGCGCCGCGCCGCTCCCGGCGACTGGGAAGCGCAGACGGGTCAAGGACCGATTACGTTTCATTCCGACGAGCATCTCGTGACCAGCGACCGCGGCATCGTCCTGCTTCGCCGACTTCTTCAGAAACAGGTCGAAGCGGTCGCGCGCGGCGAGGACCCGGTCGGTGTGAACTTCGATCCGTCGGCAGCGCCCGTGGTGTTCGAGGCATCCAACCGCGTCATCGAGACATGAGCGGCGCTCGCATTAGCTAAATGAGAGGAATAGAGAGCCGTCCGCCCATCACAATCAAAAGGGAGGAATATAGATGAAGCGCTTCGAAATCATTTCCTTGGTGTTCGCTTTTGCCGTGGCGTTACCCGCTACCGGGTATGCGGCGAAGCAATACGGACCGGGCGTTACCGATCATCAAATAACGATCGGGGAGACCGCCCCCCTTAGCGGCCCGGTTTCGGCCTACGGCGCCGTCGCTAAGGCGGGTCTAGCCTATTTTGCGATGGTGAACGCCCATGGCGGCGTCAATGGGCGCAAGATCAAGTTGATCCTCGCCGATGACGGCTACAACCCGGCCAGAACGGTGGAACAGGTCCGCCGGCTGGTGGAAGAGGATCACGTCCTGCTACTCTATGCGCCGGTCGGGACCTCGACCAACCTGGCAGTTCGGAAATACCTCAACGCGCGAAAGATCCCCCAACTGTTGCTCGCTAGTGGTGTCCCGACATGGAACGATCCGGCGCAGTATCCATGGTCCATGGCAGGCTTGCCGAGTTACGTCACCGAAGCGGAGGAATATGCGCGGTACATTCTGGCGCATCGGCCGAACGGCCGCCTCGCGGTCCTTTACCAGGATGACGATTTCGGCCACGCATATCTGAAGGGCTTGAGGGAAGGATTGGGAAGCAAAACAAAGAACATCATCGTCGCCACGCAAAGCTTCGAGGTCACGGATCCCACGGTCGATTCTCAGGTCATCTCGCTGGCGGCGAGCAAGGCAGACATGTTCCTCTACGCCGGCACCTCGAAACAAGCGGTTCAGGCTTTGAAGGAAGCGGCGCAGTTGGGCTGGCATCCATTGAAGTTCATCTCATCCATCGCGTCCTCGATCGAGCGCACTTATGTTCCGGCGGGAATTGCGGCATCGCGGGGCACGATCTCGTCGACCGTGTTCCTCGATCCGAAGAATCCAACGTTTCACGACAACAAGGGACTGCAGGACTATCTCCATTGGGTGACCAAATATGACCCCAAGGCCGACCCTTATGAAACTTTGAGCGTCGCCGCCTATGTCGAAGGCGAGCTGTTCGTGCATATCCTGCGGAAATGCGGCGACGATCTGACGCGCAAGAATGTGATGTGGCAGGCGGCGCATCTGCACGATGTATCCGTGCCGATGCTGTGGCCGGGCGTGACCGTCAGTTCGAGCCCGACCGACTACAATCTGTTTAAGCACCTGCAACTCATCCAGTTCGACGGTAAACAAATGCGACCGATCTCGATCTCCGGAAACGGATAGGCCGGACACATTCGCAGCGGCCGAGCGCCGGATTTCGTCCGCCGCGCATGATGGAGCGCCGATCCGCTTACCGTAGAAACGGCACCGCCCGAGAGACTGGGGTGTAGACCGCCCCCATGTCGAGGGCGGTCCAGCCGAGGGCGTGCAGATAGAGGAGAAATTGACCACCGGCCCCTTGCCCCGCGCTGCATGTGGCGCGGAAGCCGATCAGGCGCCGGGCGGTCGGCGCCAGGCGCGCTCACTGCCGGAAGACGCTCGCGGAAACACGGTTTGCGCCATCCACCATAAGTTCCTGCCCTCCACGCACTGTATTTTCGTCGGCCCCGCGCGGTGATGCTGGAGCATGTTCTCCGCGCGTGGGACCCTCCGGCTTGCCCGGCATCGACCTTGCGTTTTCCAGGCCGGCATGCGGCCGTGAAGCAGATTTCGAATCGAACCGTCGGGTTGGCCGGTCACCTGTCGGGGTCGCCTGACGCGTGTCGGGAGTTATAAGCATACTTGTCTGTGGATCGACTTCGAGTGGAACCCGGGGGCATAACTTCCGGCGTTGTGCGCCCCCTTAATCGGCGGCGCCACGCTGCTATAATCGCGCGATGAATCGCCTATCGCTGGCGCCGCTGACCATCAACGAAGCTGGACCGCTTGATCTCATCGCCGCCGCCATGGTCGGCGGGTTCGATGCCATCGATCTTCGCGTGATCGGTCCTCCGGGCGGCGCGCCGGTAGCCCCCGTCGCCGGCAATCCCGCACTCGTCAAAGAAATTCGCCGCCACCTTGCCGATACCGGCATTTCCGTCTTCTCGGCGACCGGCATCTTTATCACCCCCGATTTCACCGTGACCGAAATCGAGCCAGCTTTGGCTGTCGTCGCCACGCTCGGCGGGCGCTGGTGCCTCGCCGCGGGCTGGGACACCGACCGCGCACGCCTCGCCGGCAATCTCGCCCTCGCCTGCGAGGCGGCGGCGCGGGTCTCCCTCGCCACGGCTGTGGATTGAGCCCATCGCAAACTCACCCGGAGCGGCAAGCCGGTCAATATCGTCACCACCGCGATCGCCCGCGAACTTGCCGGCTTCGTCTGGGCGATTGCCAAGTCGTCGATGGCAATGACGGACTCGGCGATTTGCGCCGGCATCGGTTCGATCGTGTCCGCGGTGAGGCGGCGGAGAACTCCGGTGGAATCTGGCGATCGCGTCGCGTTCGGCTTGGCTCGAACGAGAGCCCAATTCGTCGTCGTGGCAAGGTCGGCAGAAACGATCCCTGTCCCTGTGGCAGCGCCAGGAAAATCAAGAAATGTTGCGGGCAGCAGACCTGAAAACGACCGCGAAGATATAATACTGGGTGACCATAACAAGGGACCGGATAGCTTGGTGGAAACCGAACGTTCGCCGACATACGTCTTGATGACACTGTTGCGCCGATTCCGGCCGTTCGCGGAAACTGCACGGCAACCGGACGGGCGACTTGAAGCTGCCGTTCGCGGCGTGTGAGACATCAGCCGCCCGTGACCCTAACCGGTCATCATTGGGGCGTATGGGTCTCAGTCGAGCGCGGCGACTGCCTCGATCTCGACCAGGATGTCGTCACGCATCAGGTTGGCCTCGAAGCAGGTGCTGACCGGCGGGTTGTGCGGGAAATATTCGGCCCGCACCGCATTGAGGCGGGCGTAATCAGCTGGGTTTTTCAGCATGATCACGAGCTTGAAGATGTCGGCTATGGTGCCGCCGGCGGCCTCAACCAGGGTACGGATATTGTCGAGCGTCATCCGTGCCTGCCCCTCGATCGTCGCAGGCATGCGGCGGGTACGATAATCGCCGCTCATATGGCTGAGTGCGGTCGTCCCGGCGACGTAGAGGAGATCGCCGACCCGTACCGCGCGAGCATAGGGCCCGATCGCGGGCGGCAAGCCTTCCGGCGCAACGGGGATATGGCGCGGCATCGCGCGGATGTCTTTAGCAGGCCGCGCGGTAGGCGGGATTACCGGCCGCGTCCGACACCGGCTTCAGCACGCCGCCCGCCGCATTGCGGATGCGCCGCGCCGACTGATCCGCGCCGGCGACGATCCCCGGCACGTCGAAATGGACGAGCCGCCCGCCGCGTTTCAGGATGCGGCCATCGACCATCACCGTGTCGACATTCGACGG
>JBOHLV010000057.1:0-3590 GCA_050729815.1 Allostellaceae bacterium
CCTCGATGGTGGCGGCGACGGCCCAGGCGCCCGGCGGCGCCACGGTGGCACGCGCCGGCGGCACGCGGCGATCGATGTCCTGGAGCCGTGCCCGCCGCAGACCGCGTCCCGGCGCCAGGAACGAGACGGCTTCGAGAAGGTTGGTCTTGCCGGCGCCGTTCGGCCCGGTCAGCACCACGGGTTGTGGCGCGAGCCTCAGGCCGAGATCGGCATAGCCGCGAAAATCCGTGAGCCGGATCCGCGTCACCGCGGCGGCGGCCGGAGGCGCTTCGGACGCAAGCGGATAGGCCAAGGAGACCCCGATACTTCAGACGCGCATCGGCATCAGCACATAGATCGCGCTGGCATCGGCGGCGTCGCGCATGATCGCGGGCGAGGCGGCGTCCGCCAGGATGATATGGGCACCTTCGCCCTCGATCTGGCCCGCGATGTCGAGCAGATAGCGGGCATTGAAGCCGATCTCGATCGGCGTCGCGTTGTAGCGCACTTCGAGTTCCTCGCTCGCGGTGCCGTTTTCGGGGCTGGTGGCGGAGAGCGTGACGCTGCCACGCTCGATCGCGAGCTTCACCGCGCGCGAGATGGTGGAGACGCGGTCGACGGCCTCGGCGAAGGGCTTGGCCTCGATCTCCAGAATCTTGTCGTTGCCGGTCGGGATGACGCGGTCGTAATCGGGGAAGGTGCCGTCGATCAGCTTGGAATGAAGCACCGTTTCGCCCACGACGAAGCGGATTTTGGTGTCGGAGAGCGAGATTGCGATCTCCTGATCGGCGGTACCGCCATCGGTATCGAGCAACTTCCTGAGTTCGGCCACCGTCTTGCGCGGCACGATCACCCCCGGCATGCCGCCGGCGCCTTCGGGCAGCGGAATCTCCATCCGCGCGAGGCGATGGCCGTCGGTCGCGACGGCGCGCAGCATCGGCATCTCGTTCGAGCGCGCGGCATGGACATAGATGCCGTTGAGATAATAGCGGGTTTCCTCGGTCGAGATGGCGAAACGGGTGCGGTCGATGAGGCGTCTCAACTCCGTCGCCGTGACCGTGAAATTGTGGGCGAGATCGCCCGCCGACATCAAGGGATAGTCTTCCGGCGGCAGACAGGCGAGGGTGAAGGTCGAGCGGCCGGAACGCAGCGTCATCTGCCCCTTGTCGGCGGCGACCTCAAGCTCGATCTGCGCGCCTTCGTGCAATTTGCGCACGATATCGTAGAGCATATGGGCCGGCGCGGTCGTCGAGCCGATAACGGCGCTCTGCGCCGCCGCGTGGGCGACGATCTCGATGTCCATGTCGGTGGCGGAGAGTGCAAGGCGCCCATCCTCCGACTTCAACAGCACGTTGGACAGAATCGGGATGGTGTTGCGGCGTTCAACCACGCTTTGCACGTGGCTGAGGGCCCTGAGCAGCGCAGCGCGTTCGATCGTGAGTTTCATGGCGTCGGTTTCTTGGTCCCGGTGTCATTCCGTCCGCACGCGCCGCTCGCTGGCGAAGGCTGGCCTTCCCGCGACCGCCGCCTCGCCCCCAATGGCGCGCCGAACAGGGGACGATGACCATACCACAGAACCCCGGCCGATGAGAACGTTGCGTTCGTCCGGCGTCACCGGCGCGTGCGGCACCGTCCTGGCGCATTTTGCGTTCGATCCGCGAATTAAGAATTCGTCAATGGATGCGGTCGAAACTGATCCCCAAGTTCACTCCTGACGGAATCATCGACGAGGTGGAAGATGGATTTGGCGAAATGGCTTGGCATCGTCGCCGTGAGCGTGGTGATGGGGATGGTGGTGGCCGGCCTTGCCGAGGTCGCGTTGCCATCGATACCGACCATCGCGCGAATCTGCATCGAAATCGTGGCTGCCCTGTTGATCCTGCGCCCGATGATCGAGGTCGGGCGCCTGTCCGACACGATCGAGCGCCATCACGGCAAGCAATTCGACTGACGCCGTAGGCCGGCCTTGGCGCCGACGGCGATCCTCAGGCCGTCGGCCGCTCGCCGGTCTGGAGGAGCCGCATCAGGATCCGGAGATCCTCGGCAAGCGTCTTGTCGCCAAGGCTGAGCTGTTCGATCCGGCGAATGGCATGGATCACCGTGGTGTGATCCCGCTTGCCGAATTTTTTACCGATCTCGGGCAGGGAGCGCGGCGTCAATTGCTTGCACAGATACATCGCCACCTGGCGCGGCCGTGCCACCTCGCGCGCGCGGCGGGCCGAATGCATCTCGGCGAGGCGGATGTTGTAATGCTCGGCGACCCGTTTCTGGATCTCGTCGATGCTGACGCGCCGGTCGTTCTTGCGCAGGAGATCGTGCAGCACCTCCTCGGCGCTGTCGATGGTGATCTCGCGGCGGGTGAACTGGGCATGCGCGGTGATGCGATTGAGCGCGCCTTCGAGCTCGCGCACATTCGATACGATCTTGTGGGCGAGGAATTCCAGTACCTTCTGCGGCACCGCGAGGTCGAGCTGCTCTGCCTTCGATTGCAGAATGACGAGGCGCAGTTCGTAGGTGGTGGGGTGGACATCGACCACCATGCCATGAACGAGGCGCGAGCGCATCCGCTCCTCGACGTTGAGCTCGCTCGGCGACTTGTCGGCCGAGATCACGATCTGCCGCCCCATATCGACCAGCGCGTTGAAGGTATGGAAGAATTCTTCCTGGGTCGATTCCTTGCCGCCGATGAACTGAAAGTCGTCGATGAGGAGGACATCCACGGACCGGAACAACTCCTTGAACGGCATCGTATCCTTGGAGCGGATGGCGCGCACGAACTGGTACATGAATTTTTCGGCCGACAGATAGATGAAGCGCCGGTCCGGCCGATGGCTGCGCAGTTCCCATGCGATGGCATGCATGAGATGCGTCTTGCCGAGGCCAACCCCGCCATGGAGGAACAGCGGGTTGAAGGGCGGGCGCAAATTATCGGCGACCGCGCATTCGGCGACGCGCCGCGCCGCCGCATGCGCGAACTCGTTCGGCTTGCCGACGACGAAATGCGCGAAGGTGAAACGCGGGTCCAGGGGCGCGCTGACGTGGCGCTCATCGCCTTCGAATGTCTCGCGCACGGCGGTCGGAACCCGTGGCGTGAGATCGACCGTCGCGCCATTCGCCCCGAGACCATCGATGACGACGAGATCGACTTCCGTGATCCTGGGATTTTCCCTGTTCCAGAAGGTTCGGATGCGATCGCGGTAATGCACCTCGCACCAGTCGAGATAAAGCACCGTCGGCACACCGATGACGATCGTCCCGTTTACGGTTCGCAACAAGGCCATCGGCCTGAACCAGGTCAGGTAGGCCGCGTCGCCGAATTCCTCGCGCAACCGTGTGCGAACCCGCCCCCATTGCGCTTCTATCTCTGGAGCCATAGGCCCGTCCCTGCTGTCGTTCATTATCGACGCCGCCATTTTTAAGCCAACGGCCTCCTTATTGCGTGCCGCGGCCTAACCGCGACGCCCAGACTCCTCCCGTTACGGCGAAGCCCCCTCGCTTCGCCGTTTGATCGAGACCAACAGGTGATTACGATTTAAACGAAATCTCTTGGGCGTCCGGCGACGTTGTTATGGCGGCGAACCGCGCCGTCGACCAGACCGAAAAATTGTTTT
>JBOHLV010000058.1:0-4314 GCA_050729815.1 Allostellaceae bacterium
GCACATACCCCGCGGCGAGCGCGGCCGCGCTGCCGCCCGATGAGCCGCCCGGGGAATAATCGAGATTCCAGGGATTGCGCGTTAGCCCATAAATGTCGTTGAAGCTCTGCCAATCCGCCAAGGCGACTGGCACGTTGGTCTTGCCGATGATGACGGCGCCCGCTTGCTTCATCCGCGCCACCGTCGCCGCATCCTCGGTCGCGATGTTGTCCTTGAATTCGGTAAACCCCCAGCTCGTCGGCAGGCCGACGACATTGTAGGATTCCTTGACCGTCATCGGCACGCCCAGCAACGGCGCCTGTTCGCCTTGCGCGCGGCGGCGATCCGCCGCCTTGGCGGCGTCCCGCGCCTGGTCGAAGTCGCGCACGACCACGGCATTGATCGGGCCGTCGAGCCGCTCGATACGGGCGATCGCGGCATCGACCAGTTCCACGGCCGATACGTCGCCCCGGTCCAATTGATCGGCCATGGTAAGCGCGCTGCGAAAGGGCGACGTTGCATGTTCGGCCATTAACCTTCCTCCTGAATGCTTCGTTGAGCGATCGGCGGCGGGTGATTGCGGACCCATTCGGTCGCATTGTCGTAAGCCTGCGCCACTTGCAGCAGTCGCAATTCCCGCCCGATCGGTGCCACGATCTGCATCCCCATCGGCAGGCCGCGCGCATCGAACCCCACTGGCACGTTGAGCGCGGGACAGCCGCTCATGGTGACGACGGTGCAGGTCTCCATCCAGCGGTGATAGGTGTCCATCGCGCGTCCGCCGATCTCTTGCGGCCACCGCCAATCGGCCGGAAAGGGGAAGAGCTGCGCCGACGGCACCAGCAGAAAATCAAAGCGTTCGAATAATCGACTCACCGCGCGATACCACGCGCTGCGACCGAGCGAGGCGGCGGCAATATCCTGGCCGGAGAGCGGCAGACCGCGCTCGATCTCCCACACCATTTCCGCCTTCAATAAAGCACGTTTGGCACCATCACGATAAAGCGCCGCATAACTCGAGGCGATATGCCAGGCGCGTAATGTGACGAAATCCTGCCACAGCCGCTCCATCGGATAGGCCGGGGCTTCGACCTCGACGGAACAGCCGAGCGCTTCAAACGCAGGCAGTGCCGCCTCGCACAATTCGAGGACGCCGGGCTCGAACGGGATATGGCTGCCGAAGTCGCGGCACCAGGCAATGCGCGTGTCGGTCAGATCGATGTCCAGCGGCGCTAGGAACCGCACCGGATCGAGGACAGACGACAGAGGCGCACGCGCATCGTGCCCAGCCTGAACGGAAAGCAGCATGGCGAGATCGGGAACGCTGCGCGCCATCGGTCCTGATACGCCGGGCGCCTGGAGGAACAGTTCGGGACTTTCCCTTGGAACGATGCCGGGCGAGGGACGGAGCGAGAAGAGATTATTCCAGGCGGCCGGGTTGCGCAGCGAGCCGGCGTAATCGCTGCCATCGGCGAACGGTACCATGCCCAAGGCGAGCGCGACCGCGGCACCGCCGCTGGAGCCGCCGGCGCTGCGGCTTTGGTCAAAGCCATTGCGTGTCGTGCCGTACACCTCGTTGAAGGTGTGGGAGCCGAGGCCGAATTCGGGCGTGTTGGTCTTGCCGATGATGATGGCGCCCGCGCGCTTCAGCCGCTCAACCAGGATCGAATCCCGGTCGGGCACGAAATCGCGGAACAAGGGCGAGCCGAAAGTGGTGCGGATACCCAGCGTCGGTTCGAGGTCCTTCACCGCATGGGGAAAGCCGTGCAGCGGCCCGAGATATTCCCCTCGCGCCAACTGCTCGTCCCGGTGCCGCGCCTCGGCCATGAGCACGTCGCGGTCGCGCAGGCTGACGATCGCGTTGACGGCGGGGTTGAGGGCCGCGATGCGATCGAGGTACGCCTTCATCACCTCGACGCACGACACCGTGCGTGCCCGGATCGCTTGGCTCAGGGCTGTCGCGCTCAGCGCCGGGATCATTGTTGCCGCATCACTCAATGCCAAACTCCGGCTTCGGCAGAACGCCCAAGGCGCGCTCGCAGAGGGTGCCCAAAGCCAAAATCTTCCGGTCCTGCTGCTGTCGCCCGACCAGACCGATTCCGACCGGTAGTCCCGCAGACGTTAGCCCAGCCGGAAGGGTCAAGAACGGCAAACCGGCGCAGGAGACAACGCGCGTATTTCGCGTATAGACGAACATATCAACATTACGGCCGTTGAGCACGACCCCCATATCGTCTCCGACAAACCGTGCCGGCAACGGGGTCGTCGGCACAAGCAGGGCGTCGACGTCAATTCGATCGAGCGCTTCCGCGAACGCCCGCTGGAGGCGCGGCCGATGCACCGTCAACGCCTCGTGCAATAAGGCCGGCGAGCCCCGTCCGTCACGGATCTCGCGCAACATGGCCGCGATACGCGGCGATGCCGCCTGCGCCTCGAGATCCGCGAGCGTAGGGCTCCCCGGCAAAGCGGCCAGAGTCGCCCGCAAGTCGCGAGAAGTTTCGGTAGCGAGGCCCCGCGCAGTGGCTTGGGCAAGCTGATTGACGTCCGCGACTTCGGTTTCTAACACAGCGAACCCGGCTGACTTCAGGCGCTTGAGTGCCGCAGCCAGCACAGCTTCGACCTCACCATCAAGAGCATCCCAGAAATAGCGTGTTGGCAGGCCGAGCCGTAGGCGGGGCGGTCCGGCATCCGGGGAATCGCCGTCACCCGTGATGACCGCATCAATCAATTGGACGTCGCCGACCGAACGGGCTATCGGTCCAATCACATCACGCGTCACCGTGGAAACCAGGAGGCCACCATTCGCATATCGACCCGTCGATGGCCGCAGCCCGACCACGCCGCAGAGGGCCGCCGGGATGGGAACCGATCCACCGGTATCGGTGCCAAGCCCGCCTGGACAAAGTCGGGCAGCGAGCCCGGCGGCGGTGCCACCGCCACTTCCTCCCGCAATGACTCCCTCATCATAGGGGTTGAGCACGGGTGGCGAGCCGGGGTTGTTGCTAGTTCCGCCCATTGCCATTTCGTGCATCGTCGCCTTGCCCAGGATTAACGCATCCGCGGCCCTTAGCTTTGCCACCACCGCCGCATCGCGCCCCGCGACATTGTTGCGAAGCGCCGGGGTGCAGGCTGTCGTCGGTAAGCCGGCGACGTCGATATTGTCCTTGATGAGGAACGGCACGCCGGCGAGTGGACCAAGCGTGGAACCGGCGCTCCGCCGCTGATCGAGGGCAACGGCTTCCGCATAACAAAGCTCATAATTGGGCGTCGTAATCGCGCCGAGGCGAGTGAGTTCTTTCGTGCGCGCGATCAACGTTCCGACGTATATCTCGGCAGAAACGTCACCGCCGCGGATGGCCGCGGCAGCTTCTTGAAGGGTCAGGTCCTCAAGGTTTCGGGCGCTCATTCTTCACGCCAGGTGTCATCGCGCCAGCCGGTCTCGTCGTAATCGGCCATACATTGCTCGACGAGCGCCTCCATCTCCTTGAGCGCGCCGCCACGCGATGCGGCCATGTAAGTCTGGAGCCGGACATCCTCCCAGGAGCCGGCATAATTGCGCTCGTAGAGCGAATGGCGGCCGCCGAATTCGGTGCCGACCGCATCCCATAACAGCTTCAATGTCTTGATGCGCTCGCGATGGCCGATGCCATGGCTGCCGCGGACATATTGTTTCAAGTAAGGCTCGATCGCCGGGTTGGCGAAATCCTTCACCGACGACGGCAGATAGATAAGGGCCGAGGTGATGATGCGCTCGACAATGTCGCGCAGGCGCGGATAGAGGTCGGGCGCAAAGACGCGGTAGGCATAGCCGGCGCGGCCGTTGGGCAGCACCGCATCGCCGAGGCCGCCGGGCCACGGGTCCGGATCGTTGGCCATCGCGTCGGAGAGCCCCCAGAACAGGTTGCGACAGGCGATCACCTCGCCGAGCAACGTCTGGTTGAGCCGCCCTTCATCACCGCCGGTGCAACGCAAGGCCTTCGCGATGAGGCCGCAGAAGAAATCGAGCTTGACGGCAAACCGGGTACAGCCCTGGAACAGATAGCCGTTCTGGAAGCCCGATTGAGTGTGAAAGGAAAGGACCCGTGCGGGATCGCGATAGATGATGACGTCCTCCCAGGGAATGAACACCTTATCAAGGACGAAGATGGCGTCGTTCTCATCGAAGCGCGAAGACAGCGGATAATCGAACGGCGAGCCGCTCCGCTTCGCCGCCCCCTCATAGGAGGTGCGGCAGAACAATTTGAGGCCCGGCGCGTTGATCGGCACCAGGAACATCAGCGACATGGAAAGGTCCTCGGTCGCGGTCTTCGACGACTGGCCCATGAAATTGTAATG
>JBOHLV010000059.1:0-4634 GCA_050729815.1 Allostellaceae bacterium
CACATGTTTTGGACCATGGCGCAAATGCTGGCCCATCACGCCAGCAACGGCTGCAATTTGGATCCTGGCGACCTCATCGCCAGCGGCACGGTGTCGGGCCCGGAAGAGGATTCGAAAGCGTGCCTCGCCGAGATCAACAACCGCGGAGAGACGCGAGACCCGCAACTGGCTCGAAGATGGGGATGACGTGTCTTTCGCCGGGCGCGCCCATCGCGACGGCGCGGTCGATATCGGCTTCGGCACCTGCGCGGGTCGGATCGAGCCCGCCATCGGGGCACCGCGATGAGCCAATGGCAATTCACCAAGGGTCTGCACGTTCTCGGCAATGGCTGCTTCGCCTATCTTCAGCCGGATGGCGGCCGAGGCTAAATTCTGCTTATCGAAGCCATTTGAGTTCGCAAGTGCTTGCCAGAAGGGATCGCTATGGCGCTCCCACAGTTCGTTGGTCGGCAGCATCGACCGCGTTATCGTCTGCCGGTATCTCATCGCCATGCACTAAATAAGCGATTTGATTCACCATCGCGAGCGTCCCGAGGAACAGGGCCACGATCGCCACGCTCACGAGCGCGAAATGCACCATGTTCGAAAATCCGGTAATTGGAATATCTGCGCCGATTGTCGCAAAGGATGGTGAAGGGTTGGTAAAGGGCGTGCACGGTCGTGCGTGCCGCCGTCGCGGACGGTTGGGCCGATCCGTGATTTAATTGAAACGATTGCCGCGTGGGCATAGGCTGCCGCCACACGGGATGGAGCCTCCCATGGCGAAGCCAAATGGCACGGTAAAGAACATCGAGACTGTCGCAGAGGGCAAGGATCTGCGCGCGCAGCTTTTTACCCTCGCACCTGGCGATGTCATCCCCTGGCACTATCACAGTCACATCACGGACCAGTTCTTCTGTCTGACCGGCACGCTGCGCGTCGAAACGCGCGCGCCACGCGCTGACGAGCGAATCGCGGCAGGCGGCAGCTACGCCGTGCCGCCAATGACGGCGCATCGCACCACGAACGGCGGCGAAGACGAAGACTGCCGCTTCCTGCTGTTGCAAGGGGGCGGAGCTTACGATTTCAACAACATCTAGGCGCGGAATCGACTGGGGATGGGTCCGAGTAACGTCCTACCACTCCTGATTTATGCGCCGGGAAGGCGCCTTCGGATCAGCGACTTAATTTTTCGAACGAAACTTTTGTTTTTTGGACATGGGCCGCGCCATTTTCCGGAGCGAACCCGGTCTTATCGGGCCCCCTTCGAGGACCGATGGTACGTTTCTTTTGCGGCATCACCGACGATCGTGATGTTATTTTCCAAGAGCACGCGAAGGTGTCATGTTTCGAATCGTCTCCGATGTCCTCGATAAGGGCGGTGTCGATCTGCGCCGCCGGTTGATCGTTATCTATGCCGTCCTGATCGTCGGCCAGGTTCTCATCTGGCTCTGGGCGTCTGTCGTTCTGGGCGATCGACCTGTTCTTTTTGGAACGGCGTTACTCGCCTATACCTTCGGCCTGCGCCACGCAGTCGACGCCGATCATATCGCGGCGATCGACAACGTGACGCGCAGGCTCATGCAACATGGCCAACGCCCCGTCGGCGTTGGGTTCTTTTTTTCGCTCGGCCATTCCGCCGTGGTGGTCTTCCTGTCGATCGGGGTTGCGTTCGCGGCGTCTGAACTCGCGTCGCGCTTCGCCTCGATGAAGGCGGTCGGGGGCATCATCAGCGTATCCGTCTCGGCCCTGTTTCTGTTCGCCATCGCCCTTATTAATGCTCTGGTGCTTGTTTCGGTCTACCGCACCTTTCAGGCGGTCAAATGCGGCGAACCGTTCGGCGAAGACGATTTTGACGTCCTGCTCAATCGGCGGGGTTTCCTTTCGCGTATCTTTCGCCCGCTGTTCCGGCTCGTCACCAAGAGCTGGCACATGCTGGCGATCGGATTTCTGTTCGGGTTGGGGTTCGATACGGCAACCGAAGTGGCGCTCTTCGGTATTTCGTCGGCTCAGGCCGCCAATGGCATGTCTTTCAGCGTGATCATGGTGTTTCCGGCGCTGTTCACGGCCGGTATGGCGCTCGTCGATACGACCGACGGAGTGCTGATGCTGGGAGCCTACGGGTGGGCCTTCATGAGGCCGATCCGCAAGCTCTATTACAACATGACGATCACTGCGGTTTCGGTCGTGGTCGCTGTCCTGATCGGCGGCCTCGAAACCCTAAACCTCATAGGCGCTCAACTCGGCCTGACTGAAGGCGGTTTCTGGGGCGCAATCGGCGCGATCAACGATAATTTCGGCGTTCTGGGTTACGCGATTATCGGCGTGTTCCTTGTGAGTTGGCTCGGTTCGGTCGCCTTCTATAAATTCCGGCGCTACGACGATCTTGAGGTTAACACCGCCGGCGGCGTCTAATGTTCATCTTCCGGCCCGAAGTCTTCGGCGTTGAGTACAATCGGCGTGCCATGGGGTGTGCGGTCGGCCGCGTGGTCCCAGGCATGGCGATAGCGTGTCAGAGTTGAGGCGTCGGTGACGCCTTTCCCGGCGACGACGCGCTCCAGCGCGGCCAGCCAATGCCGGTAATAGGTGTCCCCGGTATCAGGATCGCCCGCTTCCTGGGCAAGCTTGATCTCCTCGGCGAGAATCGCCGCCCATTCGCTCCACGCAAAGAGGCCGCGATCATGAAGCGCGACCGTGATGGCGAAGGCCTGCGCCTCCCAAGGCTCGCGGAAGACCGGTCCATCGGCATCGCGCGGGATGCTCGGAACGGTCTCCACCGCCGGCCGCGACCGCGCGGCGTTCCTCGCCGACGCCGAATGCGCCGTCACGGTGCCAGCTCCAGATATGACTCCCACGCCTCGATGGAGACTTTGATCGTTGGGTCGGAGGACTCGCCCCACAGCTCGCGGCCCTCGAAGACGACCGTATAAAGCCATTGCGGGCACTCGCCTTCACCAATCGCCACCGTATCGGGAAAGACATGGCAGCCGCGCAGTTGCTCGATAACGCCGACGCGGCCGCGCGCGTAGCGGGGAAGGCGCGTGTGCGTCACGGGATGCCGGTTCGCGGTGCGAACCCGGTCACCGGGCTTGAAGCAGGCCGGCGCCGGCGCCGGTCGGCCAAAGGAACCGCGCGTCATCCCCCGATTGACGTCGGCCGCCGTCAGCTTGCGTGGCAAGGGCGTGCCTGGTGCCATGGCGTGGCCGGAGGCGAGCTCCTCGGAGGTGACGAGCCGGTGTTCTAGGAGGAGCCGCTCCAGCCCCAAGGCCCACCGCTCGTAATAGGAAGCGGAAAGGTAGACCTGCGGCGGCAAGGCTTCCTGCGCGGCGCGCGACATGTCGATCGTCCACAGGCCGGCGTAGCCAGTGGCGCGCTGCATCGCGAGGATTCGGCCCTCCCACGCGGCGTGAAAAACCGGCTCGTCCGGCTCGGGCTCGACCGGCCCGAAGCCGTGCATGCCGCCCATGTCATGAATGCCGTTCACGAGGCGGTGACTTCCGACGGCTGTTTAGGCAGGCCGGTGCCGATCATCGCATCGCGCGTGACCAATTCGGCGAGCCGCTCTTCGCTCCAGCCATCGGTGCCGGCGGGACGCATCGGCAGCACGAGGAAGCGGGTCTCCGCCGTCGAATCCCAGACACGGATTTCGGTGTCGGACGGCAGCACGACGCCGAAATCATGCAGCACGCCGCGCGGATCGATCACCACGCGCGAGCGATAGGGCGCCGATTTGTACCAGACCGGCGGCAGTCCCAGCACCTCCCATGGGTAGCAGGAACACAGCGTGCAGACGACGATATTGTGGCGGCGTTCGGTATTCTCGACCGCGATCAGATCGGCGCCGACCCGGCTGACATAGCCGAGTGAATTGGCGGCCGCGGTCGCGTCCTCAAGCAGCCAGCGCTTGAAGCCCTCATCGGTCCAGGCCTTGGCGACGATCTGCGCGCCGTTGCGCGGGCCGATCTTGGTTTCGAAGGTCTCGACGATCGCATCGAGCGCGGCGGGATCGATGTAGCCTTTCTCGGTCAGAATCGTCTCGAGCGCGCGTACCCGCAACTGGACCTCGGACAGCTCCGAGCCGTGCTCATGCTCATGCTCATGCGGCTGATCGGGCAAAGCCATGATGACAATCCAGGTTCTGTTCAGAAAGGAATTTCATGGGAGCGATTACATAATTTGACTGACATTCGCCAAGTGACACTACACTCTGCGAAGACGATGCCATTTTTCCGGCCGGCATGGAAGCTCGGCGCGTTATTTTCGAAGCAGTTGATCACCTGGTAGCGGCCAGCCGGTCGGGCGACGAGCCTCGGGCGACGCGGCAAATCGTCGACAAATCAAGGGTTACCCCTAGACACCATAATAGACAGAAAAAAATGGTAAAGCCGGTGCCAAAGATGAGATGGAGAAGCGCTTCGCTTGAGTGCACCGTCGCAATGACATGGGCTCGATCGAACGCCGGATAAGCGAGATCGGCGAGGACGAGCGCGGTCACCACGATGCCGCTGAGGATGCGGGATAGCCCCGGAAGGGCCAAAATCATTCCCACTCGATGGTACCGGGTGGTTTCGAGGTAACGTCATAGACGACGCGGCCCAAACCACGTACCTCGTTGATGAGGCGGGTCGCGGTCGCGTCGAGGAATTCATGGGCGA
>JBOHLV010000060.1:0-4502 GCA_050729815.1 Allostellaceae bacterium
ACCACCGGGTGCCGGTCGGACGCGAGATGGTCCATATAGGCGGCCCGCACCGCGCCATGGAGCAGCCTGTCGCGCACCGGCCGGCCGTTGACGAAGAGATATTGCTCGCGCGCCGTCGCCCGGTTGAAGGTCGGGAGCGCGGCAAACCCCGAGAGCTGGACACCGTCGCGCCCGCCGGCAATCTCCAGCGCGTTGTCGGCAAAATCCTGGCCCAGGATCGCGGCGAGCCGCTCGCGCCGTGCATCGTGGGGGAGCAGCGACGCGCCGACGGCATCGAGCCGCAAGAGTTCGCGCCCGTCATCGCCGGCGACGCGAAAGGCAATCGCAGGATAGGCCATGGCGAGGCGGACGATCTGATCGAGCGCCGCCGCGCGCTCGGCCTTAACCGATTTCAGGAATTTGAGCCGGGCCGGCGTCGCGAAAAAGAGATCGCGCACCTCGACCCTGGTGCCGGGCGGCAAGGCGGCGGGCGCGACGACGCCCTTGGCGCCGGCCTCAACCATGATGGCGGCACCGTCGCCGCCACGCGGGCGACTCGTGATATTCATCCGGCTCACCGCGCCGATGGAGGGCAGTGCCTCGCCGCGGAATCCCAAACTACGGATGCGGAGAAGATCGTCCTCCGGCAGCTTCGAGGTACAATGGCGCTCGACCGCAAGCGCCAGCTCCACGGCACTCATGCCGTCGCCATCGTCGCCGACCGCGATCAGCGACTGGCCGCCATCCTCAAGGCTGACCTCGATCCGGCGGGCGCCGGCATCGATCGCGTTCTCGACCAACTCCTTCACCGCTGCCGCCGGGCGCTCGATCACCTCGCCGGCGGCGATGCGGTTGACGATGACCGTCGGCAATTGCCGGATCGCGGAGGTGACCGGCGGCGTGATCTCGGGCATGGCGCCATTCTGCCCCTTGGCCGGCGCGGCGCCAAGACCGGCTGCGACTCGGCCGTGCGCGGCTGGTGTCCGCTTTCGCCCGTTGACGGGATGGTGCGGGGTGGCACAGTTTCGCCCGCCATGAGCGCGAGCCCCGACCTCGCCGCGTCTCCGGTCGCGGCGCGGCGATTGATCTACCCCTATACGCTGCTGCTGCTCGCCAACCTCGCCTGGGCCAGCAACTGGGTGGTCGGGCGGGCGCTCCATGACGCGTTTCCGCCGGTGGCGCTGAGCTTCTGGCGCTGGGGCGTCGCGGCGCTGGTGCTGGCGCCGTTCGCGATCCCGCGCCTCAAGGGCCGCTGGCATGTCGTGTGGCGCCGGCGCTGGCTCCTCCTGGTGCTGGGTGCGACCGGCGTCGCCACGTTCCAGGCGATCATCTATGCCGGGCTCGATTACACGACCGCGGTCAACGCGACCATCCTCAATGCCGGCAGCCCGCTCGTCATGGTGCTGATGGTGTGGCTGATCGAACGCCAGCCGGCGACTCGGCGGCAATGGCTCGGCATGGGCGTCACCTTCATCGGGGTACTGCTGATCGTGGCGCGCGGCGATTGGCACAACCTCGCGCAGCTCAAAATCGACCGCGGCGACCTTCTGATCTTCGGCTCGATCCCGCTATGGTGCCTTTATTCCGTGTTGGTGCGGCGACGGCCCGTGGAACTCGACGCCATCGGCTTCATGTTCGTGCTGATGCTGATCGGGCTCACCGTGCTGTCGCCGGCCTATTTTTACGAGTCGCTGTTCGTGCGGGTACCGGATTGGAGCTGGCCGGTCGCCGGCCTCATCCTCTTCATCGCCGTCACCTCGTCGATCCTCGCCTATCTCTTCTGGAATCGCGGCGTCGAACTGGTCGGCGCCAATCGCGCCGGGTTCACGACGCCGTTCCAGCCGGCCCTCACCGCGATTCTCGCCGTGCTGCTGTTGGGCGAGCCGTTCCATCTCTATGACGCGCTGGGCTTCGCGATCATTCTTGCCGGCTGGCTCCTCACTACGGGGTTAAAGCGCGCCACGCGATAGGCGACGCAACAGCGCGGATGCGCCGCCTTCACTGCACCGCCTCGCCATGGAGGGCGAGATCGAGTCCCTCGCGTTCGACATCCTCCGAAACGCGCAGCCCGATGATGACATCGATCAGCTTCAGGAGGATGAAGCTGACAACGACGTCATAGGCGATGACGATCACCACGCCCTCGATCTGATACCAGAGCTGGAGGGGGTTGCCCTCGATGAGGCCCGGCGTGCCGCCATACTGGCTCACGGCGAAGACGCCGGTGAGGATGGCACCGGTGGCGCCGCCGACGGCATGGACCCCGAAGGCGTCGAGCGCGTCGTCATAGCCCATCGCCGCCTTCAAGGCGATGACGGCGAGATAGGGGATGATGCCGGCGGCAACGCCGATCACCATCGAACCGATCGGCCCGACGAAGCCCGAGGCCGGGGTGATGGCGACGAGGCCGGCGACCGCGCCCGAACAGATGCCGACGATCGTCGGCTTGCCGCGATGTGCCCATTCGACGAACATCCAGGTGAGGCCGCCGACCGCGGTCGCGATCTGCGTCACGGTCATCGCCATGCCCGCCTGCATGCCCGCGCTGACCGCGGAGCCGGCGTTGAAGCCGAACCAGCCGACCCACAGCAGTCCGGCGCCGATGAAGGTAAGGACGACATTATGGGCGGGACCGGTGCTCTTGCGTTTGCCCAGCATCAGCGCACAGATGAGGCCGGCGACGCCGGAATTGATATGCACCACGGTGCCGCCGGCGAAATCGAGGACATGGATCGCGGCATGGGCGTTACCGCTGTCGAGGAAGCCGTCCGGACCCCACACCCAGTGCGCGACCGGGGCATAGACGAGGGTCGCCCACAATCCGACGAACCACAGCATTGCCGAAAATTTCATCCGCTCCGCGAAGGCGCCGGCGATGAGCGCCGGGGTGATGATCGCAAAGGTCATCTGGAAGCACATATAGACGTCTTCCGGAATCGTCGGCGCCAGGGGATTGGGATTGCCGATGCCGGTCGAAATGTCGCTTAAGATATTCTGCAAAAAGGCGCGGCTGAGGCCACCGATGAACGGCGTGCCACCAGTGAAGGCGAGGCTGTAATTCCAGAACGCGAACAATAGGGTGACGAGGCAGGTGATGGCGAAACTGGTCATCACCGTGTCGCCGACATTCTTCTTGCGCACCATGCCGCCATAGAACAGGCCGAGGCCCGGCACCGTCATCATCAGGACGAGCGCCATCGAGGTCAGCATCCAGGCGGTGTCGCCGGAATTCGGCGTGCAGCGGGTGAGATGGCTCGAATCGCAGGCCGGCGGCGATGGCGGCGTCGCCGGCGCGGCGGGCGGCGTTGTCGATGTCGTCGTCGAGGTGGTGGTCTGGGCCAGCACCGTCGAAACCGCGCTGGTCAGCGGCATGATCGCGAGGACCAGGAGCAGTACCAGCCCCCCCGATAGCGCCTTCTTGGAATAACGGCTCATCAATAGACCTCCGGATCGACTTTTTGCGCCGCGCGGTCCTTGGGACCGAGGCATCGTCGTTCCGGGTAATCAAGATTCATGCCAGCGGCGGCGCCGCGCCGTCCAACCCGCACCGACCGTCCGCTCAATTCCGAGGCGGCAGGACAATTGCCCAATCATTAGGCAAAACGGCAAGATTCGCCCAAGATTTGGAAAAATCTCGGGTGCGGCAACGGCAAACGGCCCGACCGAACCGGCCGGGCCGTTTTCTCCAAGCGAGGATCGACGGTGCTATTTCGCCATCGCCGGGGCGCGTGGCGCAACCTTCACCGGCGGGGTCGGTTCGCTCATGGTGCGGGTGATTTCTGCGTCGGACATGCTGAGCGCGCGCTCGAGCGCCTCGCCGCGCCACATCGGATGGGGCTTGTCGTCGCGCAGCGGCGGCTGTGCCACCTCACCACCCTCGTCGCGATAGGCGGCCGGCGTCAGATAGGTCTTGAGTTCCGCCGCCGAGATGTCGCATTTCTCGACCACTTCGGGATCGATCCAGGCGCGCTCATCGATGCCGACCGGGTTGGTCGAGAGTTCGAGCCTGAGGCCCTCCGGCCCGCCGAAATAGATCGATTTGCAGAAGCCATGGTCGATCGGGCCGATCACCACGATGCCGCGATCACGAATTCGGTCGCGCATCGCGAGGAGCTTTTGCTCGTTGCCGACGCTGAAGGCGACATGGTTGAGCGAGGCCTTCTCCGGCACCGGCGGGTTGGTGGCCTCAACGGCGCCTTGAGGCGCCTGAACGAAGGCGATGTAGGAATGTTCGCTGAGTTCGAGGAAGCCGTGGAAGTAGCCGTTGGTGCCGTGCATCCAGTAGAGCGCCTTCAATTCGGCGCCGAGCACGTCGGTGAAGAAGTCGAGCTGCGCCTTCATGTTCCCGGTATTGAGGGCGAGATGATGTACGCCGTTCGGCATGCCCATGATGAATCCTCCATCGAAGCGGCGGCGACGCCTCGCTCGACCCGCTTCCGGGCGGAACCAGCGGCGCCGATCCAGGGTATGGCCAGCATCATAGCCGACCGGGCGCCTTGTGTTCAAGGAACCTGGTGCAAAGC
>JBOHLV010000061.1:0-10338 GCA_050729815.1 Allostellaceae bacterium
GAACGAAGCCAATTTATCGGGGAAAATCAACGATTCGATGGCAAAAAACAAAGCCAAAACAAAGCCAATTCGGCGCGCCCGCCGGGATAAAGGAACCCGATTTGAGCCAATATCGCGGAAAATCGGCTACGCGCTCGGCAGCAGCTTGCGCTCCTTGGCGCCGGCGGTCATGAAGGCCTGGAGTTTCTCGAAGGCGCGGACCTCGATCTGGCGCACGCGCTCGCGCGAGACGCCGTATTTCCGGGCGAGGTCCTCGAGCGTCACCGGCTCGTCGCGCAGCCGCCGCTCGGTCAGGATATCGCGCTCGCGCGCCGAGAGGTGCGACATCGCCGCGGTCAGGAGGTCGCGGCGCAAGCCAAGCTCCTCCATCTCGCCGAGCAATTCCTCCTGATTCTCGTCTTCATCGACGAGCCAGTCCTGCCATTCGCCGGCGCCTTCGGCACGCACCGGCGCGTTCAAGGAATTGTCGGCGCCGGCAAGCCGGCGGTTCATCGAGATGACATCGGCTTCGGGCACGTGGAGCTCACGCGCGATCCGCGTCACATTTTCGGGCGAAAGGTCGCCTTCCTCAATCGCGGCGATCCGGCCCTTGATGCGGCGCAGATTGAAGAACAGCTTTTTCTGCGCCGCGGTGGTGCCGAGTTTCACCAGGGACCAGGAATGGAGGATGTATTCCTGGATCGACGCCCGAATCCACCACATCGCATAGGTCGCGAGGCGAAAGCCGCGATCGGGGTCATAGCGTTTCACCGCCTGCATCATGCCGAGATTGCCCTCGGCGATGAGGTCGGCCAAGGGCAGGCCATAGCCGCGATACCCCATCGCGATTTTGGCGACCAGGCGCAGATGCGACGTTACCAGCGTCTGCGCTGCTTCGGGGTCGCCATGCTCGCGCCAGCGTTTCGCCAGCATGAATTCCTCCTGCTGGCCGAGCATCGGGAATTTCCTGATCTCGCGCAGATATCGGGCGAGGCTGCCGTCAAGGGACGGTGTCGCGCGCGCGGGCAGGGTAGCCATGATGTGAACCTCCTCCTTGTCCTGATTCTAGGCAAGGGCGGCGCCGGGCGCAATCGCCTCAGGCACAGAAATCGACCGTGCCGCGCAAATATAATGCCAGTCGCGTCAAGAGGCTCTCGGTCGGCAGATTGTGGGTGTGGAGCACAACGATCGGCACCAGCGCGACGACCCAGATCGGCCAGATCGGCATTGCCCGCCACCGCATCTGCCGGAAAACGCGCCAGAACAGCAAGAGCGCGGTGCCGCCGACGGCAAGGCCGATGACCACCTCGATCCGGGAGTGGTCGTCGAGCACCAGTCGCGAAATCGCGATGGCGAGGACGAAGGCCGCGCCGACGAGCCATAGCGCCAATTTCGGCCAGACAGGCCAGCGCGCGCCGGTGATGAGGACGAGGCCGCCATAGACGAAAAAGCTGAGCGAGGTGTGGCCGCTCGGACTGACGAGGTCGATCACCCGCACCGGGCAGGCATGGAAATAGATTTTGAGAACGGCCGTCACCGCGCCGCAGACGAGGAGCGCGATAAGCCAGGCGAGCGCCACCTTGCGGCCGAGCCAAAGATAGAGCCAGACGAGGATCGCCACCGCGATCGGCAGGGTGACGACGGAATTGCCGAGGCTCGTGAAGGTGACGATGTCGGAATGCATGGTGGGACCGGGAAAACGCCTTGATGTTAGCGGGCGTCGAGATGGATCGCGTCGGGCGCGCCGAAACGCCGCGCCGCCGCGGCGACGAGGCTGCGATGGCACAGCTTCGGATCGGCCTCATAGCAGACGAGGCAGGCCGTCTTGTCGTGAATCAGATCCGTGAGTTCGGCCAGCGCCAAATCCTGGTGCTCCAAATACGCGCCGAAATCGCGGTTCAGCGCGGCAACATCATGGTCGCGCTTGTAGCGCGCGCGGATCGGTTTCGGCGTGCCGAGCGCTTGGCGATGGGCATAGCCGATGCCGGCCTCGGCGAGCGCCCTTTCGAAGGCGCGCTTCGAGAAGCCGGGCTTGCGCGACAAAGGCAGGGCGCGCACATCGACCACCAACTCGATGCCGGCCGCGCGCAGGCGATAAATGAAATCCTCGATCCGCAACCCTTCATATCCCGCGGTATAAAGCGCCATCTCACACCACGCCTCGCGCCCGCAAATCGGCGATCTTAGCCTCGGACAGGTCCAGAAGCTCACGCAGGATCGCGTCGGTATGCTGGCCGATGAGTGGCGGCGGATCACGATAGGCGATCGGCGTTGCGGAATATTTAATGGGGTTGGCAATGAGGTCGATCGGCGCTGGCGCGGCGGGATGGTCCATCTTCACCACCATCTCGCGCGCCTTGACGTGCGGGTCGGCGAACACCTCGTCGAGCCGGTTGATCGGGCTCGCCGGCACGCCTTCGCGTTCGAGACCCTCCGTCCAATGGGCCGAGGGTTGTTGCCGGAGGATCTCGGCCAGCATCGGCACCAGCACGGTACGGTTCTCGACCCGGGCGCGGTTCGTGGCAAAGCGCGGATCGTCGGCCCAGTGGGGAACGCCGGCGAACCGGCAGAACTTCCGGAACTGGCCGTCATTGCCGACCGCCAGTACGATATGTCCGTCGGCGGTGGCGAATACCTGATAGGGCACGATCGAGAGATGCGCATTGCCGAGCCGCGGCGGCACCTCGCCCGAAATCAAATAGGCTTGCGCCTGATTGCCGAGCCAGGCGATCTGGGTGTCGAGCAGCGCCACGTCGATCGACTGGCCCGCGCCGGTGCGGTCCCGATGGTGGAGCGCCGCCAGGATCGCGACCGCGCTGTACATCCCGGCCATGAGGTCGGCCATCGCGACCGCGCCCTTCATCGGCTCGCCTTCGGGCTCGCCCTGAAGACTCATGATCCCGCCCATCGCCTGGGCCAGGAAGTCATATCCGGCGCGCGGCGCATAGGGGCCGGTCTGGCCGAACCCGGTCAGCGAGCAATAGACGAGCCGCGGAAACCGGGCATGAAGCGCGTCATAGCCGAGGCCGTACTTCGCCAGCGTGCCGACTTTGTAGTTTTCAAGGAGCACGTCCGATTGGGCGATGAGTCTCAGCGCGATGTCGCGGCCCTCGGGCGTGGTGAAATCGAGGGTGAGCGAGCGTTTCGCCCGGTTGGCGGAAAGGAAATAGCTGCTTTCGCGATCATGGCCTTCGGCGTCCTTCAGGAACGGCGGACCCCATTTTCGGGTATCGTCGCCGATGCCCGGCCGCTCGACCTTGATGATGTCGGCGCCGAGATCGCCTAGAAGCTGGGTACAGCTCGGGCCGGCGAGGATCCGGCTCATGTCGAAGATGCGAATCGCTTGGAGTGGTCCGGTCATGGCGGTGCTTCCTGCCACGGCCCGCGCCCGGCGGCAAGCGGCGGCTTACCGCTCGGCACGATTGAGCCAGTCGAGATAGCCTTGGAGGATATAGGCGGCGGCGGCGCGGTCGACGATCTCGGCCCGGCGCTTGCGGGTAAGGTCGGCGGCGAGCATGCCGCGCTCGACCGCGAGGGTCGACATCCGCTCGTCCCAGAACGCGAGCGGCAAGTCGCGGACCGCGAGGAGATTCTTCGCGAATTGCCGGACGCTCTGGGTGCGCGGCCCGTCGCCGCCATCGAGCCGGAGCGGCAGCCCGACCACGAGGGCGCCGATATCATGGCGCGTCACCGCGGCGAACAGCGCCGCCAAATCCTCCCTGAGGCGCTTGCGCCGGATGGTGTCGAGCGGCGTCGCGATGACGCGGCGCGTGTCGGACAGGGCAAGGCCGATGGTCTTGGTGCCGACATCGAGGCCCAAAAGCCGCGCGCCCGGCGCGATGCCGGCGCAAAGGTCGGCGGGATTGCAGAGTGCCATGGTGGATGTTAGCGTGCGCCGCCCGAGAGACATCGAGACTACCATCATGCCATTGGACAAGGCCACCGTGGCGCGCATCGCGACGCTCGCGCGCATCAAGCTTCCCGAGAGCGAGCTTCCACCGATGGCCCGGGAATTGTCGCACATCCTCGAATGGATCGAGCAACTGAACGAGGTCGATGTCACTGGCGTCGCGCCGATGGCCAGCGTCGTCCATCTCAAGATTCCGATGCGTGATGATATCGTGACCGATGGCGGCGATGCGGACGCGATCCTAAAGAATGCGCCCGAGGTGGCGCGGGGCTTCTTCGCCGTGCCGAAGGTGGTGGAGTGAGCGACCTCACCCGGTTCACCCTGGCAGCGGCGAAGGACGGCCTGGCGCGAAAGCAATTCTCCGCGCGCGAGCTTGCCGAGGCGCATCTCGCTGCGATGGCGGCGGCGCGCGGCCTTAACGCCTTCATCACCGAATTGCCGGAGCGGGCGCTTGAGATGGCGGCGGAAAGCGATGCCCGCATCGCCCGCGGTGAGGCGCGGGCCTTGGAAGGCGTGCCGCTCGCGGTCAAGGATTTGTTCTGCACGCGGGGCGTCCTCACCACCGCCGCCTCGCGCATGCTCGGCGATTTCGTGCCGCCTTACGAATCGACCGTGACGGCAAGGCTCTGGGATGCCGGGGCGGTGCTGCTCGGCAAGACCAATCTCGACGAATTCGCGATGGGGTCGAGCAACGCGACCTCCTGTCACGGTCCGACCCACAATCCCTGGCGCCGCCAGGGCGACAACCGGCCGTTGGTGCCGGGCGGTTCCTCCGGCGGATCGGCGGCTTCGGTGGCGGCGCGATTGGCGCCGGGCGCGATCGGCACCGATACCGGCGGCTCGATCCGCCAGCCCGCGAGCTTCTGCGGGGTCGTCGGGATGAAGCCGACCTATGGCCGCTGCTCACGCTGGGGCATCATCGCCTTCGCCTCCTCGCTCGATCAGGCCGGGCCGATGACGCGAACCGTCCACGATGCCGCGCTCCTGCTTCAGGCGATGGCTGGCCACGATCCCAGGGATTCGACCTCGGCGCCGGTCGCGGTGCCGGATTTCGCGGCGGCGCTCACCGGCGACATCCGCGGCTTGCACATCGGCATCCCGAAGGAATATCGCGTCGAGGGAATGCCGGCGGAGATCGAAACGCTGTGGCAACGCGGCATCGACTGGATCAAAGCGGCGGGGGCCGAGCCGGTCGAGATCAGCCTCAAACTGACGAAATATGCACTTCCCGCCTATTACATCATCGCGCCGGCGGAGGCGTCGTCGAACCTCGCGCGCTATGACGGCGTGCGCTTCGGTCTGCGCGTCCCCGGCGACAGCCTCGACGAGATGTATGAGGCGACCCGCGCCCAGGGCTTCGGGCCGGAGGTAAAGCGCCGCGTCCTCATCGGTACCTATGTGCTCTCCGCCGGCTATTACGACGCCTATTATCTGCGGGCGCAGAAGATCCGCACGCTCATCGCGAAGGATTTCGACGACGCGTTCCGCGCCTGCGACGCCATCCTGACGCCGACCACGCCAACGCCGGCGTTTGCGTTGGGCGAGCGCAGCGACGATCCGATCCAGATGTATTTGAACGACGTCTTCACCGTTCCGGTCAATCTCGCCGGCCTACCCGGCATCTCGGTGCCGGCGGGATTGTCGGCGGATGGGTTGCCGCTCGGCCTTCATGTCATCGGCCGCGCCTTCGACGAGGAGACGATGTTCCGCGTCGCCGGGGTGATCGAGCGCGCGGCGAACTTCACCGCGGAGCCGTCGCGATGACCGATCTCCTCCAAGGCCGCGGCGGCGTGTGGGAGGTCGTGATCGGCCTCGAAACCCATGCCCAGATCGTGTCCGAGGCAAAGCTGTTCTCCGGCGCCGCGACAGGGTTCGGTGCCGCGCCCAACAGCCAGGTCTCGTTCGTCGATGCCGCCTTTCCCGGCATGTTGCCCGTCATCAACCGCCATTGCGTCGAGCAGGCGGTGAAGACCGGGCTCGGCCTCGAGGCGGAGATCAATCTCGTCTCGGTGTTCGATCGGAAGAATTATTTCTATGCCGACCTGCCCGCCGGCTATCAGATCTCGCAATATTCGCGGCCGATCGTCGGCACGGGCGCGGTGACGCTCGACATGCCGGACGGCACCACGCGGCGCATCGGCATCACCCGGCTCCATCTGGAACAGGATGCCGGCAAGAGCCTCCACGATCAGCATCCGCGCCAGACCTATGTCGATCTGAACCGCGCCGGCGTCGCCTTGATGGAGATCGTGTCGGAGCCGGACATCCGCAGCGCCGAGGAAGCCGGCGCCTATTTACGAAAATTGCGCGCGATCCTGCGCTATCTCGGCACCTGCGACGGCAATATGGAGGAAGGCCAACTCCGCTGCGACTGCAATGTGTCGGTGCGGCACCCGGGCGGGCCGCTCGGCACCCGCGCCGAGATCAAGAACCTCAATTCGATCCGCAACGTCATGCTGGCGATTGAGTATGAGGCGCGGCGCCAGATCGGAATTCTCGAAGATGGCGGCACGATCGCTCAGGAAACCCGGCTCTGGGATGCAAATCGCGACGAGACACGGCCGATGCGTTCCAAGGAAAACGATTTCGACTATCGCTATTTCCCCGATCCCGACCTGCTGCCGCTGGAACTCGATCCCGCCTGGGTCGCGGCGCTGAAACGCGATCTGCCCGAACTCCCCGACGCCAGGAAGGCGCGCTATGTCCGGGATTACGGCCTTTCGCCCTATGATGCCGACGTGCTGGTCGCGGAAAAATCCCAGGCCGATTATTTCGAGGCGGTGGCGAAGGGACGCGACGCCAAGCTCGCCGCCAACTGGGTGATGGGCGACCTCTTCGGCGGCCTGAACAAACTCGGCCTCGACATTGGGGCATCGCCGGTTTCGGCATCGGCTTTGGGCGAATTACTCGATCTCCTCCGCGACGACACCATCTCGGGCCGCATCGCCAAGGATGTGTTCGCGGCGATGCTGGAGACCGGCAAAGGGGCAGGGGCGATCGTCGCCGCGCGCGGCCTGCGCCAGGTGACGGATGAAGGCGCGATCGCGGCCGCGATCGACCGGGTGCTCGCCGCCAATGCCGACAAGGTCGCGGAATACAAATCCGGCAAGGACAAGCTCTATGGCTTCTTCGTCGGCCAGGTGATGAAGGCGACAGGGGGCAAGGCCAACCCGGCCCTCCTCAACGAATTGCTGAAGAAAAAACTAGCGGGCTAGGGCGATCCATCATTTCGTCCCGTACAACCGGTCGCCGGCATCGCCGAGGCCGGGGATGATATAGCCGTGATCGTTCAAATGATCGTCGATCGAGGCGGTGAACACCGGGACATCGGGATGGGCGGCGCGGAAATTGGCGATGCCTTCGGGCGCCGAGAGCAGGCACAGGAATTTGATGTGCTCGGCGCCGCTCGCCTTGAGCCGCGCCACCGCCGCCACCGCGGTATGGCCGGTCGCCAGCATCGGATCGGCGACGATAACGAGGCGGTCGGCGAGGTCCGGCACCTTGTAATAATATTCGATGGCTTCGAGCGTCCGGTGGTCGCGATAAAGGCCGATATGGCCGACCCGCGCCGACGGCACCAGGTCGAGGATGCCCTGCACCAGCCCGTCGCCGGCCCTGAGGATGGCGATGAGGCACAGCTTCTTGCCCTCGATCGTCGGCGCGTCATAGGGGGTGAGCGGCGTCTCGATCGGCTCATAGGCCAAGGGCAAGTCGCGCGTCACCTCATAGCCGAGCAACAGCGAGGTCTCGCGCAATAGCTGGCGGAATTTTGCCGTCGAGGTCTGCTTCCGCCGCATGATCGACAATTTGTGGAGGATCAGCGGGTGGCCGATCACGGTGACGCCTTCCGGAATGCCGCTTGCACGCATGAGCCCCGCCTCCTTAATTCGTCTTGTCCCGCGCCTCTTTGCTAATGGAGGGCGCCCGGCCTGTCGAGGGGTCACAGGCGATTTTTCGCTGGCTAAAGTTCTTTATTTGTTCTAATTTCCACGTCGTCCCGGCGTAAGCGGGAATCTGACGCCGTTAACTATTTGGCTGCTGATTGGCTAGAGGTACAGCGAAAGCAGATTCGGGCCGAAGGCTCAGCTCCTTCCGTAGCTGTCCTCGATGCGGATGATGTCGTCCTCGCCGAGATAGCCGCCGGATTGGACCTCGATGAGATGCAGCATGATTTTGCCGGGATTTTCAAGGCGATGCGGCGTGCCGATCGGGATATAGGTCGATTGGTCCTCGTGCAGCAGGATCTCTTCATTGCCGCGGATCACCTTGGCGGTGCCGCTCACCACCACCCAATGCTCGGCGCGGTGATGGTGCATTTGCAGCGACAGCCTGCCCCCCGGCCTTACCGTGATGTGCTTCACCTGGACCCGGTCGCCGTGATGGATCGAGCGGAACGAGCCCCAGGGCCGATGGACGATGGGGTTGGCCGTGGCCTCGGCGCGGCCGTCGCGGGCAAGCCGCTTCACCAGGTCCGAGACTTCCTCGGCGCGGTCGCGGTGGGCCACCAGCACGGCGTCGGCGGTCGCCACCACCACCAGGTCCGCGATGCCGAGCGTGACCAGAAGCCCGTGCTCGGCCCTGAGATAAGAACGATCACTGTCGGCCGCGACGACATCGCCGATGACGACATTCCGCCGCTCATCCTGCTGGCCGAGCCGCCACAGCGCGTCCCAGGTGCCGGCATCGCTCCAGCCGATTTCGGCCGGCACCACCGCGGCAAGGCTGGTGTGCTCCATCACCGCGTAATCGATCGATTTGGCTTCGGCTTGGGCGAAGGCGGGTTGGTCGAGGCGCAGGAAATCGATGTCGTGCCGGGCGCTGTCGAGGGCGCCGCGGCACGCCGCCACGGTCGCCGGTTGAAGCCGCTCCATCTCGGCGAGGAAAAGCGCCGCGGGAAACAGGAAAATGCCGCTGTTCCAGGCATGGTCGCCGGCGGCGAGATAGGCTTCGGCGCGGTCGCGGTCGGGCTTCTCGATAAACGCCGCGACCTCATAGGTCCCGGCGACGCCGTCGAGCGCGGCGCCGCGGCGGATATAGCCATAGCCGGTCTCCGGCCGGTCGGCGGGAATGCCGAAGGTGACGAGCCGGCCTTGCGCGGCGGCGGCGGCCGCGCGCTCGATCGCGGCATGGAAGGCCGGTACGTCGGTGATGACATGGTCCGACGGCGTCACCAGCATCACGGCATCGGGATCGTCCCGGATCAGGGTCAGCGCGGCGACGCAGGCGGCGGGCGCGGTGTTGCGACCTTCGGGCTCGAGGATGATGGCGCGGGGCTGGACGCCGATGGCCTGGGCCTGCTCGGCGAGGATGAATCGGTGCTCATCATTGGCGACGAAGAGCGGCGGGGCGAAGCGGCTCGCGTCGGCGATGCGCAGGATCGCCTCCTGCAACAGCGACCGGGGGGAATGGAGCGGCAGGAACTGCTTCGGATAATGGGCCCTGGACATCGGCCACAGCCGGGTGCCCGAACCGCCCGACAGAATGACCGGGTGGATACGAGTCGTGACGCGCCTCTTCCCGACCATCATCGACCCTTTCTCGCCCCGCCTGCCGCTCGTCCGGGGCCGGCGCTGCCCGTGCCATTATGGCACAGCGCGCGACCGGGCCAAGTCCGGCGGCGGAACGTCGGAGGGGGGTGGCGGCTCAGACGGCGGCGAGATCGGCCCGCATGGCGCGGCGCTGCGCCCGGGCGAACGGCACCATTTCGGCCGCGGTCGCGCTCATCGCCTTGAGCTCGTCCCGGCAGCGTTCGAGGCCGCGCAATTCCTTGGCGTCATCCCGGTCGAGCACGTCCATATAGCTGATCTTGATCTCGACCAGGTCCATCAGGGTTTCGATCGATTGCTTTGACAAGGCCATGTGTCCCTCCTTGGTTAATACCCGGGGATTTTGGCGCGAACTTTCTTAAAATCCGGTGAAAGGGATTTGGGCAAAATGCAATTTTTTTTGGGCGCGGGAGAAGGCCGCCGCGCCGCCCCGGCGATGACCCGGCGAAGGGCGATGATTGACTTGATGGCCGGCTGGCGGCTAGAAAGCCCGCGCATGCGCCGGAGGGATGGCCGAGCGGCTGAAGGCGGCGGTTTGCTAAACCGTTATAGGGGCCAAAACCTCTATCGGGGGTTCGAATCCCCCTCCCTCCGCCAGCAAATTCGTAAGTAATATCAATAGCTTATATAATTTCTGGACTCGGCGCTAGCGCGCGGAAATGTCGGGGCAATTTCCGATCCTGGATTCGCAACCGGTAAGCTGAGGCTCTCTCTCCGGCCCAAAATGGACGATTTTGGCGATGCATTCTCGAGCTATCGCCGAATCTTGGTGATGACCTGAGGGTTCAGGCGGCGGCGGTTTGGGACTGAGCGGACGCCGGGTTGGCGGCGACTTCGATCCCGTCGGTGAACCTGACACCTTGAATGAGCTTGGGCAACTGGTTGTGGCCATCGAGCCTGCGC
>JBOHLV010000062.1:0-7679 GCA_050729815.1 Allostellaceae bacterium
GTGAGGTTGAAAACCGGGCGCGGTGCCATGGCGCTTTCCGTCATCAATCGATTGCACGCGGCGGTGGCGATGGCGCCGGCATCGGGCAAAGCGCCGGCGCCATCCTTTGCGGCATCGCGTGCACTTGCCAGCTCGGCGCGGATCGCCGCGGTCACGGCGCGTCTGCCGTGCCGCGTCGCGGCATCACGCGCCACGACCTCCCGCAATACGGCATCGACGGAAGGCAGGCTGCGCAAGCCTGCCATCTTGCTTTGACGATGATTTTCCACAAGCGTGAAGGTACAGTCGAAGGTGATTCGTTTCCAGGCCAAGCGGGATCGCAGAGAGATGACCTTTCGACTGACCGAATTGGCGCATGGTGGCGGCTGCGGCTGCAAGCTGTCGCCTGCCGTCTTGCGCGATGTTCTGGCGCAGATGCCGGTCGTCGCGCCGGTCGCGGATTTGCTGGTCGGCACCGAAACCGCCGACGATGCCGCCGTCTATCGGATCAACGATCGTCAGGCGGTGATCGCGACCACCGATTTCTTCCTGCCTATTGTCGATGATCCCTATGATTTTGGCCGCATCGCCGCGACCAATGCACTTGCCGATGTCTATGCCATGGGCGGCCGGCCGATCCTGGCACTCGCCATTCTGGGCATGCCGGTCGAGAAGCTGCCGATCGAGATCGTGCAGCAAATTGTCGCCGGCGGCGCCGCGGTGTGCACAGAGGCCGGGATCGTGGTTGCCGGCGGCCATTCGATCGATACGCCGGAGCCGATCTATGGTCTCGCCGCCATCGGCCTGGTCGATCCGGCGCGGGTGATGCGGAATTCGACCGCCCGTGCCGGCGACGTTCTGATCCTGACGAAGCCGCTCGGCATCGGGATTTTCAGCGCCGCCTTGAAGCGCGGCGAGCTCGACGCCGCCAGCTATGCCGTAATGGTGGCGACGACGACGCAGCTCAACGCCGTCGGGGCCGAGTTGCCGGAGATCGCCGGCGTCCATGCCGTCACCGACGTGACCGGCTTTGCGCTGTTGGGCCATGCCTTGGAGATGTGCCGCGGCGCCTCGCTGTCCTTGACGATCGCGATGGCGGACGTTCCGGTGTTTCCCGAGGCGGCACGCCTCGCCCAATCGGGGATCGGCACGGGTGCGGCGACGCGCAACTGGGCGAGCTATGGCGACGAAGTGACGCTGCCGCCGAACACGCCGGAGTGGCAGCGTGGCCTGCTCACCGATCCGCAGACCAGCGGCGGTCTTTTGATTGCCGTCGCGCCCGAAGCGGCGCCGGACGTACTTCGCCTGGTCGAGGCACGCGGCTTTCGCCAGGCCCGTGCCATCGGCCGCTTTGCCGAAGGACCGGCACACATCACCGTTCAGCCACGATGATAGGGGTGTCCCGCATGAATCTGCTGTGCGCGGTAGAGCTGCTCGAGGAGCATGCCGCGCGCGAGAAGATGCGGCCAAGTCATGGCACCGAGCGATAGTACATAGTTCGCCTTGGCCCGGACATTCTCGGCAAGGCCGTCGGCGCCGCCGATGACGAAGACCAGTTCGCCGACACCGGCATCACGCCATTTGGCAAGGCGCTGGGCGAACTCCTCGCTGGTGAACTCCGTGCCCTTGCCGTCGAGCGCGACCATCACCGCGCCCTTTGGAATCGCCTGCATCAGCAGGTTGCCTTCGCGCTGAATGCGTTCGGCAGCGGTGGGCGAGGGGCGCTTTTCCTCGATCTCGCGGATGGTGAGGGGCGAGGTGATGCGCGCCGCATAAAGGTGCTGGAGATCGGCAAGCGGCCCCACACCTTTCTTGCCGATGGCAAGAATGGTCACATGCATGGCCATGGTTCAGGCCGATCTTTCCTCATCCCGTTCGGGGACATCGCCGAATTCCGCGCCCCACATCTTTTCAAGATTATAGCGCGCACGGACTTCCGGCCGAAAGATGTGAACGATGACATCGCCGGCATCGATCAGCACCCAATCGCCCGCCTTGAGGCCCTCAACCGGTACACGTTTCATCCCAAGCGCCGCCAGCGCCGCGAGAACGCGGTCGGCGAGCGCCGCGACCTGCCGCGATGAGCGGCCCGAGGCGATCACCATGAAATCGGCAAACCCGGATTTGCCGGTAAGGTCGATGCGGGTCAGCTCTTCCGCTTTGCCATCGGCAAGCGCGGTCTCGATTGCGGCAAGGACGCGGAGTTGCGGCGATGGCGCGGCGGCCGCTTTGGCCCTGACGCGCCGGCGCGGCGCGGCCTTAGCGGTGGGGATTTTTTTGGCGGCTGGCACGGATGGCGCTGGCGGAATTAGGGTTGAGCGGAATCGGCAAATAGGTCCAGGCCGGCGGACCGCGGACGGCAAGATGGCGTGCGCTACGCGGATCGAGGCGCTGGCGGCGGAAATATCGGGCGGCGAGATCGTGCAAGGCCGGCAAAGCATAGGTAGGCCGATCCATCACCGCAATGGGCATAAGATGAAAGATCGTCCGCCACTGCCGCCACTGCCGGACCTGCTTCAGATTGTCCGCACCCATGATCCAGACGAAGCGCGTCTTGGGATAGAGCCGGGTGATCGCCGCCAGCGTGTCGACGGTATAGTGGGTGCCGAGTTGACTTTCGAGGTCGAGCACTTCGATGCGGCGGTCACCCGCCATCACCCTGGCGGTGGCGAGGCGCGACGCCATGGGCGCCATGCCGGCGCTCGGCTTCAGCGGGTTCTGCGGGCTCACCAGCCACCAGATCTGGTTGAGATGCAGCCGCTTCAAGGCTTCGCGGCTGATATGGCGATGGCCCTCATGCGCCGGGTTGAACGAGCCGCCGAGCAGCCCGATCCGCCGTGGCGGCAGGAAGCCGAGGCGCGGCCGCTCGCTCAGGGGCGCACCTGACCGGTGCCGCGCACGACATATTTGTAGCTCGTGAGCTGTTCGGCACCAACGGGTCCGCGCGGCGGCAAGCGCCCGGTGCCGATCCCGATTTCGGCGCCCATCCCGAATTCGCCGCCATCGGCGAACTGGGTAGAAGCGTTCCAGAGTACGATCGCGCTGTCGATGCGGGTGAGGAACTGCTCGGCCGCGCCGCGGTCTTCGGTCGCGATCGCGTCGGTGTGGCGCGAGCCGTAATGATTGACGTGGCGGATCGCCTCCTCAAGGCCGTCGACCACGCGCACGGCGAGGATGGCGCCGAGATATTCCGTGAACCAATCCTGCTCGCTCGCCGGTGTAGCGGCGGGGTCGAGCGCGCGCACCGCCGCATCGCCGCGGATCTCGCAGTCGGCCTGGTGCAGCTCGGCGAGGATCGCCGGCAATTGCGCCGTGGCGATGGCGCGGTCGATCAGCAGCGTCTCCGCGGCGCCGCAGACGCCGGTGCGCCGCATCTTGGCGTTCATGACGATGCGCCGCGCCTTCTCGGCATCCGCGGCTTCGTGGATATAGACATGGCAATTGCCTTCGAGGTGCGCGATCACGGGCATTCGCGCCTCGCGCTCGACCCGCTCGATGAGGCCCTTGCCGCCGCGCGGCACCATGATGTCGATGAATTCCGGCATGCGCAGCATCATGCCCACGGCCTCACGGTCGCGGCTCGGCACGAGTTGCACCGCATCGGCTGGCAGTCCGGCCGCGGCGATGCCGCGCCTGAGGCCGGCGGCGATCGCGTCCGAGGAATGGAAGCTTTCGGACCCACCGCGCAGGATCGCGGCATTACCGGCGCGGAGCGCGAGGCCGCCGGCATCCGCCGTCACGTTAGGCCGCGACTCGTAAATGATGCCGATGACGCCCAAAGGAATCCGCACCCGCGCGATATCGAGCCCATTGGGTCGCGTCCAGCGTGCGAGTTCTGTGCCGATCGGGTCGGGCAGGATAGCGACCTCATCGAGGCCGTTGGCGATGCCCTCGACGCGCTTTTCATCGAGCAGAAGGCGGTCGCGCATCGCTGCCGAGAGCGCTCCCGCCGCTTCCGCCATGTCCTCGGCGTTGGCGTCGAGGATCGCCGTGGCATCGGCGCGGATCGCGGCGGCGGCGCGGTGCAGCGCCTCGGTCTTCCGGCCCGGCTCGGTCAACGCCATGACGGAAGCAGCCGCGCGCGCGCGGGCGCCGATCGCGCGCATTTCCGCTTCTAGCGTGGCTGCGGCCTTGTCAAGGACGGTCATGACATCACCAGATCGTCGCGATGGATCATTTCGTCGCGCCCACGGTAGCCGAGGATCGCATCGATTTCACCGCTTTTGTGGCCGGCGATGGCGCGGGCGTCGGCGGCGGAATAGGCGGAAAGCCCGCGCCCGATCTCGATGCCGGCACGGTTTTTCACCACCACCGGATCCCCGCGCTCGAAATTTCCCTCGACCGCGACGATTCCGGGCGGCAGAAGGCTGGTGCCGCGTTTCAAGGCCGCCACCGCACCGTCATCGACGATGAGCGTCCCGGCGGTGTTCAGCATGCCGGCGATCCAGCGTTTGCGTGCCGTGCGGGGCTCCGCCACCGGCAGGAACCAGGTCGAGCGCGCGCCCTCTTCGATCCGCGCCAAGGGGTGGAGCGGCGCGCCTAAGGCGATCACCATCCGACAGCCGGCGGCGAGCGCGATCCGCGCCGCGGCGAGCTTCGTCACCATGCCGCCGGAGCTATAGCCAGCAGGCGCCGCGCCGGCCATGGCCTCGATCTCGGGCGTGATCTCCCGCACCTCGGCAATGTGGCGCGCGGTCGCGCCGCCGCGCGGATCAGCGCTGTAAAGTCCGTCGATATCAGAGAGCAGCACCAGCGTATCGGCGCTGATCATCTGTGCCACGCGCGCCGCGAGCCGGTCATTGTCGCCGAAGCGGATTTCGGCCGTCGCCACGGTATCGTTCTCGTTGATGACGGGCACGGCGCCGAGCGCCAGCAGCGTCTCAATGGTGGCGCGGGCATTCAAATGGCGGCGACGGATTTCGGTATCTTCGGGCGTCAGCAGGATTTGGGCGACACGGACGCCATGCTTTGCCAGCGCCTCCTCATAGGCGTGCGCCAGGCGAATCTGGCCGGTGGCGGCGGCGGCCTGCTTCTCTTCCAGCTTCAATTCGCCGTCGGCGAGGCCGAGCCGCAACCGTCCGGCCGCAATCGCTCCGGACGAGACCAGCACGACCCCTTGACCGCGCTGGCGGCAGCGGACGACATCTTCGGCCAACGCATCGAGCCACGCCTGGCGGATGTCGCCATCCTCCTCAACCAAGAGCGCGGAGCCGATCTTCACGATCACCTGCCGCGAATCGGCAAGATCCGCCATCATGACGCTTCCGCGTGTGCCGGTGCCGCCGCCGCGCGGGCGCGCGCAATCATCGCATAAAGATGCGCCATCGCCTCGGGCACGCCCTTGCCGGTGGCGCCGGACAAGACCACCACCTCGCGCCGCGCCACGCGTTTCAGCGTTGCCCGCTTCTTCGCAATCTGGTCTTCGGGCAAGGCGTCGATCTTGTTGAGGCCAATAAGCTCGGGCTTATCTTTGATGCCGTGACCGTATTCTTCGAGTTCGCGGCGGATCGTGCGCCAATTTCCGGCAACATCTTCCTCGGTGGCGTCGATCAAATGAAAGATCGCGGCACAGCGCTCAACATGGCCGAGGAAACGATGACCGAGGCCCGCGCCCGCGCTCGCGCCCTCGATGAGGCCCGGCAGATCGGCCATGACGAACTCCTCGCCATGGATGCCAACGACGCCGAGCTCCGGTTTCAGCGTCGTGAAGGGATAGTCGGCGATCTTGGGCCGCGCCCGCGACACCGCGGCGAGCAGGGTCGACTTCCCGGCGTTCGGTAAGCCGACCAGGCCGACATCGGCGATGAGCTTCAAGCGGAGCCAGACGAGGCGTTCCTCACCCGGCCAGCCCTTGTCGGCGCGGCGGGGCGCCTGGTTGGTCGAGCTCTTGTAATGCGAGTTTCCAAAGCCGCCATCGCCACCTTTGAGGAACGCCCGCCGCTCGCCCGCACGGGTGAGGTCGAGCAGCACCGTCGCGTTATCTTCGTCCAACACTTGCGTCCCGGCCGGCACGCGCAGGATCGCGGGCGTGCCGGCAGCGCCGGTGCGGTTCTTGCCCATGCCGCCACGGCCATTTCGGGCGCGAAAATGCTGCTGATAGCGATAGTCGACGAGGGTGTTGAGATTATCGGCGACCTCAAACACGACATCGCCGCCGCGGCCGCCATCGCCGCCGTCCGGACCGCCGAATTCGAGGAATTTTTCGTGCCGGAAGCTCAAGGCGCCCGGGCCGCCGTCGCCGCTTTTGAGGGAGATTTTGGCTTGGTCGAGGAATTTCATGATGGTCCGGCCTGGGAAAGCAAAAAGGGGAATGTCGCCATTCCCCTTCCGATGCCTTGCCTCTTGGGAATGGCGTCAGGGGTCGCTGGCCGGCCGTGGCGCGATGGCGACATAGGTGCGGCCGCCGGTCGAGGTGTGGAACGCGACGGCGCCGGCCGCGGTGGCGAACAAGGTATGGTCACGGCCGATGCCGACATTGTTGCCGGGATAGAATTTCGTGCCGCGCTGGCGCACCAGGATGTTGCCGGACACCACGATCTCGCCGCCGAACTTCTTCACGCCGAGACGCCGCCCCTTCGAATCCCGCCCGTTGCGTGACGAACCGCCGGCCTTCTTGTGCGCCATGATGCGTTACTCCGTTGCCGAACCGGCGCTGATCTCGCCGATCTTCAGAATCGTCTGCGGCTGGCGATGGCCGCGCAGGCGCCGGTAATTATGGCGCCGGCGCTTCTTGAAAATCAGCACCTTGTCGGCCTTGCCCTGCGCCACGATGGTGGCCGATACCAAAGCGCCTTCCAGCAGCGGCGCGCCAGCCTTGGCGGCGGCACCTTCACCCGCCATCAATACCTCGCCGAAGGTCACGATTTCGCCCGGCTCACCAGCCAACTTTTCGACCGTGACGACATCGCCCGAGGCGACACGATATTGTTTTCCGCCAGTGCGGATGACTGCAAACATAAATGCACGCACACCCTCTCAGGCCGACCCCATGCCGATCCGTAGGCGGCGCACTATAGTGACGATGGCGGACCTGTCAACTTTTTGCCGTTTTTCCGGTCCGTGCCGCTTGGCGGCGAGTGGCGAACGCGCTAGTGTCCGCGCCCTCCACCCAGGCCCACATATTTGGCGGCATATATACGGCGGCGAGCGGGAGAGGTGCCGGAGTGGTCGATCGGGGCGGTCTCGAAAACCGTTGTGCCTTCACAGGTACCGTGGGTTCGAATCCCACCCTCTCCGCCAGAAATGAGGTATAATGCATTGTAAAATAACAATAAATTTTTGATTGACCTTTTTCGACCCCACTTGAGGCCCCACTAACTGATGGTCTTCTCGTGAGTATGGGCCGTCCTGGCCACCGGCAGCGACTGAGCGTGATAACGCTTCGAAGCGTTTCTCCACCCGAGGCTGGCTGATGCCATCGACAATTCCGATGAATCCGCCGTAACAGAGGGGTCACACGTCGCACGAAGAGTGGCCCCGATAGAAGATCATTTTCTATGAACGATCAAGGACTTGCGCGGTGAACTTGGTTGAGCGGTCGGGCGAGAATTCACGCACTTCTGCCTTCTACAGCAGCGCCCGACATGGCCGTCGGTCATCGTGGGTTTCTCCGTTCTTTTGAAACGGTTTGGCGAACAAAGCGAACTGGGATTCCAAGGGCGATCGCCGGGGGTGGAGATGGGCCACCGAAATGGATAAGC
>JBOHLV010000063.1:0-4830 GCA_050729815.1 Allostellaceae bacterium
TCGACGAAGTGCGCAAAGAGGTCGATCGCATCGTCCATGCGAGCCCGCTTTGGGACAAGAACGTCGTCAACGTTCAGGTCGTGGAAGCCACCGCCAATGCGATCCAGCTTCGGGTGCTGGCAACCGCAGCCGACGCTTCCAAAGCCTGGAGCCTCAGGTGCGAGATCCGCGAGAAGCTGATCACGTTCCTGCGCGACCATTATCCCGAATGCCTGCCCCGCCAACGGCTCTATCTCTCCGAAGACATCGACCCCGGCACGATGAAGAATCGCACCGCCGCGCCGAACCCGGCACCCGACGAAATCCCCGAACGCGCCGACGCCTAAACTAAGCCGCGCACAGGGAGGCGTTAAACCCGCTGATCCGACGCCACCACCGCGCCCGACGGCGAAGAAATTGGCTTCATATTGGCTTCGTTTTTAGGCCGACTTTCCTTGAAATAATTCATGAAATTGGCTTCGTTCGGCAAAATTAATTTTTTGTCCGACCCTCCTTTCCAGCGCCTTCACCGCGACGATCCCGAACAGGTCATTATGAACAAAATAGGAACTTTGTCAAGAAAATTTGCCGGGGCGCACGCATGCGGGTGGACCACGCCGCAAATCCGTAACCCGCAAACTCATCAGCCGACCCTCGGCAACTCGCCACACTCGGCCGCCCGCTGGCCCGGATGATGCCCTTCACGATACTGGCTCCGTCCGGCCAAGACGCTCACCGCGATAGACGCCGTCGCGGATCGGCCCCCACCAGGCGCGATTGCCGAGATACCATTCCACGGTCTTGCGCAGGCCGCTCGCGATGTCTTCTTGCGGGCGCCATCCGAGCTCGCGGCGGAGCTTCGCATCCTCCACCGCATAGCGCAAATCGTGGCCGGGCCGGTCGGGAACGAAGGCGATCAGCCGCTCATGCGGCCGGTGCGGCGAATCCGGCAATGCCTCGTCGAGGATTGCGCACAGGGCACGGACCAGGGAAAGGTTGTCAGTATCGTGTCCGCCCGCGATGTTGTAGGTCTCGCCGACACGGCCCTCCTTGAGGACGAGGGCGAGCGCCGCCGCATGATCGCCGACATAGAGCCAGTCCCGGACGTTCTCGCCCTTGCCGTAGATCGGCAGCGGCTTGCCCTCGACGGCGTTGAGAATGATCAGCGGCACGAGCTTTTCCGGAAATTGCCAAGGCCCGTAATTGTTCGAACAGTTGGTGGTGACGACAGGCAGGCCGAAGGTGCGGTGCCAGGCGCGCACCAGATGGTCGGCGCCGGCCTTGGTGGCGGCATAGGGGCTATTGGGACGGTAGGCGGCGTCCTCGGCGGTGCGCTCGCCCGGCGCGAGCGAGCCGAACACCTCATCGGTCGAGATGTGGAGGAACCGGAAGCGCCGGGCGCGATCCGGCTCAAGCGACCGCAGATAGTCACGTGTGGCTTCGAGCACGCGATAGGTGCCGACAAGGTTGGTGGCGACGAAGGCTTCGGGGCCGTCGATCGAGCGATCGACATGCGATTCCGCCGCAAGATGCATCACCGCATCGGGCCGATACCGCGCCAGGACGCCGGCGACCGCCTCGGCATCGACGATATCGGCATGCTCGAAGAAATAGCGTCCATCCGCCGCCAACGCGCCGAGCGGCGGATTCGAACCGGCATAAGTCAGCTTGTCGAGATTGATGACGGTTGCGCCGTCGCGCAGGAGATGACGAACGACCGAAGTGCCAATGAATCCGGCGCCGCCCGTGACCAGTACCTTCAACCGCACCCCCAAGCCCAGGAAGACGACGACACTAACCCAGGGCCGCGGCGTCCGGCAAGGGACTCCGGCCGCTATTGGGCCGCCTGCAACATGTTCATGTCGTTGGCGCCGGGACGGATTGTTCCCTGACTGCTGCACCGGAATCCCAGGGTTTGGAAGACCCTGACGCATTCGACCCTGCCGGGTTCTCCGAGGGGCGAATTGCCCGCAGGTCACGCTATGCGTACTTGCCGTTCAGCACCGGCCCGCCCGTTTGCATCGGCGCGACAGTACGCGTGGCCGGCACTTAGGGCATCGGTAGGAGTGATGGCATCATCTCTGGAAATCTAATGCGAGTGATTGTTTTGGCGATGATTTTCTGCCAACGTTTAGCTGGATCGTCCAACACCCATCCAAGTCGGCCTCAAGGTATAGTCCTCCACATGTGCGGTATTGCAGGTTTCTGGGACCGAGGCTGTCGCGCATCGGAAGAGGCGCTCTGCTCGACTGCTCGTAACATGGCCGATGCGCTGCGCCATCGTGGGCCGGACGCCGGCGATGTCTGGAGCGATGCCGCGGCGGGGATAGCGCTGGGCCACCGTCGGCTCTCGATCATCGATCTATCGGAGGCCGGAGCCCAGCCGATGGCTTCGTCCTGCGGCCGCTTCATCCTCTCCTACAACGGCGAAGTCTACAACGCCGACGAGCTTCGGCCGGAATTGGAGGCCCGGCAACGCCACTTTCGCGGCCATTCCGATACCGAAGTCATTGTCGAGGGCTTCGCCGTCTGGGGCGTCGAGGAAACCGTGCGCCGCCTTATCGGCATGTTCGCGATGGCAGTCTGGGATCGCGAGGAACGCGCGCTCTACCTGATCCGCGACCGGCTCGGCATCAAGCCGGTCTATTGGGCGGCCTTCGGTGGCCTGTTCCTGTTCGGCTCGGAGCTGAAGGCGTTGCGGGCGCATCCGGGATGGCATCCGGAACTCAACCAGGATGCGCTGACGGCATTTTTGCGGTTCGCCGATGTCCCGGCGCCCTATTCCATTTATCGCGGTGTTCAGCAGTTGCGGCCAGGCACCATTCTGAAGGCGCGTGCCGATGGCGAGACGGAGATTCGGGCCTATTGGTCCTTGAGCGACGTGGTGCGAACGGCCCGGCAATCGCGCGTCACCGATCCCGAGGAGGTCGTGGACCAGCTTGAGGCCGTTCTCGGCGACGCGGTTCGCCGGCGCATGGTGGCGGACGTTCCACTGGGTGCATTCCTATCGGGCGGCATCGATTCCTCGACGGTTGTGGCGCTGATGCAGAAGGCGAGCAACCGACCAGTCCGCACGTTTTCGATCGGCTTTTCGGAAAGCGACTACAACGAAGCCCATCACGCCGCCGCCGTGGCGCGCCATCTCGGCACGGACCATACCGAGCTTTATGTGTCGCCGGAGCATGCGCTTGACGTCATCCCGCGCCTTCCCGAGATCTATGACGAGCCGTTCGGCGATTCCTCCCAGATCCCGACCTTCCTCGTCTCGGAACTGACGCGGCAACACGTCACCGTCTCGCTTTCGGGCGATGGCGGGGATGAGCTGTTCGCGGGGTATGGCCGCTATCATTCCGCCGGGGCGATGCAAAAATTATGGCTCATCCCGACGGTCGCGCGGCGGGCCGGGGCGGCGGCCATCCGCAGCATGTCCGCGGATCGCTGGACCGTTTTCGGCGATGCCATGCCGAAGCAGATGCGCCCGCGGCAACTCGGGCGGCGCCTCCACAAACTGGCGCGGGCGATGGATGGCGCGTCCGAGGATTTCTATCGCCTGGTCATGAGCCAGTGGATCGATCCCGCGAATGTGGTGCGGAACGGGCACGAGCCGAGGGTGATTTTCGATGAGGGCTGGGTATCCTCACTGTGCCCCGACCCGATTGAGCGCATGCAGTTCATTGACAGTTTGAGCTATCTTCCGGACGATATCCTGACGAAAGTGGACCGCGCCTCGATGGCGGTGGCCCTTGAGGCGCGGGTCCCGTTGCTGGACCATCGCGTGGTGTCGTTCGCCTGGTCGGTGCCGCCGTCGATCAAGATTCGCGACGGCGTGGCAAAGTGGCCGCTGCGCCAGGTGCTGTACCGATACGTACCCAAGAACCTGATCGAACGGCCGAAGATGGGATTCGGCGTCCCGATCGACAAATGGCTGCGAGGGCCGTTGCGCGAATGGGCCGAGGCATTGCTCGCCCCGAAACGGCTCGCGGCGGAAGGCATTTTCAATCGCGAGCCGATCTCGCAGCGGTGGCGCGAACATCTCGCCGGCACCACCGAGTGGCACTATCCGCTCTGGAACGTCCTCATGTTCCAGGCATGGAAGGAAAAGTGGTTGCCTTAAGGTTCAGCCCCGCTTCGCGGAATATTCGTCACAGCCGGAACCGAACAGGCCGCCCAGCCTGACGTTCGACGCAAGGTGAAAATCTATATGGGGGAATCCGCGGTCATTCAAAAACCGCTCAATGTCGTCGGCGGCGGCCGATTCGTACGGATATCCGCCGAGCCAATCATGAATGTCAATCTGCCATCGCATGCCGCGCTTGAGCACATATTCCCGCGCGTACGTGACGGGATTTCGACCCGACGCCAGAAGCCCTAGCGAAAAGAGAGCGGTGTAAGAAAGCCGAATCGGAGTCTGCAGCGGATATGGCAGGCGCGAATAGATTGATTTCTCAATGCGCCAGATGCCACAAAGCGGTGTCTTTCGATAAATTGCGATAACAAGGGTCCCGCCTTCGGAGACGAGCGCAGCAGCCCTTGCGATCGCGTCCCACATGGCGCCCGTATGATGCAAAACGCCCCACGAATAAACGACGTCGAATCGCTCGTCATCCGGGGTCAACTCGAACACCGAACATTCCATTACCGACCAATTGCCGTTGGGGGCATAACGGCTGAGGACAGACCTCGTCGTCTTGACGGAATTCTCGTCGATATCGGTTGCGAGGACCCTCGTAGCCCCGAGCCGCAGTGCAGCCAGTGACGAGAGACCGGACCCACACCCGATGTCGAGGAACGTTCGCCCAGAAATATCGGGGCACAGTCGACGCAATCCCTCAATAGCCATTGCGATCGCGC
>JBOHLV010000064.1:0-3212 GCA_050729815.1 Allostellaceae bacterium
AATAGCGGCGAAAGTCGCTGAAAACGTCATGCCACACGTCGGATCGTCCGGTTAGTCTTGTGATATGTAGCCATTTGAACACTCGGTAGATGACGCCGGCATTTGCGACCGCTGCCCATCCCACCCCTATCGCGAGCGCGATACCCAACAGAAGGCCTAAACCAGCCGCATCGTGCGGCCCGAAAATGTTTCCTTGGCCTTCATGAACTTGGGGCGGCGCGGTAGGCAATCTCAGCCAAAAGGCAACCGCCGAATAGATTACGTAATCCACGAACGTAAACACCAACGCGTGAATCACTAGAACGGTATCGCTTCGCTCTCTCGGCGGCGTTAAGCCATCGATGATTCGGTCGGACAAGAAGCCGGGTAGCAGGAAAAGAAGAACGTTGAGCGCTGTCACGCTAGTTGGCATGGGCACAACCTAGCTTAAGCCAGTCTGGCAATTAAGCCATCCGGCGCATTTTGCCCGCCACATGATAATTGCGAACGGTGCGGCGATTAAGGCGGTGAACATGACGGGCGCCAGCCCATACATGCCAACGAACGTCGCATTCCGATCTTCACCGGTCGGTAAGATAATGCGACGGTAAAGATCCGCGCTTTGCGTATCGCTCTTCTCTCGTAGTTTTCGTCCCCGAAAATCTCGTCCATTACCGCGCGCACGCGATGGACATTTTCGTCTCCAATTTGAACAAAGATCGACCCAGAATCAGCTAACAAGTCGCGGGCGACCGTGAGACGATCGCGCAGATAAGTCAAGTAGCTGTGAATGCCGTCGCGCCAGGTGTCGCGAAAGGCTTTCACCTGCTCCGGCTCGCGCGTGATGTGATCGGCATTGCCGTCCTTCACATCACGGCTGGTCGTACTCCACTGGAAGTTGCTATTGAACTTGATGCCGTAAGGCGGGTCCAAATAGATACATTGCACCTTGCCGCGCAGCCCTTCGCGCTCAGCCAGGCTCGCCATCACCTGCAGCGAGTCGCCGAGGATCATGCGGTTCGACCAGTTCTGGTCGTGTTGGTAAAACTCCGTCTTATCGACGCCCTGGGCAATGCCGTTGAAGTCGGCAAAGAGATCAGGCGTGTACGGTGCCGCTTGATGCTCGCGCTCTTTGGTCGCGCGTAGCAGATCGTCGATCAGCACCTTCGGATGGACTTTCTCCTGGATGTAGAGCGGCGGCGCATTGACGACGAGATCGCTCCAGTCCTGCTCGTCCTTGCCGCGCCAGACCAGTTGCGGGTCGAGGTCAGTGTTGCGCGGGTAGCGCAGCGTTTTTGGCGCTTGCTCCTCCTTCTCCAGCACCGACTGATATTCCGCCGTCGGGATATTTATCCGTTTGGCCTCGTCGTGCTTGAGCGTTTCGACAGTTTTCGCGGCAATTCTCTTAAGCATCTCAGTGCGTCACTTTTCGGTCCCTCTCCCGGAAGGGAGGCTCTCTATAATCAAGGAACGCTTCGCGGACGACAAAACCGGTACCGGCTTCGCTGCGCGAAGCTGTCCGAGATCCATTCGCTTCGTTCACGTTGCTCACTTCGCTCAGGATGACATCCATGGCTTCGTTGGATCCGGATGTTATGCGGAGGACTCCCATCGGGGAGAGGGTCTTGGTCCGCTAACCGAATTGATCATCTGGTTGAACTGGCTTTCCACCCTGGTTTTGAAATCAGACTCGATCAGATACATGTCGGTGAATTCGGCGAACGCCTAACGGCCATAGCTGCCGAGATGGTTCACCCCCGGCACCCAGTAGGTCTCCATCGTGGACTTCTTCTCCTTGGCGTCCTCACGGCGATAACCCTTGATTTCCACCACAAGGTGGAGGGGACCGTCCGCGCCGTTGTCATCGACGAGCACGATGAAGTCTGGCAGATACTTGCGCATCGCCGAGCCGTAGCGATACGGCACTTCCAGCCCAAGGTTGTGGTTCTTGGTGTACGCAATCACTTTGGGATGAGATTCGGCGACGCGGCAGAATTCCGCTTCCCAATCGCTGTCGAGCACGACCCAATTCACATGATTCTTCGGCGGCGGCCCGCTCGTTTCCCAGCGATCGGCGCGCGAAGTATTGAAGCGGACGTACTTGGTCGAACCCGTGGGATTATAGGGGTCGAGCAGCGCCTTGATCGGCCGCACGTCCACGAACTTGCGCGTGATTGCGGCGGTTATCCGGTTGCACGCGATATCGGCCAGCTCCTGGTACATCAGCAAGCCCGGCACGGTGCCTCCTTTGCAAACGAGACAGGAGTCGAGCCATTGCCGGGTGATGCGCTTGAGCTGGCCAAAAAGGTAGAGCTTCGGTTCTTCGCCCGGATCACGCCATTTTGTATAGAGCAGCCGCTTGGTGACGTTGTAGACGATCATCGAAGGCCGCAAGTCGCCGAGACCTTCGAGATTCATGTCCACGCCCTCGCCGATGATACCGGCGTCGCGTGTGATAGACGGCCCGACCAAGTCGGGACTGAGTTCGAGGATGGAGTCGCCGTGGGTGACAGTGTTGGCATCCCAGCCTTCGGTAAGCATCGAAACTGAGACCACGCATCGGATTGCCGCGCCGAGTTGGCCGGGTTTACCGACCGTGTTCATAACCTCCCTGAGCAATTCTTTGTCTGTGATCTTCTCACCGGCGAGGGCATCACCGCTGCGCTCCACGAGCTCGCGTCGAAAGCGCTCGATTTCGTCCGCCGCCATATTACGAAAGTTGTCGTCGAGCGCCTCGTCCGAGGCAAGCTGCTCGCTGTCAATCAGGATGGTGTTCGGGCGCGGAAATGGATTGTCGGATGAATCGTCAAAATTTCGGAACAGCGTCAGCCGTCCATTCTCCAGCACGGTCGTGCCGTCCTCGCTCTTGCGATGAAATCCCGAGATGAAGTCATAAACCAATTTTGAGATCGCGGTGTTCTGGCAGACGATGATGAAGCATGGCGGCACCTTGATACCGTGCTCCTGCCAGAGTTTGAAGGTCTTCTCGTAATGGCCGTAGAGAGCTCCGAGTGCAGTTTGCAAACGGGTCGGGAGCTTGAGCGGATCGAGTTCCCCACCCTTGCCGCGTCCTTTTTTGGGCATGTCGTGGCGGATGTTCTCCTACAGATCGCGGAACATCGGCATCTCGTGGCCGGGGATGTTCTCCGCGATCGGAACTCGCGGCAGTTTGACGATGCCGCACTCGATCGCATCCATGAGGGAGAAATCGCTCATGGTCCAGGGAAACAGCG
>JBOHLV010000065.1:0-8710 GCA_050729815.1 Allostellaceae bacterium
GCGATTACCGTCTGCTGTTCGGCTTCGGCGTCGGGGCGGCGTTGCTCGCGCTCGCCATCGATCTCGTCGTGCCGCTGGTGCATCGCCGCGGCCGTTTGCGCGCCGTCTGAACGCGAGCGGATGCGAGTGCCGGCGATTGAGGTCCCGCTGAGCCGAACCACCGGTTAGGATCAGCGGGATTTGGTATAACGCATGGAGCGGATAACGATGGCACCAGCCGAAAGACGGCTCGATCTCGGCATTTGCTCGGGTATCGAGCCCGAAGCGACGCGGGGCGTGTCATGAGCATCTCGGCGAGGGATCTGGCGCACCCTTCCCCGATACCCGCTTTTCTGACTCTGGGCTTCCGGCCATTCTTTTTTGCCGCCGGGTTCTGGGCGATGGCGGCGCTCGCCCTTTGGATTGTCATGTTTGCAACCGGCGCCGCCATTCCGAGCCGGTTCGATCCGCTCGCGTGGCACATCCACGAGATGCTGTTCGGCTTTGTGATGGCGGCGATTGCCGGCTTCCTCCTGACCGCAATTCCGAACTGGACCGGGCGCCTTCCGGTCCACGGCGCGCCGCTCGCATTGTTGGCCGGGTTATGGCTGCTGGGCCGGATCGCCTGTCTAATCTCGGCGCTGATGCCGGCTTGGCTCGCGATCACGGCCGACCTGTCGTTTCCGGTGGTTCTGGTCGCGGTGATAGTCCGCGAGATCGTTGGCGGGCGGAACCGGCGCAACCTTCCGATGGTGGTGCCGGTCGTGGTGCTCGGCATCGCCAATCTGTTGATGCATTTGGCGGCCAATGGCGTGGGGGTACCAAGAGGACTCGGATGGCGTCTCGGACTCGTGGCGACGATCATCTTGATCTCGGTCATGGCCGGCCGGATCGTGCCGAGTTTTACCCGGAACTGGCTGGTGAAACGCCGGGTCTCCACACTTCCCATTGTCCCTGGGTGGATCGACCGGGCCGCGCTTGGCGTGCTCCATGCCGGCCTGTTCGGCTGGGCATTCTTTCCGGATTTGCGGCCGATCGGTGCACTCCTTCTGCTGGGCGCGGCGCTCAACCTGTGGCGCCTGTTGCGCTGGCGTGGCAGCGCGACAACGGCGGAGCCACTGCTGCTTATCCTCCATATCGGCTATGGCTGGCTCGTACTCGGGTCCGCGTTGCTCGGTCTCGCCGTCCTTGACGCGCGCATGCCCTTGAGCGCCGCAATCCATGCCCTGACCGCAGGTGCGATCGGCACAATGATCCTGGCCGTAATGACGCGCGTAACGCGCGGCCACACGGGGCGAGAGCTGTCAGCCGACGGCGCCACGCGTCTCATCTATGTCCTGGTTACGCTTGCGGCGATGACGCGGGTTGCGGCAGAATTCGCCGCGGATTGGATGGTACCACTTCTGATCGTCTCGGCGGGTCTTTGGATCGCCGCCTTCGGAGTCTTCACGCTGTGCTATGGGCCAATGCTGTTCCTGCCGCGCCAGTCCCGTTAGCGGCGCCGCATCCGTTGTTCGCGGCCGCGCGCGCGCACACCGTGTCACGCGTTGCGGGAAAAGCGGCTCTGGGGTTCTGCTCCTCCAGGAGGGTCGGTCGGTATGATTTTCAAAGAACCTGACGAGCGCGTCACCGATAGAGCGACATCTCAGGAACGGCGTCCTGATACCGGCTCATCGTCGTGGCTTGCTCCAATCCGTGACACGATCTCGCAAGACGGCTTCGCCTTTGTCGGCGCCGGCGACATGCGGGCTTTGCTTGGCGGAACAAGGTGGCCGGAGTGGGCAACATTCTGTCGCAGTTGGGATGATCTGGGGGCCGATGCGTATATGGCCGACGGCGGCCGCTACCGACGCCGGCGCTATGCCGCCTTTGCCGTCTCGGGGGACGGCATCGTGCGCAAGCCGCACCAGCCGCATTATCAGAGCCGCGACTATAACCCCTTGAATGGCGGGATCGAGCGATGGTTCGAACCGGTGGCGGACGCGGTCGCCGCCCACCCCGCCCTCGACGCGATTCTGCGCGCCTGCCAGACACTGTTCGCCAGCCTTGCGCCTGCCGAATGCCGGACGGCGGCATGGCATGTCGAAGTCCACCAGTTTCGTATCGAGGCGCGGCTCGGCCAGCGCGGTCATCCGACCCCGGAAGGGATCCATCGTGACGGGGTCGACTGGGCGCTCGTGCTCCTGGTCACGCGCGAGAATATCGCCGAAGGGACGACGACGATCTATGACCTCGAAAAGCGCCCGTTGAGCAGCTTCACGTTGGCTGAGCCACTCGATGCCGCGTTCGTGGACGATCACCGCGTCTTTCACGGCGTGACGCCAATCGAACCCGCCGACCGGTCGCGGCCGGGTCATCGGGATGTGCTCGTCGTGACGTTTCGTCGCGATGGAGCCTAAAGGTCACGACCTGACGCTGGATCAACGCCGGACAAATGAGTTCGCCAAGACAAGACGCAACGACGCGGCGTTCTTCAAAGCGTTTTCACCATCCGGCCGGGACCGGGATTGACAGGGACGGCATCGCACCTTACATCCACAGCACACCCCACCCCAGCCCGGGTGGGATCACCTTGGAGAAGATTGATGAAGCTCCACCTATCGGGCATGACCTGCGGCCATTGCGAGCGGGCGGTACGAACCGCCCTCGAATCGGTTCACGGGGTGAGCCGGGTTGTCGAGGTCAACGCGGAGCACGGCGAAGCGGTGATCGAGGGCGCGCCCACGATCGAGGCGCTCACTGCCGCCATCGCCGCGGAAGGCTATGAACTCGGAGCCGTCGAGTGACCGCTGCCGCCGCCGCCAGGTCGAACCATGCCGGTCATCTCCATCTTGACGCCGGCGTTCGGGAGGATGCCCGTCGCCGCCTGCTCTCGGTCAGGGGGCATATTGAAGGCGTGCTCAAGATGCTGGAAAAGGATGACGTCTATTGCGTCGACGTCCTCAAACAGTTGCGTGCCGTCGAAGGGGCCATCAGCAAGACCGGCGAACTGGTCTTACGTAGTCATTTGCGGAACCATGTGGTGAGCGCGGCACAGCGCGGCGACGCCGATGCACTGGTCGATGAGCTGATGGAATATCTGAAGTATCGTCGCTGAGGTTGCAGCCCATGGCGGACGAATTGACGTTTCGTGTTGACGGCATGACCTGCGCCAGTTGCGTCGGGCGGGTAGAGCGCGCGATCGGGAAGGTCCCGGGCGTCGTCTCGGTGAGCGTCAATCTCGCCACGGAGCGCGCCCATATCGACCTCGCCGATAACGAGGCGCGCTTCGACGACATCGCCGCCGCCGTTGCGCGGGCCGGTTACGCGGCGACGCGGCTCGATCGTGGCGCCGGCAGCGCGTCGGCCGAAGCGGACGCACACGAGGAAGAGATTCACGACCTGCGTCGAGATCTCATCGTGGCGGCGCTGTTCACGGTGCCGTTGTTCATCATCGTCATGGCGACGCTTCTCCCCGGCGTCGCTGGCGGCATGCGGTCGCTTCTGCCCACGCGCGGCTGGGAGATCGTGGAGCTGCTGTTGGCGATTCCCGTGCAGTTCTGGGCCGGCCGGCGTTTCTATCGGAGCGGCTGGGTGGAACTCCGGCATTTGTCGCCTGGGATGGACAGCCTCGTCATGCTGGGATCGAGCGCGGCCTTCTTCTATTCCGTGCTGGCGCTGGCCGTTCCCGTAATCTTCCCTCAGGGAAGCGCGACCACCTATTTCGACGCGGCGGGCGTCATCATCACCCTTATCCTTCTCGGCCGCTTGCTGGAGGCGATTGCGCGGGGGCGCACCTCGGTCGCAATCAGGAAGCTGGGGCAACTACAAGCCAAGACGGCGACCGTGATCGTCGACGGCCGTGAGACCGAGATCCCGATCGATCAGGTCAAGATCGGCGATCTCATCCAGGTCCGGCCGGGGTCGCGGCTACCGGTCGACGGTCGCGTGACGGAGGGTGCGTCCTTCGTCGATGAGTCGATGATCACTGGTGAGCCGGTGCCGGTGGAGAAAAGCGTCGGCGCCACGATCGTAGGTGGCACCCTCAACCAGACCGGCGCCTTCCGTTTCGTCGTGACGAAGACCGGCACGGACACGGTTCTCGCCAGCATCATCAAGATGGTCGAAGGGGCGCAGGCGACCAAGCCCGAAATCCAAAAACTGGCCGATCGGATCGCCATGGTGTTCGTGCCGGTGGTGATAGGCCTCGCGGCGCTCACCTTCGTCATCTGGTTGATCGTGGGGCCGGCGCCCGCCTTGAGCTTCGCCTTCGTCGCGGCGGTGTCGGTGCTGCTGATCGCCTGCCCGTGCGCGATGGGCCTCGCGACACCGACGGCGATCATGGTCGGCACCGGCAAAGGGGCCGAGATGGGCGTGTTGTTCCGCCGCGGCACCGCGCTCGAGACGCTGGCCAAAATCGATACCGTGATCCTCGACAAGACCGGCACCCTGACCCTCGGGCGTCCCGATCTCACCGACATGATCCGGCTCGACGGTTCGCGGGACCTCAGTGCGGATGAGTTGCTGGCGGCCGTCGCCGCCGCGGAGGCGAAGAGCGAGCATCCCATCGCCCGCGCAATCGTCGAGGCCGCGGCAGCCAAGAACCTCGCGCTGCCCGCGCTCGACACATTTCAGGCCGAGCCGGGCTATGGCATCGCGGCCGAATTCGCCGGCCGCACGCTCCATATCGGCGCCGATCGCTATATGGCGAAGCTCGGTATTTCGCTGATGCCCGCTACGGCCGTGATCCAGCCGCTGGTCGCGGCAGCGAAGACCCCGATCTATGCCGCGCTCGACGGCACGCTTGCGGCGGTGATCGCGGTCGCCGATCCGCCGAAGGACGGCGCGCGCGCCGCGGTGGCGGCGCTCCACGATCTCGGGCTCAAGGTCGCGATGCTGACGGGCGACAATCGCCGCACGGCGGAAGCCATCGCCGCCTCCCTCGGGATCGATACCGTGCTGGTCGAGCTGCTCCCGGACCAGAAGGCGCGGGAGGTGATGCGCCTCCAACAGGAGGGGCGCAAGGTCGCCTTCGTTGGCGACGGCATCAACGACGCGCCGGCGCTGGCACAGGCCGATGTCGGCATCGCGATCGGCACGGGGACGGACATTGCGGTCGAAGCCGGCGATGTCATTCTGGGGTCGGGCGATCTCGGCGGCATCGCCAATGCTCTCAACCTGTCGAAGCGGACGCTGCGAACCATCCGGGGTAATTTCTTCTGGGCCTATGCCTATAACGTCCTCTTGATCCCGCTGGCGGCCGGCGCGCTTTATCCGCTCACAGGCGTATTGTTGAATCCAATGGTGGCGGCCGGGGCGATGAGCCTCTCGAGCATCTTCGTCGTCTCGAATTCCCTTCGCCTCAAACGGGTGAAGCCCGTGCTGCTGCGGCCGGCATGATTAAGGGTGCCGGTTGACAGCATCGCATTCAATGCCCAATGAAGTACATGGCGATGCGTGACGATCTCGTTCAGCCCTTCACCATTGGCGAGACGCGGCTTAAGGGCCGGCTCGTGCGCGTCGGACCGCTGCTCGACCACATTCTCGGCCAGCACGCCTATCCCGAGCCGGTCGCCGAAATGCTGGGCCAGGCGATCGTGCTGGCGGCCGCGCTGGCGCGCGCCTTGAAATATGACGGCATCTTCACCTTGCAGACGAAGGGCGACGGGCCAGTGCGGCTCCTCGTCGCCGACATCACAGCAAAGGGCCAGATGCGCGCCTATGCCCAGTTCGACGACGAGCGTCTGCGCTCGGCGAGCCCGGCGAAGGGCGCGGTGCCGAGCCTCTTGGGCGCCGGCTATCTCGCCTTCACGGTCGATCAGGGCGAGGATACTGAGCGCTATCAGGGCCTCGTTGAACTGGTCGGCTCGACCCTCACCGATTGCGCACATCACTATTTTCGCCAGTCGGAACAGGTCCAGGCGGGCTTGAAGCTCGCCGCCCGGCGGGGTGCGGACGGCCATTGGCGCGGCGGCGCCCTGATGATCGAGCGCCTGCCCGATGCCGCGGCGACGCCGGAGGAGGATGACGAACTGTGGCGCGAGGCCGTGGTGCTGATGAGTTCATGCAGCGATAGCGAGCTGACCGACGCCGGGCTTGCCCCCGACCGGCTGCTCTATCGCCTGTTCCAGGAGCCGGGCGTGCGCGCGCAGAAACCGCGCGAACTCATTGCGCAATGCCGCTGCTCACGGGCGCGGGTGGAGCGCGTGCTGCGCGCGCTGCCGTCGGACGCGCTCGACGAGATGGTGGTCGACGGCCGCATCATCGTCACCTGCGAATTCTGCAGCGCGACCTATGAATTCGACGAAGGCGACCGGAAAGCCCTGGCGGAGTAGCTACTCCGCGGCGAGCTTTCGTTCGTTGGTGATCATATCCTCGAGGATGCGGCGCATCCGCACCCGCGTCGCGTCGGAGACGATATCGACCAGCCCGTCTTCGCCGAATTCTTCGATGCGGCGCTGCTGCTCCTCGACCACGGCCTTGTCCTCGTCGAAAGTCATCGCGAGGGCGTGGGCGAAATCATCGTTCGCCTTGGCGTCCTGCGGCCTGAAGCCGATCGAGGATGCCCAGTAGTAGAGACAGCTCGTTTCGGTTACCGGGGTCAGGCTGTGGACGAGGCGAAACTGAAACCCGCCGTCGCGCTGGCCTTGGTACGCGCCCTGCCCCGCATCCTTCGCACCGGTCCATTGCAGCACCGTATGGGGCGCAACCCATTCGAATTCCTGCCAGCGATCGACCCGGCCCTCGAAGCCCCAGGCGGCGACATAGGTCGGCGGCGGCACCGAATCCAGCATCCAGCGGGTAAAGCGGATGCCTCCCTGGGTCCGCGTCGTCTCCATCTTGGCATCGACATGGGCGGCGGGGTTGCCGCCGACGGTGCGCTTATGGATATAACCGAGATGGGTCAGGTCCATCAGATTGTCGAGTTCGAGGAGATAGCTGCCCGCGATCGGGATGACGGCGTGGCGATGGCCCCAATATTCGGTGTCGCGGTGCCACGGCACATCGACGATGCGCGCGGGATCGGCGAGCGCCGCCTCGCCCATCCAGATCCAGATAAAGCGATCGCGCTCGACAATGGGATAGGACGGCACGCGGGCCTTGTCTGGAATCTTGTCCTGTCCCGGAATGTGGACGCATTTGCCCGTGCCGTCGAACACCATGCCGTGATAGCCGCATTGCAAACCCTGCTCCACCACCTCGCCGAGCGATAGCGGCGTCCCGCGATGGCAGCAGCGATCCGCGATCGCCGCCGCCTTGCCGGCACGGTCGCGGAACAGCACCACCGGCTCGCCCAGAATCCGGCGTGCCAGCGGCTGGTCGGTCAGCTCATCGTCCCAAGCCGCGATGTACCAAGCGTTCCGTACGAACATGGCTTCCTCCCGCCTTTGATCGTTATTCCGCCGCGAGCTTTTGCTCGTCGGCCAGCATGTGGTCGAGGATGCGGCGCATCCGCACCCGCGTCGCGTCGGAGACGATGTCCACGAGCCAATCCTCGCCGAACTCGCTGAGCCGCGCCTGCTGCCCGTCGATCACGGTCTTGTCCTCGAGGAAGGTCTCGCGGCTTTCGCGGAAGAACTGGTCCGAAGCGGCATCGTATCGCGGCGCCCAATGATTAGCGGTGGCGAAATAATAATGGCAACTCGTCTCGGTCTCGGGCGTCAGGCCGTGAAACACCCTGAACTGAAAGCCGCCATCGCGGTTGCCTTCATAGGCGCCGGTACCGGCATCCTTGGCGCCGTTCCATTGCAGCACGTTGGACGGCGCGACCCAATTGAATTCCTGCCAGCGATCGATGCGGCCCTTGAAGCCATAGGCGCGCACATAAGTCGGCGGCGGCGGCGAATCGAGCATCCAGCGGGTGAAGCAAAGACCGACCTCTGTCAGCACCGTCTCCATCTTGGCATCGACGTGCTGCGACGGGTTGCCGCCGATGGTGCGCCGATGGACATAGCCGAGATGGGTCAGGTCCATCAGATTGTCGACCATCAAGAGATAGCTGCCGGCAATTTGCAGCCGGCCGTGCCGCTCGGGCCATTCCGGATCATTGTGGTAGGAGGCATCGGGAATCCGTGCCGGATCGGCCTGGGCAGCAGCGCCCATCCAAATCCAGAGGAAATGATCGCGCTCGACGAGCGGATAGGACGGCACCGCCGCCTTTCCCGGAATCCGGTCCTGGCCGGGGATGTGGACGCATTTCCCGGTGCCGTCGAACACCATGCCATGATAGCCGCATTGGAGGCCCTGCTCCACCACCTCGCCCAACGACAGCGGCGTGCCGCGATGACAACAGCGATCCGCGATCGCCGCCGCATGCCCGGCGCGGTCGCGGAACAACACCACCGGCTCGTCGAGGATGCGCCGGGCCAATGGCTTGTCGGTCAGCTCGTCTGCCCAGGCCGCGATATACCACGCGTTGCGGATGAACATGGCTTTCTCCCTCACTGCGTCACGTTGCGCCATCTTAGCACACCCACCACCGCGCCAACCACTTTCAACGCAGAATCTCGATCAACAGCACAGCTCCGCCAGCGCCTCGAATGCGCGGCCGGAGATCGCGCAGTTCTCGAGCACCTTCGTCAAATTGATCGAGATCGCCACAAAGACGAGACCGGCAAGCGCCGCACCGGCGCCGGCCTCGGCCATCAGAAAATCATGCCAGTTATCCATGATGGCCTCGCGATTTCCGCTATTCGGCATCGAGCTTCACCATTATTACAGGGAATTAAGTTGCAGGGTGACGCCCAATCGC
>JBOHLV010000066.1:0-28581 GCA_050729815.1 Allostellaceae bacterium
AAAAATTCAGCAACCCTTCCCGCGGTTTCCTTCATCGGCGCTTTGCCGACACAGCCCGGCCAGCATCGGCACGGCTCCAGCATTCGGCTGGCCGGGCTATGTCCGCAAACCCTCAACGAAGGCGGCCAGGCAGCTTTTCGCCGGATGGCGGTTTGAACGCCGCTATTCCGCCGCGAAAGCTTCCCCGGGTTGACCGCCTCGATCCACGGCAAAGACCGAGACCTCGCGCTCGAACCCTTTTAACGCGCGGGTCCCGAGCGCCGCAATCGACACCGTCTCGCGGATATCGGCGGCGGTGCCGATGTCGATCAGAATTTGGCCATCCAAAGCCGCCGCGCAGAGGCGCGATGCGAGATTGGTCACGCTGCCGATGGCGGTGTAATCCTGCCGGCCTTCATAGCCGATGCGGCCCACCGTGGCCTCCCCCCGCGCCAGCCCGACGCCGAAGCCGATAGCATGGCCGCGAGCGCGCCAGCCGACGATCAGCGATTGCACCGCGTTCTGCAGCTCGATCGCCATCCGGACACCGCGCAGCGTCGGCTGATCGGGGCACGGCACCGGCGCATTCAGAAGAAGCATCAACCCGTCACCCGAGAAACAGGTCAACGTCGCTTCGAAGCGCATGATGACGGCACCGAGCGCCTCGTAATATTCGGCGAGCACGCTCATGATCTCCTCCGGCTCGGCCTTGGCCGAGAAGGCGGTGAAGTTGCGCAGGTCGCAGAACACCACGACGACCTCCGCGCGGCGGCCGTCGAGCATGTTGTCCTGCCCCGATTGCTCGACCAGATCGGCCACTTGCGGGGCGAGGAACCGCTTTAGCCGCGCGATCCGTTCCGAGCGCTCCTGGGACAGCGCCAGTTCGCCGGCCATCTGATTGACGCGCCGTGCCAGACCTTCAAGCTCGTCGCCGCTCGCGATCTCGATCTGCTGGTCGAACTGGCCCGCTCCGATGCGTGCCGCGCCCTCCTCCAGCAACCGGATCGGCCCCACCATTCGGCGCGCCAGGCCGAAGGCGAGCAGCGCGGCAAAGGCAGCGCCGGCGAGCAGCAGAAAGCCGGTCCGCCACAACGCCGCCCGGATCGGCGCGAAAGCCTCGGCGACCGGCTCCTCGACATAGGCTGTCCAGCCCGGCCCCGGGATTGCGGCGGTCGCGACCAGCACCGTGCGTCCCTCCAAATCGCGCGCGATCGCGGCATTGCCGTTGGCGGCCCGGGTCGCCGCGCGCAACCGTCGCAGCACCGCCATCGACGCCGGATCATTGCCGCGCAGAACGAGGTTAAGATCGGGATGGGCGATCAGCCCACCCGTGGAATCGAGGATGAAGGCATCGCCGGTCCTGCCGATATGGATCGCCGAGATAACGTCCCAGATGAGCTTCAGATTGATGTCCGCGATGGTGATGCCGACGCTGGGTCGATTTCCGGCGACGGCGATCTTCATATAGGGCTCGGAGCCGTCATGCAGCGTCACCGGTCCGTACCAGACCCGCCTCGCGCGGGCGCCGAGGAAGGCACGGTCGTGGGAATGATCGATCCCGCTGTCGATGACGTCGGGATAGACCCGCGAGATGCGCAACCGCTCGATTCCCTTGCCGTCCACCTCGGTGACATCGGTGACGGCCGGCGCGCGGAGCAGCATGCGTAGCACGTCAAGGCGATGACGTTGCTCGGAACCGGCCGCCCACGACATCTCGACCGTCCATTCCAACTGGTTGCGAATGTTGTCGAGAAAGGCTTCGCTCTTGGCGGCAGCCGTCTTGGCCTCGGCCTTGAGCCTCAGGCTCATCGCGGCGCGCTCGTCGCGATAGGAGAACCAGGCGGAGCTCAGCTCCCCGATTAGCAACGGCACCACCACGGCGACGAACAGCACCGCGAAATATTTCCAGAACAGCGGACGCCTTGGCTTGAAGGGCGCGGTCGGCGGTTCGCTCATTCCACGACGTCGTCCGCGCGCATCATGACATCGTCCGGGATCGTCAAGCCCAGGGCCTTCGCGGTCTTGAGATTGACCGCGAATGTGAACCGGGTCGGCAGTTCGAGCGGCAGGTTGGCCGGCTTCGCGCCCTTGAGGATGCGGACCGCGAGATCGACCACGCGGTCAAACTCCGACTTCATGTTGGGGCCATAGGACATCAGCCCGCCGTCTTGCACCAGCCAGGCCTGTTCGTAGATTACCGGCAGCCGATGCGCGGTTGCGAAGGCAAAAATGTGGCGGCTGTATCCCGACGTCAGGGCATCGAGTACCATCAGCATCGCGTCGGGCGGATGGGCGACCAGCGCCGCGAAAGCGCCGCGGAAATCATGCGGCGCCCGCACGCCGAGCGGTACGATCTTAATGCCGAGCTTCTTGCCCTCGATGAGCGTCGATTGATAGCGCAGCGTCATCGCCGGATCGTCGGCGTTCCACAATACCGCCACGGTATTGAGCTGCGGCAGCGCTTCCTTCAGGATTTCGAGCCGCTTCGCCGACAGCGTCGTTGATTCCTCCGAAATCCCGGTGAGATCACCACCCGGATGGACGAGGCTTGCGGCGAGGCCCGTGGCAACCGGATTGCCGGCGCCAACGACCACGACCGGGATACCGTGGTCATACTTCTTGGCCGCGAGCGCCGCCGGGTAGCCGGCAGTGATGATGACCTGCACCTTGTCCGCCACCAATTTGGCGACCAGCTTCGGCAGGCGGTCAAGATGACCACCGGCCGGCATCTTTTCCAGCATGAGGTTCTTGCCGGGGACGAAGCCACGTTTGGCGAAGAACCGAGGAATAGCCGGACCGAGGATCGATGATCCCATCGGGCCGACAAAAAGCAGACCAACCCGATAGATCTTACCCGGCGATTGCGCCGAGGCGCCAACGGCGCCGGCCATGAGCAGAAGCAAGCTCGCCGCGATTGCCTGGACCAATCTCATGGATACCCCCCCCGGTCCGCGCGATGTCATCAGTGCCATCCGATTCTCGCGTGTATGACACAGGATATTTCCCTCGCGAGGAAGGAAGAGGTTAGCTCCCTTCCCCATTCAAGTCCATGACTGCCCACCCTCAAGCGCGTCGCCGATTCTCGTTAGGGTCGAACTCTGTCGATGAATTCAGTTTTTTTGTAAGCGGCTCGAACCGGCCCTGGCGTGACCTATGCCTCCGACGACGGAGCGCGTTCCGAGTTCCAGCAATCACCGAGTAATCACCACACGAGCAAATGGGGGTTAAAATCAGCTACTTCAGGGTTCGTGCGCGAACACTATCCGGCACCCTCCGCGAACGATCGGGCGCGGCGATGGCTGCGTGATGGCGCTCTGGCGAGGGAAATTCCGCGTCAGGGCGCCGCGATCCGACATAGTTTACGGACGCCATACGGGCGACCACGACCACGAAACAGATTGCCAGCCTGATGCCGGGCCGCCTCAAATCCGAAGACGAGGCGCTGGCCATTGTCGCGACGATGGTCGCCGCGCTCACCTTGGCACGCGCCGCCGACGATCCGGAATTGTCGGACCGCAGACTGACTGCCGCGCGGACACGATCGGCGTCGCATTAGCCGGATGATTAACGCATGCATAACCCGGGGGAGATAGAAGCGGCGGCCAACTAAATCGCGGAACCGTCTGCCTTGCCACCTTGTTCCCAAGACACAAACCTAGTTTTGAGATGCGCCATGACCGAGGCGCGAAACGGACCTTCACCCGGGAGCAAATCCGAAACCGTCAGCGCGGCGCGCGATACCATCGGCGGCTGGGCGGCCAAGGCACTAGCCTCCGTCACGTCGCAGTCGATATGGTGGCGATGACCGATATGTACGAGCGGGAGGCGGCGGACATCGCCCTGAAGCGGTCGCGGCGCAAGGACGTCAAGCATTTTGCCCAACAGATGATCGCCGATCACAGTAAGACCACCGAGGAACTGAAGTCGTTGGTGGGCGCAATGAACGATCCCATGACGCTACCCAGCAAACCCAACGCCCTGTTCCAGATCCTGCTCGATGACCTCGACGGTGCCGGCGACGAGAATTTCGACGAGCGATATGTCGCGCAGCAAAACGACGTGCATGGCGTCGCGATTACGCTGGTAGAGCATTACCGCGACCACGGCGACGATACCTCGTTGCGCGAGCTGTGCAAGCTGGCGCTGCCGGTGCTACAACACCACAAGGCCATGGCAGAGCACATGGCAGCGCAGTTCTAGCCCAGCTTTCGATCGCCTCGAATTATGTGTGCGAAGCTGCTCTCCGCTCCTCGGCATGACGAAATCGTCGGAGCGACGCGCGATCTGATAATTGACGGTCGCGTTCAGCGAGGCGCGTTGTTAAGCATCTTCGTTGGCGCCGATGACAAGGCAAACGGGATCGCCGCACACCATCAGCCAACTTTAGTCTCAACTCCGCAAAAAATTTGGAACCATTCCCGGCTGAATAGACTTGAATCGGGTGATTGCCGCGGGTTGCAAAAACCCGAGTAAGGGCGGCCGAGCCTGTCCAACAAGGGGGCCGCAAGCGAGGAAACCGCGATGCCGAATGCACGCCCCGACGCCAATCCCCCGGTGAAAAAGGGCCTCATTCCGGATCCGAAGGTCAAAGAAGTTCACATCCTCTGGATCACCCAGGGTCTGGGCTGCGACGGCGACAGCGTCTCCATTACGGCCGCCACCAATCCCAGCATAGAGGACGTCGTCCTCGGCGCCATTCCGGGCTTGCCGAAGGTCCATCTCCACAATCCGTGCCTGGCGAAGGAGGTTGGTGCCGAATTCCTCGAGCCGTTTTTCAAGGCAACCCGGGGTGAGCTTGAGAATTATGTCGTGGTTGTGGAAGGCTCGATCCCCAACGAGCATCTCAGCGGTGAAGGATATTGGGCGGCGTTCGGGTACGAGAACGGCGACACCAGCCGCCCGATCAAGACCACCGAATGGATCGAACGGCTGGCGCCCAACGCGCTCGCCTTTGTTGCCGCCGGCACCTGCGCCACCTTCGGCGGCATTCATGCCATGCAGGGCAATCCGACCGGTTGCATGGGGCTGATGGACTTCCTCGGCCACGATTGGAAGTCGAAGGCCGGCTATCCCATCGTCAACGTGCCCGGCTGCCCGGTACAGCCCGATAATTTCATGGAGACGCTGCTCTATCTGCTGCGCATGATGGCCGGCCTCGCCCCGATCATTCCCATCGACGAGCTGGGCCGGCCGCATTGGCTGTTCGGGCAGACGGTGCATGAAGGCTGCGATCGCGCCGCCTATTACGAGACCCACAGCTTCGCGGAGGAGTACGGCTCCCGCAAATGCCTGGTGAAGTTGGGCTGCTGGGGCCCGGTGGTGAACTGCAACGTGCCGAAGCGCGGCTGGATGGCTGGCATCGGCGGCTGTCCCAATGTCGGCGGCATCTGCATCGGCTGCACCATGCCAGGCTTCCCCGACAAGTTCATGCCGTTCATGGACGAGCCGCCCGGCGCCACCGTGTCGTCTCAGCTCATCGCGCCCTACGGCATGCTGATCCGCAACCTGCGCAAGATCACCAACCATACGCTCAACAAAGAACCCAAGTGGCGGCACAACCATCCGAGGCTCACCACGGGATATCGCGCGCAATAGGCAGCAAGCGAGGAATTCCATAATGCCCAACGTCGAGAGCGTCACCAGGCCCGCCGTCAAGACCAGCAAGCCCAATCTCGTGGAAATGAACTGGGATCCGATCACGCGGATCGTCGGCAGCCTCGGCATCTACACCAAAATCGATTTTCAGAATCGTGAGGTTGCGGAGTGCTACAGCACTTCCTCGATCTTCCGCGGCTACAGCGTTTTCATGAAGGGCAAGGACCCGCGCGACGCTCATTTCATCACCAGCCGCATTTGCGGCATCTGCGGCGACAACCACGCCGTTTGCTCGATCTATGCGCAGAACATGGCCTATGGCATCCGCCCACCCGCGATCGCCGAATGGATCACCAACCTCGGCGAAGCGGCCGAATATATGTTCGACCACAACATCTTCCAGGACAATCTGGTCGGCGTCGATTTTTGTGAGCAGATGGTGCGCGAAACCAATCCCGGCGTTTGGGAGAAAGCGACGAAGACCCCGGCGCGGCATGCCGAGGATCACGGCTACAAGACCATCGCCGAGATCATGACGGCGCTCAATCCCTTCACCGGCGAATTCTATCGCGAGACGCTGCATGTCAGCCGCTATACGCGCGAGATGTTCTGCCTGATGGAGGGCCGGCACGTTCATCCCTCGACCATGTATCCGGGCGGCGTTGGCACCGTGCCCTCGGTGCAACTCTTCAGCGAGTACCTGGTCCGGCTGATGCGCTACATCGAATTCATGAAAAAATCCGTGCCGCTGCACGATGATCTCTTCGACTTCTTCTACGAGGCCATGCCGGGTTACGAGAAAGTAGGGCAGCGCCGCATCCTGCTGGGCTGCTGGGGCGCGTACCAGGATGCGGATCATTGCGATTACAACTATCGCACCATGACGAACTGGGGCCGCAAGATGTTCGTCACGCCGGGCGTGGTCGTGGACGGCAAGCTCGTCACCACCGACTTGGTCGACATCAATCTGCAGATCCGGATCCTGCTGGGCAGTTCTTTTTACGATGGCTGGGACAATCGCGAGACCTTTGTCAAGCAGGACCCGTTGGGCAACGCGATCGATCAGAACCATCCGTGGAACCAGACCACGGTGCCGCGGCCGCAGAAACGCGACTTCAACGGCAATTATTCCTGGGTAATGAGTCCGCGCTGGCTCGATAAGCGCACTGGCGATCATCTCGCTCTCGATACCGGCGGCGGAGCCATTGCCCGGCTGTGGTCGACGGCGCTGGCCGGCCTTGTCGATGTCGGTTTCGTCAAGGCAACCGGCAGCAGCGTGCAAATCCATCTCCCCAAGACGGCGCTGAAGCCGGAGATGGATCTGGAATGGAAAGTGCCGCAATGGAGCAACACGATCGAGCGCGATCGCGCCCGCACCTACTTCCAGGCCTATTGCGCGGCAATGGCGATGTTCTTCGTGGAAAAGGCGTTCGCCGAAGTGCAAGGTGGCCGCACCAAGACCTGGACCGAGTTCAAGGTTCCCGACGAGGCGATCGGTTGCGGCTTCCATGAAGCAGTGCGCGGCGTGTTATCACATCATCTCGTCATCCGCGATGGCAAGATCGCCAACTATCATCCCTATCCGCCGACGCCATGGAACGCCAACCCGCGGGACATCTATGGCACTCCCGGCCCGTATGAGGACGCGGTACAGGGCTGTCCGATCTTCGAGGAGAACGGGCCCGACAATTTCAAGGGCATCGACATTATGCGCACCGTGCGCAGCTTCGATCCGTGCTTGCCATGCGGCGTGCACATGTATGTGGGCGGCGGCAAGACCCTGAAGACTCTACATCAGCCGATGTTCGGCGCCAGCGCGCATAAGGACCCTGAATGAGCGCGGCGGCGGCGCGCACCGGCGTCGAGGATGCGTTGCGGCGGATCGATGAATTGGTGCAAGAGTTGACAAGCGGACAGGATTCGCGCACGCGCGAATTGGCCCGCGAGTTGTTGCAAGTCGCCATCGATCTGCACGGACTGGCGCTGGCCAAGATCGCCGTCCGACTGTCGGCCAGCGACGACGGCCGAGCGCTCTATGCCGAGCTGGGCCGCGACGAGCAGGTCAAGGCGGTGCTGCTCCTCCATGGGTTGCATCCCGAAAGCGCCGAGGCGCGCATCGATGCCGTGTTGACGGCATTGCGTCCGCGCTTTCCCGATATCGACGTCAGGCTGGTGTCGGTGTCGGACGGCATCGCCCGCATCGCTGTCGATCCCGGCCCACGCCATTGGGATTCGCTGTGCCAGGAGCTTGGCGGCACGCTGCTCGACGCCGCGCCCGACCTCGACGATATCGCCATCGACCGGACGGGTGTCGGCGCACCCGTGCTCGCGGTTGCGGTCGCGTGAACCATGAGCCATGTCGCTACCAATGCTGGAACGGTTGCTCGGCCCGCGGTGTTCACGCTGCGCCGCTTCGTCTATCCGCCGCCTGAGCGTTGTGAACTCTGCCGCGCCAGCCTTCCCGCCACGCATGCTCATCTGCTCGAATTGAACAGCGGAGAACTGCGCTGCGCCTGTAGCCAGTGCCTCAAAGCGTTCGATGGCGACAATCCGGAGTTCCGCGCGGTGGCGCCACGCAAAGAAAAACTCGGGTCTTTGCATCTCAGCGACGCCGAATGGGACGCGTTTCAGATTCCCATCGATTTGGCGTTTCTGGTGCGCGGCGAACGCGGCCTCAGGGCACTCTATCCCGGCCCCGCCGGCATCGTGCAGTCGGCTGGCGCCGCGCCTGGCTGGAACGATCTGGTTAGCATCAACGATGTACTGCGCGACCTCAAGCCGGAGGTCGAGGCGCTGGCAATCGACCGCGTGCGCGGGCGGCGCGATGCGTATCTCCTCTCGATCGATCATTGCTATGCCCTGACGGGCGTGATTCGCAGCCAATGGCACGGCCTGTCCGGTGGCCCGGCGGTGTGGGACGCCATCGGCGCTTATTTCACCGATGCCAACGCGGTGCCCTCGCGAGGAACTGCCGGCCATGCCTGACCTCGCTTTCACCATGCTCGGCGTCGAGGCGGAGCGCTACGCGGTCCAGCCGATGCTGCGTTTCCGGCTCGAGGTCGCGGCGTCGGCGCCGGTCGAAAACATCAGCCTCCAATGCCAGTTCCGCATCGAGCCGATGCGCCGGGGCTACGGCCCATTTGAGCACGATACTCTTAGCGACTTGTTCGGCGAGGCCGCGCGCTGGGGCGAGACGTTGAAAAGCTTCCTCTGGGCGCTGGTGCCGGCGACGGTGCCGGCCCTTGGCGCGCGGACGGCGTTCGACGTCCTTGTGCCGTGCAGCTTCGACTTCAATCTCGCCGCAACGAAATATTTGCACGGCATCGAAAGCGGCGATGTACCGTTGAGCATCCTGTTCAGCGGTTCGACCTTTTATCGTGACGCGGAGGACCGCCTTCAGATCGAACAGGTTTCCTGGTCGCACGCCGTCTCGTATCGCCTGCCCGCAGCAGTGTGGCAGGCGATGATGGATCGATATTATCCCAATTCGGCCTGGCTGCGGCTCGATCGCGCGGTCTTCGACAAGCTCTATCGTGCCAAACGCAGGTTCGGCGTACCCACTTTCGAGCAGACGCTGGAGCGCCTCCTCGCTGGCGAACCGGCGGAGACGCTGCAATGATCGCGCCGGATATCCGTGCCGTGGCCGACGCCATTCTTTACGAGGGCTATATCCTCTATCCCTATCGCCGCTCCGCGCTGAAGAACCAGCAGCGCTGGACCTTCGGCGGGCTGTTTCCGAAGGTCTACGCCGAACGCGGCGGCGGCGATCGTTGGTCCATGCAATGCGAGTGCCTGGTGCGCGGCGATGCCGGCACCCGCGTCGGCGCGGCGGTGCGATTCCTGCACATCGCGGCGCGCAAGATCGGCCGGCTCGCCGCGCCGGCGTCAGATTTCGATGTGGCGATTCCGCCGCCCTTCGCCGTTGTCGAGGAATTGCTGATCGGCGAGCGGTCGTTCCTGCCTTGGGAGGAAGCCGTCCCCCGGGAATGGGAATTGCCGTCAGCGCGGCTCGGTCAGCTCTGCCATCAGCCGGCCGTTGCCGATTTCGGCTTCGACGCATCGACTGGCTATGAGCCGTTGGCCGACGACACGGGCACGATTCATGGGCTGATCGTCCGCGAGACCGAATCGCTGCGCGGGCGCGCCATTCTCTCGGCGGAATCCGTGGCGGCCGGAACCTACAAACTCTCGGTTCGCGTCGAGAACCACACCGCCATCGCCGATGAGAACTGTGGGCGCCGCGATCTGGCGGCGAGGCTGTCGCTGGCTTCCACGCATGCGGTGCTGACGGTCGCGGACGGCGCCTTCGTCTCGATGACCGATCCGCCGGAGACGCTGGCCACCGCGGCGCGGACCTGCGTGAACGAGGGCTGCTGGCCGATATTGGTTGGCGCTGACGGCACCACGGATGCGCTCCTCGCCGCGCCCATCATTCTTTATGATTATCCGAAGATCGCGCCGGAGAGCCAATCCGACCTGTTCGATGGCACCGAAATCGACGAGATCCTGATCCTGCGCGTACTCACCATGACCGACGCCGAGAAGCGTGAGATGGTTTCCGGCGACGCGCGCGCCCAGCGTCTGCTGGCACGGCTCGAGACGCTGACACCCGCCGAGATGGGCAAGTTACACGGCGCCTGGCGCAGCGTGACCCCCGGTGCGGCGATCCGCCCAAAGCCGGAATTGGTCAGCCTTGCAACCGGCGGCGGCGCCTTGGCGGTGGGCGAGCGCGTGCGGCTCAAACCGCGCCGGGGCGGCGACATCATGGATTTGGCGCTCGCTGGCAAGCTTGCGGTGATCGAGGCGATCGAGCGCGACTTCGAAGACCGCGTTCATGTCGCGGTGGTGCTGGAGGACGATCCCGGCCGGGAATTCGGCGTCGAACGCCTGCCGGGCCACCGCTTCTTCTTTGCGCCCGAGGAAATTGAGCGCGTCGCGGAGGAACGGGTATGAGCGGCATTCTTGTCGCCGGCATCGGCAATATCTTCCAGGGCGACGACGGGTTCGGTGTCGAGGTGGCGCAACACCTGTCACGCGCCGAGCTGCCGCCCGACGTTACAGTGGTCGATTTCGGCATCCGCGGCATCGACCTGACTTATGCGCTGATGGACGCGTACGACGCCGTGGTGCTGGTCGATGCCGCGGCGCGGGGCGACGTGCCGGGCACGCTGTCGCTGATCGAGCCGGAAGCGGCTAGGGCGTCGCCGCTGGAATCGGGCGAAGTGATGCTGTCGGCACACGATCTCGATCCGGCCAAGGTGATGCAACTGATAGGCACGTTGGGTGGAGGCTGCGGGCGCGTGCTGCTGGTGGCGTGCGAACCGCTCGATTGCGGCGGCGAGGACGGCCGCATCGGCTTGAGCGCGCCGGTCGCCGCCGCGATCGGGCCTGCCATTGCCATGATCCGGTCGCTGGTTGCCGAGCTGCGGCTCAGTCCGGCGCAAGCGGCGTAATGAGAGGAGAAGTGACATGATCCGGTGGTGGTGGATTCCGGCGTCGTTCGGGCTTGCGTTCATCGGTATCGCCCTTCTGATTTTTTTCGCCAATTTGAGCAGTTTCGGGCGCTATCTGCGCATTAGCTCAATGTAGCGTGCCGATGCGCGAAGCCGTCGAGATACGTGTGCGCGGCCGAGTCCAGGGTGTCGGGTTTCGCCCCACGGTGTGGCGGATGGCGCGTGCCTGCGGCCTCGACGGCGATGTTCGCAACGATGCCGAGGGGGTTCTCGTTCGCCTCGCCGGCACGCCGCCGCGGCTCGATTCTTTTCGCCGCATGCTGGAACGCGATCCGCCGCCGCTCGCGCGGATCGACGCGATTCAGGTCCGGCGGCTCGATCTGGCGCTGCCAAGCGGCTTCGTCATCGCCGACAGCGTGCCAGGTGCCGCGCATACCCAGGTCACGCCGGATGCAGCGATCTGCGACGCCTGCGCCGCGGAGATCCGCGACCCCGGCGCGCGGCGTAATCGCTACGCGCTGACCAACTGCACCCATTGCGGTCCGCGTCTCAGCATCATCCGCGGCATTCCCTATGACCGGACGCGGACCACGATGGCGGCTTTCCCGCTGTGCGTGCCGTGTGCCGCGGAATACGCCGACCCAGCCAATCGCCGCTTCCATGCCGAGCCGACCGCCTGTCCTGATTGCGGCCCCGTTGTGGTGCTGCACGGCGCGGGCGGCGCGGCTGCACAAGATGATGCCATCGCGGGCGCGATCGGGATGCTGCGCGCGGGCGAGATCGTCGCGGTCAAGGGGCTTGGCGGCTACCAGCTTTGCTGTGATGCGACCAACGAGGCCGCAGTCGAACGGCTTCGCGTCGGCAAGCAGCGCGAAGGCAAGCCATTCGCGCTGATGGCCGGAGACCTCGCGGTGATCCAGCGCTATTGCCTTGTGTCGGACGAAGCGGCGCGGCTGCTGCGGTCACCTCAGGCGCCCATCGTTCTGCTTCCGGTTGCCGGCGAGCCGTTGCCCGACGCCATCGCGCCTGGCCTTGGGACGCTCGGCTTCATGCTGCCGACGACGCCGCTGCATGTGCTGCTACTCGACGGTTTCGACACGCCATTGGTGATGACCAGCGGCAACTTATCCGACAGCCCACAGATCGTCGACGACGCCGAGGCAATGCAAACGTTGAGCGCGGTGGCCTCCCATTTCTTGAGTCATGACCGCGCCATCGCCAATCGCGTCGACGATTCCGTGGTCCGATTCATGGCCGGCAAGCCGCGCCTGCTGCGACGCGCCCGCGGCTATGCGCCGGCGCCGCTCGCCTTACCGGCGGGCTTCGAGAACACGCTGGACGTTCTCGCGCTGGGCGGCGAACTCAAGGCGACCTTCTGTCTCGTCAAGGACGGCCAGGCCATTCTCTCGCAGCATCAGGGCGACCTTGAGCATCCGGCCACATTCGACGATTACCGCCGTAATCTCTCGCTCTACGCGGCGCTGTTCGACCATCGGCCCGGTGCCGTGGCCATCGACAACCATCCCGACTATCTGTCGTCGAAGTTGGGGCGGACGATGGCCGCGCCCATCATCGAGGTGCGACACCACCACGCGCATATCGCCTCCTGCCTCGCCGAAAACGGCTATCCGCTTGCGGCGCCGCTCGTTATCGGGATCGCGCTCGACGGCATCGGCTGGGGCGACGACGGCACGTTTTGGGGTGGCGAGTTTTTGCTCGCGAATTATCGCGGCTTCCGCCGCATCGCGGCGCTCGCGCCGGTCGCGCTACCGGGCGGCGCGCAGGCCATGCGCGAACCGTGGCGCAACCTCTACGCCCAGATCGCCGAGAGCTTCGGCTGGGACGCCGCTCGCTCGGCCTATTCCGATCTCGACCCGGTGCGGCGGCTTGCCGAGAAGCCGTTGCCGACGCTCGATGCCATGATCGCCGGAGGCATCAATGCGCCTCGCGCGTCCTCCTGCGGTCGCTTGTTCGATGCGGTGGCCGCGGCGTTGGGCCTTTGCTTCGATCGTCAAGCCTATGAAGGCGAAGCGGCAGCGCGGTTGGAAGCCCTCGCGGTAACAGCTCCCGCCGCCGAACCCGGTTATTCCCTGGCGCTGCGCCAGGCGAAAGGCGGTGGCCCACAATGGCTCGACGCCGCGCCCCTTTGGCCGGCGCTATTTGCAGATTTAGCGGCGTGCGTGCCCCCAGCCAGTATCGCCCGGCGATTCCATAACGGTGTCGCCGAGGCTGTCGCGGACACGGCACATGCACTGGCCGCGGCCCACGGCGCCTACACGATCGCACTGTCCGGCGGCTGCTTTCAGAACCGGCTGCTGCTTGAACGCGTGATCGAGCGTTTGCGCGCGAGCGGCCTTGCAGTGCTTTCGCATGCGCAGGTGCCCACCAACGATGGCGGCATCGCGCTCGGTCAGGCGGCAATCGCCGCCGCCCAACTGATTGGGAGAAAAGCACCATGTGTCTAGGTATCCCGGGACGGATCATCCGCATCGACGACGCCGAAAAGTTAACGGCGACCGTCGATGTCTGTGGCGTGCGGCGCCGCATCAACATCGCATGCATCGTCGATGACGACCATCCGCCCGAAGCCTGCGTCGGCGATTGGGTGCTGGTTCATGTCGGTTTCGCCATGAGCCGCATCGACGAGGCCGAAGCGATGGCGACGCTGCAAATCCTCGAAGAACTGGCGCAAATGCAGGACGAATTACGCGCCTTCGAGGAACCGACCGGCATGGCGGTGGCATCGTCATGAGCGATACCGGTCTCGCCGCGCTCTATCCATTCCTGAACCGGCAGGCGCAGGACCCCGACCAGTTGGCCGCCACGCTGCTCGACTCCGTGGCGACGAAGGCGGAAGAATCCCGCGCCGCCTCGATGCGCTTCTTCGCCGAGCAGGGCGGGGCGTTGGTCGCCGCCGCCCAGGCTATGGCACACATGTGGCGGTCCGGTGGCAAATTATTCGCCATGGGCAATGGCGGTTCGAGTTGCGATGCGTCGCATATTACCGTCGAATTTCTCCACCCCATCACCGCCGGCCGGCCGGCGCTGCCCGCAGTCGATCTCGGCGCCGATCGCGCGATGATCTCGGCGATCGGCAACGATGTCGGCTTCGACCAGATCTTCGCCCGCCATCTCATCGCCCACGCGCGCGCCGGCGACGGCCTCATCGGCTTTTCCACCAGCGGCAACTCGGCCAACCTGCTCGCCGCCTTCGCGGTGGCGCGGGAGCGCGGCCTCGTCACCTTCGGCCTTGCCGGCGGCGATGGCGGCCGAATGAAAAGCAGCGGCCTGGTCGAGCATTGCCTGGTGGTCGAGACATCATCGGTGCATCGCATCCAGGAATGTCACGTGGCCGCCTATCACATTCTGTGGGATCTGGTTCATACGCTGCTCGCGGATGCGCGCGGCTCGGCCGGAGGCGCGCCATGAAATATGCCGACGAATTCCGCGACCGAGACAAGGCCGCGGTGCTCATCCGCGAGATCCGCCGCACGCTCGCCGCCATCGCGCCCACGCGGCCGCTGGCGATCATGGAGGTGTGCGGCGGCCACACCCATTCCATCTTCCGTTATGGCATCGAGGGCATGTTGCCGAGCGAGATCGAGTTGGTGCACGGTCCCGGCTGCCCCGTCTGCGTGCTGCCGATGGGCCGCATCGACGATTGCGTCTCCATCGCGGAGCGGCCAGCGGTGATCTTTACCACCTTCGGCGACGCCATGCGCGTACCGGGGTCGGGGAAGTCGCTGCTGCAGGCCAAGGCCGACGGCGCCGATATCCGCATGGTCTATTCGCCGATGGATGCGCTGGCGCTGGCGCGCCAGAATCCCGACCGCGAGGTGGTGTTCTTCGGCATCGGCTTCGAGACCACCATGCCCTCGACGGCACTGACGGTGCTTCAGGCCGAGTGCGAGGGGTTACGAAACTTCTCAATCTTCTGCAACCACATCACCATTGTGCCGACCATCAAGGCGATCCTCGACAGCCCCGGCCTCCATATCGACGGTTTCCTTGGCCCCGGACATGTCTCGATGGTCACCGGCATCGCGCCCTATCGCTTCATCGCCGACCATTACCGCCGCCCACTGGTGGTGGCCGGGTTCGAACCGCTTGACGTGCTGCAATCGATCTGGATGGTGCTAAAACAGCTCGCGGACGGGCGCTGCGAGATCGAGAACCAATATGCGCGGATCGTGCCCCCGGACGGCAACCATCCGGCGTTGCAGGCGGTGATGCAAGTCTATGAGCTGCGTCCCTTCTTCGAGTGGCGCGGATTGGGGTCCATCGACCATTCCGGGATTCGCTTTCGGGACTCCTATGCCGCCTTCGATGCCGAGCGCAAATTCGCGGTGCCCAATGTCCGCATCGCCGATCCCAAATCGTGTCAATGCGGCGAGGTACTGAAGGGTGCGATCAAGCCATGGCAGTGCAAGGTGTTCGGCACACAATGCACGCCCGAAAAGCCGCTCGGCGCGCTGATGGTGTCCTCGGAAGGCGCCTGCGCCGCCTACTACCGATATGGCGGCGCGCGCAAGCGCGAGACGGTCGGCGCATGAACGCGACCACGCCGGCTCGTGCCTTCGCCCGCGTTACCGTCCCCACCGTGACGCTGGCGCATGGTGGCGGCGGTAAGGCGATGAAGGATTTGATCGACGATGTCTTCGCGCGCGCCTTCGATAACCCCCTCTTGGCGCCGCTGGAGGATCAGGCGCGCATCGATCTCCGCCCACTGTCGCGGCTCGGCGACCGACTGGCGTTCACCACCGATTCCTATGTGGTCGATCCGCTGTTCTTTCCCGGCGGCGACATTGGCAAGCTGGCGGTGTGCGGCACCGTGAACGATCTCGCCGTCGGCGGCGCCAAGCCGCTCCATCTCGCATGTGCCTTCATCGTTGAGGAGGGCGCCGCCATCGATCTGCTGCGGCGGATCGCGGCATCGATGGCGGAAACCGCGCGCGCGGCCGGCGTGACCATCGTCACTGGCGACACCAAGGTCGTCGCCAGGGGCGCCTGCGACAAGGTCTTCATCACCACCACCGGCATTGGCGTCATCGCCGAGGGTATCGCGCTCGCGGCGTCACAGGCGCAACCGGGCGACCGTGTCATCGTCAACGGACGGTTGGGAGATCATGGCGCCGCCATCCTGGCGGCGCGCGGCGACCTCGCGCTCGATACCGAGCTCAAGAGCGATTGCGCCGCGCTCCACGAGCTGATCTTTGCCGTCCTGGAAGCCGCGCCGCAGACGCGCTTCATTCGCGACGCAACGCGTGGCGGCATCGCCACGGTGCTGAACGAAATCGCGCTGGCGTCGCAAATCGCCATCGAGATCGCGGAGGAAGCGACGCCGCTGCACGACGAAGTGCGCGGCGTGTGCGAGATATTGGGGCTCGATCCGCTCTATCTCGCCAACGAGGGCAAGGCCGTGTTCATCGTGCCACCGCGCGAAGCGGAGGCGGCGCTCACCGCTATGAGCCGCCACCCGCTGGGACGCGATGCGGCGGAAATCGGTGTGGTCAAGAATGGTGAGCCGGGGCGGGTCACCATGCGCACGGGCTTCGGCGGCCAGCGCATCGTCGATATGCTGGTCGGCGAACAATTGCCGCGGATCTGCTAGGGGACGCCATGCACGAACTTGCGGTCGCCGAAAGCATCGTTGCGATGGTCGATGACACCGCCGCTGGACGGCGCGTGCGCCGCATCACCGTCGAAATCGGCACCGCGAGCTGCGTCTCGGCAGAGGCGCTGACCTTCTGCCTGGGCTTGGTGGCGGAGGGGACGGCGGCGCAAGGCGCGCCCTTCGACATCGTGACGGTAGCGGGCGAGCGGCTGAACCTGAAAAGCATGGAAGTTGAGGAGGCGACGTGATGTGCGAAAGCTGTGGCTGCGGCAGCGGCGAAGTATCCTTGACCGACCTCGAAAGCGGCCGGCGCGTCGAGCTCGGCGCCCATGAGCATGTCCATGCCGATGGCACGCGGCACAGCCACGCGCACGCTCATGATCACGGTCACGATAATATCCATGGCGAGGATGATCGTCACGCGACCAGCACCATCGAGCTTAACGCTCGTATCTTGGAGAAGAACGACCGCGCGGCGGAGCGCAATCGGGCGTGGCTGGCGGGCAGGGAAGTGCTGGCGCTGAACCTGATGAGCGCGCCCGGCGCCGGCAAGACGCTGCTGTTGGAGCGCACCATTGCGCGGATGGCGGACCAAGGCCCAGTCTTTGTGCTCGAAGGCGACCAGGCGACGGACAATGACGGCACCCGGGTCGCCGCGGCCGGCGCGCGGGCTGTGCAGATCAACACCGGCAAGGGCTGCCACCTCGACGCCGAGATGGTCACGCGGGGCGTATCCGAGTTGAAACCGACATCCGGCTCGGTCCTGTTCATCGAGAATGTCGGCAATCTCGTTTGCCCGGCTCTCTTCGATTTGGGCGAGCACAAGCGGATCGCTATCCTGTCCGTTACTGAAGGCGACGACAAGCCACTCAAATATCCGCACATGTTCCGCGCGGCCCAACTGCTGCTGGTTAACAAGATCGACCTGGTCGAGCATGTAGATTTCGATGTCGAGCGGGCCATCACTCGTGCCCAGTCGGTCAATCCGGCGATCGAAGTCCTGCGGCTCTCGGCGCGCACCGGTGAGGGTTTGGACGATTGGCTGGCGTGGATCCAGCGAACGCGCAAGGAGGCGCGCACTCTTGCGTTGGTCTGATTGTTGGTCTAAGCCGCCGAATCGTTCCCCAGCCGGTCGTAGCCGCGGGCGCGATAGACCAGGATGGACACGGCCCATGAGACCAGGAAGACGCCAATGATGACGAATCCGATATTGCCAAAATTGTCGTTGAGGGCGCCGATCGCATCCCAGAACGGGCCGCCGAGCGAGAGTTGGTCGCCGATGAGGCCTAGCGCTTCGATGCCGCCAACCAGCAGCGCCACCGCGACCGAAACAAAGGTGATGGTAAGGTTGTAGTATAGCTTGCGGATCGGACGCGCGAATGCCCAGCCATAGGCGCCGAGCATCAGTACGCTATCGACGGAATCGATCAGCGACATACCGACCGTGAACAAGGCGGGAAAGATCAGGATCGACCAGATGGGAAGGCCTTTGGCCGCCTCGGCCGCCGCGATGCCGAGCAGACCGATCTCGGTCGCGGTGTCGAAGCCTAGGCCGAACAGGAACCCGATGGGATACATATGCCAGCTTCGGGTGACGATGCGGAACATGGGCCGCAACAATGGCGTCAGGAACCCACCCTGGCTCAGCAAATCGCCCAGTTCCGCATCGGCGGCTTTCATGCCGGCTTTGACCTCACGGAAGGTCCGATAGAGCCGCACCAAAATGCCAAGATTAACCAGCGCGATCGCCAGCAAGAACGCGGCGGACACGCAGGTTCCAACAACGCCGCCGACGGCGTGATAGCTTTCGATTTGGCTCTTGAAGGCGGTCGCCGTCGCGGCAACGGCAACAGAAGCGAGCACCACGATCGTGGAATGGCCGAGCGAAAAGAAGAACCCGACCGCGACGGGGCGTTGCCCAGCCTGCATGAGCTTGCGCGTCACATTGTCGATGGCGGCGATATGGTCGGCGTCAACCGCATGTCGCAGGCCGAACGTCCAGGCGAGTACCGCCGTGCCCAGTAGGACGGGATAGGCTTGGAAACTGAGCAGCGCCCAAATCCAGGCGGCGACGTTGAATGTACCCAATGTCAGGAACAGAATGATGAGGCGGCTGCGCATGCCGGGACGGACCCTGTCTGATGCCTTCAGGCGCGCTACATCCATCGCGGGACAGTCTCCTTTCATTCCGACAACACGCGCCGGGCGGAAATGTCGCATTCCGCTCGCGCGGGAATTCATCGATCCCGAAACCGCCGCATGGATGCCTGCGTGGCTAGGTAGTTCGCTCAGATCAGAAGGGAAGATTGGCGCGCGCGCTTCACGGTTAGGGAACGTCGGGAGAGGCCGCGGAGGCCAAATATCCCTTCATTTTCGCGCGCAACCAGACGCCAAACCAGCTTTCGTCCTGATCGCCGTCGTCGACGGCGAATTCGCCGCGATCGTCATCGTCGCCGCCGCCGCCCCAAATCGCCATCCGAAATCGCCACTTCGTCAACGGGCTGTTAAGCGCGGCCGGTAGTTCGCTACCTCAAGCCTGCCGTTTTGCGGCAACAAAGTAAACGGGAACCGCCCTATTGGAATACCCGTTTCTCGATTGGTAATGATCGACGTTACGGCAGGTTTCGGATCGAGATGAGCCTCGCATGCCCGGATTGTGGCACGCTTCTGGATATTCCCCCGCTTCAGCGCGGCGCATCCGCCGTTTGTCCCGTGTGCGACAACACGCTGGAGCGCACGGGCGGACGTAGCATATCGGTCGCGCTCGCCTGCGCACTGACCACCTTCATCTTGCTTCTTCCCGCCAATTTGCTGCCATTTCTCGGAGTGTCGATGCTGGGTATGCACCGCGAGACACAGCTTGGATCGGGCGTGATCTCGCTCTGGAACGAGCATTGGGTGGTCGTCGCGGGCATGGTGGCGGCCTTTGTCATCGTGCTGCCCTTCGTGCGTTTCGCACTTTTGAGCACGGTCCTGATCTGTGTGCGGTTTGGCGGCCGCCCACCTTGGCTCGGCCGCGCCTTCCGCTGGGCGATGGCCCTCGATCTTTGGGCGATGCCGGATGTGTTTCTCCTCGGCTCGGCGGTCGGCTATAGCCGGGTCGAGGCGAACCTGCCGGTCGCGATCGGCCTCGGCGGCTATGCCTTCATTGGCGCTGCCTTCCTCGCGATGCTGTCGCGGGCAACGCTCGACCAGCGCACTGTCTGGCGCGCCATCACCCCGGAGCGGGAACCGCCCGAGGGCGAGGAGCCCGTCATCTCCTGCACGGCCTGCGACCTCGTCGTGCCCGCCAGCGTCGAACATTCGCATTGCCCCCGGTGCGCCGCCCGGCTTTACGCGAGGAAGCCCGAGACGAAGCGCATCACGGTGGCGTTGGCGATCGCCGGGCTTGCGCTCTATTTTCCAGCCAACACCTACCCGATGAGCCTCACCGTACAATTGGGCGAGGATGTGCCGCGGCGTATCATCGACGGCATCAGGGATTTGGCCGACGCGCATCTCTGGCCGCTCGCCGCTCTCGTCTTTTGCACCAGTATCGCGATCCCATTCCTGAAACTGATCAGCCTTCTCTGGTTCGTTATTTCAATTCGGCTGCGATCGTCTCGGGGCCTGCTTTTCAGGACCAAGCTTTATCGCGTCATCGACGAGATCGGGCGCTGGTCCTATGTCGATGTCTATACTATCGCCGTCTTTGTCCCGCTGTTGCAGTTCGGTGCCATCGCCAGTACCCGCGCGATGACCGCGATCACGCCGTTCGCGATCGTGGTGGCCCTGACGATGGTCGCGTCCCGGATATTCGATCCGCGCCTGATGTGGGACGCTGCCCGCCCGAGCTCTCCATGAGCGAGCTTGGCCCCGAAACCCATCGGCCTCGCCGCACCGAGGCGGTCACTCGCCGGGCTCGCTGGCCCGGCTGGATTTGGGCGATTCCGGTCGCCGCCGCCGGAATTGCCGTCTGGCTCCTGGTGCGCGAGATCAGTTTCACCGGCGTCGATATTTCGGTGCGGTTCAGCGATGCCGCCGGCGTCGCACCCAACAACAGCGTCACCTATCGCGGGGTCAAGATCGGCAAGGTCAACAGCGTTCATCTGTCGAAGGACGGACGGGACGCAATTGCTGACATCGAAATCGACAATTTCGAGAAGAAGAACCTGCTGACGCATACGATCTTCTATCTGGTAGGCGCCCATCCGACTTTATCGGACCTCGCCTCCCTGAAGGCCATCGTCTCGGGGCCGAGCATCGACATGGTACCAGGAGGCGGCCAGCCAAGGCGGCACTTTGTCGGCGTTCTGGGCGATGCGCCACCCGATCTCGCGGTGGAGTTGCCCTATGAGGTGAAGTTCCCGGGGGGTGCGGTCGGGACGTTGCGTGTCGGCTCGCCGGTGACGTTCCGTGGCTTCGTCGTGGGCGAGATCGATCGCGTGAGCCTGTCGATCGATCCTGCGAATGGCAAGATCGCCACGCCGGTGCGCCTAATGCTCGATCCGACGCGCCTCAATATCAGTTCCGTCACACCCGCGGGTGGCAATTGGGCATCGGTCATGAAAACCGCCATGGCGGAGCTTGTCGCGCATGGTCTCCGCGCCGACTTGGAACAGAGCCCGCCGCTGATCGGGGGCTGGAACGTGGCATTGGTCATGAAGCCCGATGCGACGGCGGCGACGCTCGATACCAGCGGGCACTATCCCGAAATTCCGGTGGCGCCGACGGGCGGCGGCATCGGGCAGGTGGTAAGCGCGATCGGAAAACTCCCCTTGGCGCAGATCGGCGAGAATGTCCGCGAGATCACGGCCGAAGTGAAGAAGCTGGTCTCGTCGCCCGATATCGAGGCGACGTTGAAGCATGTCGGTGCCGCGACCGCGGAGATCGACAAGATCGTGCGGCAAGCCGGTCCTCAGATCACCCCGACGGTCGTCGCGGCCCGGGAAACGATGGAAGGCGCCCATCGCACCATCGCGAACGCCGACCGGACGGTTACAACCATACGCGACACCGTTCGCGACCTGCGTCACACGGCGGCGAGCATCGATGCGGCAGCGGCGGCGGTGAAACGCATGGCGGCCGGCGGTCCGAAGGTACAGAATGGTAGCCTGCAACAGACGCTCGAAGAAATGACCCGGGCGGCACGCGCGGTCCGCACGCTGGCCAACGATCTCGACCGTCATCCAACAGAATTATTAGAGGGAAGATGAGCGCCGCGATGAAATGGCTTCCCGCGCTGGGCCTCGTCCTGCTCGTCGCGGGGTGCGGTTCGACCCCACCGACGCATTACTACACGCTCGACCCGGTCGCCGGGAGGCACATGACGACGGCCGGCGCCTCCAGGCCAGTGCGGGTCGCCGCGGTCCATATCCCGGCGGCCCTCGACCGGTCGGAGATCGTTAGCGAAACTGCCCCCGGAAAGATGGATCTAAGCGATCAGAACCGGTGGGTCTCACCGTTCGGAGATATGGCGCGCCGCGTCCTGACCCAGGATCTCGATCGGCGTCTTCCCGCCGGCACCGTAATCCTGCCGAAGGAGCCGGCACCGCCCCACACTGCCCAGATCGTCGTCGATGTGCTGGAATTTGACCGCGATCCTGCGGGCCTCATCGTGTTCGATGGTAGTTGGTCGCTGTCCAATTCGGCGAAGGATCGGCCCATGTCGAATCGCCACTTCCACCTGACGGACAGGCCGGACGGCACGGACGTGAACGGCCAGGTCGCGGCAATGAGCCGGCTGCTCGGCCAACTTGCCGATCAAATCGCGGGGCAGGTGTCGCAATAGCGATCGAAACCCGGATTTCGCACGTTCTAATGACCGGTCGGCAAGCTGATTTGTTTGGTGAGCTGAACTTCGCGACGTTCGCGCGACGAGTCCAGCATGGCTAAGCATACTTCAAGGGTCGCCATACCCCACCTGCCTGAATGAATCGGAGCTGTGTTGTCGAAGATCGCGGCGCACAGTTCGTCGATTACCTCGAGCCGAGGAACGAGGGGGGGCGCGACGGATCGAAAGCTTGGTCCCGAATCGGCATATATGCGAACGCCCGTTGGGGTAGGGCGAAGATCGGCGTGGGCGCAGCTGGCGATCCAGAACCCGAAATGTTCGTTCCAGCGGACGCTTGGTTCTGCAGCGACGGCAGTGGCGGCACTCCTTTCGACCCCATATCCACGCTGGCGGCGTAGCTCTCGTTCGTCGTTGCGGGACAGACCTGCGCGCAAGGCTCGACGCGTCCCGAGGAATGCGTCGGGATGCTTGGAGACGCCCGTCTCCGAAATCCAATCGAGGAGTTCGTCGGAGTCGAGATGCGCATAGCCGCTATAGACGAGCGTCGCGCTTGTGTCGCCGGCGAAACGCAAGACGGCGTTATAGGCTCCCTCGGTCGGGCGCGATTCGTCCCAGATGCTCGTGTTGGCGACGACGCTCTCGGTGTGGCCTCCGGCAAGAAAGCGTGCAATATCGACCTGGTGCGCTGCTTGATTGAATACGACCCCGCCCCCCTGCGCCGTGTCGAGTTCCTCCGGTCGCCGCGGCCGGTAGAGGAAATCGGTAAAGTTCAGTGTCGAGATCATCTTCAAAGGCCCAAATTCGCCGCTAGCGATGATCTTACGTGTCGTGGCAATTGGCGCATCGAAGCTGTGGCTATGACCGACCAAGAGGACGACGCCAGCCTTCGCCGCGCTGTCGATCATGGCTTCGGCCTCTTCCAGCTGCAGGGTCATCGGCTTTTCAACGAGGATGTGCTTGCCAGCTTCGGCGGCAGCAATCGCCTGGATCGCGTGGAATTGATGTGGCGATGCGATGTATACCGCGTCCACGTTCGGATCACGAACCAGCTGTTCGACGTCGGCGTAGCTCGCACCGCCAAATTCTGCTGTGAATCGCGATCGAGCTTCGGGCCGCGGATCGACCGCCGCCACGAGCTGGATCGCGGATGAGGCCTTGAACGCGGGCAGCATAAGCATAAAGGCGCGGCCGAGGCCAGAAATCCCCAGGCGAAGCTTGCGTATCGTCATCGCCCCGAGCCCCCCTCCCGGCTCGATCGGGCCGTTGGCGCGTAGATGAACTCATCACCTTCAACCCGGCACGAGGAAACGTTTTCCCGGGCACGGTTCTTGCCCCGTCTCAGATCGAGCCGGCTAGAACTTTGATAGCGAACAATCGGAGCACACATAGCTTGTGTGTCCCCTGTTGCAGGTGGTTGCGACATTCGTTCACCATGTCCAGGTCTCTTAGCGTTCAAGACTCTCCTGGCTGGGTTCTTAAAACAACCCCTCGTTTCGGCCGCCCCGATCGCCAACCTTGGGCGCCGCCGCAATTCGGGGTCTTGAGCTGCCTTGCTGCTGATCCCCGTCTCGATGCGCGGTATACTCCCGTGGATCGCTGCATTGCGCAGAGTGTGTCGTGACGCGGCTCTTGTTCGCAGTGGGAGGGGGCACATGGCACCGAAACCGGAGGTAAGACCAGTCGTGAGGCGGCGTCGCGAGCCCGGGGGAAGCGAGGCTCTCCTACGCCGCCCTTTCAAGTATACTCCCGAAGAAAGCGTCGGACACCAAGTCCGATTCGCCCACCGGGCGTTGCAGCGCGAGCTCGAAGAGCAGCTGCGGCCCTACCGAATCACGCTCGGCATGTGGTATTTCCTTCGCGTCTTGTGGGAGAGCGACGGGCAGACTCAGCGTGAGCTTAGCGAGGCAGTTGGTACAACCGAGGCAACGACTGTTACTGCGCTGCACGCCATGGAAAAGCGCGGTTTGGCTGTCCGGGTTCCCAATAGCACCGATCGCCGCAAATCGAACATCTTCCTGACGAAGCCGGCCCGCGATTTGCGTGGCCTTCTTCTGCCCCAAGCTAGGGAAGTCAATCGCACCGCAACCGCAGGAATCCCGCCAGGTGAGGTGGAGAGACTCATCGCGACCCTCGGGAAAATACGGCGCAATCTTGTCGCGGCCGAGGGGCGGCGACGCTCGGTCCGTGGTGCGGGCGAGCCGAGCGGACATTGATTCCGTGAAGTGGCTGCGCCGATATCCAAACGTGACCGCAGCCCGATCGTAAACTGGCGGCACGTAGCGAATCCACCACCGGAGCGGCACGCCAGGTGGCCGTGCTCACCATCTGCTAATTATTGGCTTCTGCCCCAGGCGACCACAGCTTGCGGCCGGCGTCGCGATGCAGTCCTTCCATCACAAAATATTCCCAAATCGCCGTTTCATGGCAACGGCGGAATTGCTTGATTGAGCGAATCAGTCAGCTAATATACTTTGATATCGAAGGAACTGGTGGAGGTGGCTTTGACCCCAGAAGAGAACGATCTGTTGTGCCGGGTCGAAGGCGATGCGCCAATGGGGCAGTTGATGCGACGGGCTTGGCTGCCTGCCTGCATGTCGGAGGAAGTGGCCGAGCCGGACGGAACGCCGGCACGCACGCGCCTCCTCGGCGAAGACTTGGTCGTGTTCCGTGACACAAAAGGCCGGCTCGGAGTGCTGGGGGAGCATTGTCCGCACCGCCAAGCCTCGCTCGCCTTCGGCCGCAACGAGGATTGCGGGCTGCGCTGCCTCTATCACGGTTGGAAGTTCGACGTTGAAGGCAAGGTGGTCGACATATCCTCCGAGCCGGAGAACGGCGCGCGGATGCGGGCCCACATCCACCACAAAGCTTATCCGACGCGCGAGGGTGGCGGCTTCGTGTGGGTCTATATGGGGCCCGTGGCGACGATGCCCGAGTGGCGGCCGCCCGCCTGGGCGCCAACTCCGGCGACCGAGATCAGCATCGTCAAGGTCCACACCGCATGCAATTGGGCGCAAGTGCTCGAGGGCGCGATTGATTCGGCGCACTCATCGAGCCTTCACTCCACCAACATGCCGGGAATGCAGGTCGGCGGCGCCAAGGCGACGGCACAGAACTGGCCGCGGCCGTCGACCGACAAAGCCCCGCGGATGGAGCTTCAGGCGACCGATTACGGCTTTCGCTACGCTGCAATCCGCAAGCCGATCATCAATGCGGAGACCCATGATTATATTCGGATCACCGTCTTCATCGCGCCCTTCACGGTGCTCATTCCGCCGAACGATCAGTATAGGCTGGCGCAGATGCTTATCCCGATCGACGACTATAACACCATGTTCTACTGGATGGCTTGGCACGAGACGAAGGGTATCGATCAGGAAAGCTGGCGAAAGTTCTGCGCGGCGCAGGTCGGGATCGACCTCCACGCGAATTACCACAAGGTCCGGAATCTCGACAATTGGTTCCAACAGGATCGCCAGGCGATGAAGCTCGGTGACTTCACTGGCATCAAGGGGATCCCCGCGCAGGACATGGCGATGTGGGAATCGATGGGACCTATCACCGCCCGTTCGCACGACCATCTCGGCGTCAGCGACGTTGCGGTCTCGCAGTTCCGTCGCCAGATGGTGGCGGCGACCAAGCGCTTCGAGGAAGGCGGGCCGGCCTTCCAGGCAACCGAGCCCCTCGTGCCGCAGGTGGGGCTCGCTTCGTTCGAGGGCATTGTCATGAAATCCATAGACTGGCGGTCTCTCGCCATTTCCGAAGAGGAACGTACGCTTGCGGAGAAGACTTTGGTTTGACTCGGAGAGGCAAGACGTCCGATGACTGACAAGTGGGTCAAGGCCTACTCAAACGGGTGACAGCCGGCAGCGTGCGAGAGCACCCGACGTAAATATGGAGGAGCGCGGAGGATGATATACGCCTATGTCTATGCCGATGAGCCGCTCGAGAAGATCGCCGAGGATTGGCATTTCGGGCCGGGCGGTGAGCCGCGGACATGCGGCGTCCGCCTCGATCGTGGACCGCTCGGTTTCGTTGTCATCGCCGTGTTCACAAAGATGAAAAAATAGCGGAGGAAATCATGTCGATAGCAAACCCAATAAAGCGAAGCCTGGTCGCCGCCGTGTGCCTGTCGGTGCTGGGCGCCTTAGGCGCGCACGCCGCCGTGCCCTACAAGATCAACGTCATTTTGCCGCTGACTGGCGGCGCCGCCTTTCTCGGCAAAGGCGAGCAGCAGGCGCTGCAACTCTTGCAATCCACGGTCAACAGGGAGGGAGGCATCGACGGTCAGCCGCTCCAGTTGGTCTATCACGACGATCAGACCGACCCGCAGGTCGCCGTCCAGATCACCGATGGCATTCTGCCGGAAAAGCCGGCGGTGATGCTAGGTTCCAGCATTGTGGCGATGTGCAAGGCCGAGGCGCCGCTGTTGACGAACGGTCCGTTCGATTATTGCCTGTCGCCGGGCGTTCACCCGACAGCAGGCAGCTACCAGTATTCGTCGAGCGCCGACACGCATGCCTTGATCGAAGCGCTGGTACGTTATTTCCGTGTGACCGGCAAGACTCGGCTTGCGCTGATGACCAGCACCGACGCGTCCGGGCAGGACGCCGAGCAAGGCTTCAACGACATTTTGAAGCTGCCGCAGAATTCCGGCATCAAGGTCGTCGCCCGCCAGTATTTCAATCCCAAGGATGTCAGCGTCGCGGCACAAATCGAACGCATCAAGGCCGCCAACCCACAGGCCTTCATCGCCTGGTCGACCGGAGCGCCCATTGCGACGGTGCTGAGAGGCGCATTCCAGGCCGGTCTCAACGTTCCCATCGCCACCACCAACGGGAATCAGACCTACGCGCAAATGAAGCAATACAAAAGCTTCCTGCCCAAGCAGCTTTACATCCCGACCTCCGTCTTCCTGCCGCATGAAGGCTTGTTCAAGCTCGATCCCAGGGTCGAAGCCAAGCAGCACAAGTTCTATGCCGCGTTTAAGGCGGCGCATCTGAAGCCGGACACCATGTCGATGCTGGCCTGGGATCCGGCCAGCATCGTGGTGACGGCGCTGCGCAAGCTGGGTACAAAGGCCACCGCAAGCCAGATCAGGGCTTTCGTTAACAGCCAGACGGATCTGGCCGGCATCAACGGCATCTACAACTTCAAGGCTGTCCCGCAACGCGGGTTGACGGTCAAGAACGCACTGGTTAGTCGCTGGACCCCGAAGGCCGACGCCTGGGTGGTGGTCAGCAAGCCGGGCGGCACACCGCTGAAATAGACGAAATCCGCTCGATCCATTCGTCGCACCACCGGGCCCGCGGGAAGCGTGCTTCGCGCCGTGATCCGGTGATCCATTCGCGCGGAAAAAAGATGGACCGTTGGGTCGCGCGCCAGCCGCCTCGATCGGTCTAAAAAATTGCCGCGAGGCCCTGCACCAAGCGGCGGTGCCGGGTTTCGACGGCTCGCGGATCGGTGGCCGCCGTAGTGCCGACCGGCTGCCTTCGCTCCGATGTTTGGCCTGACTTACAGTAAATCATTATGGCTTTTCGCTGCGGCATTGACTGGTGATGCCCCGAAGCGGCCCCCCACGATCGGCGAGATCAGATGGGCTTGCTACAGTCCGTTTCCAAGCGGAAATGTTCATAACCGGACATCCGTGTCTGGCACGGTCTGGCCGTAAGCTGAGGGATTGATGGAGCCGCCGTCGATCAAGCCCGCCGGGATAGCGATGCGCCATCTGATCTGGTGATTCTCCCGCGACTTCGACGCCTATTGCCGTGGCGGCGGAACTCGGCCTCGCCAAGACCTGTGCCAAGCTCGCCATCTCGTTCCGGGATTATCTCGACACCCGCAATTGCGATCCACGATTTCCGGCAATTTCCTTGCCTATCCTGCATTACGATAACTCAATCCCTTATGGCCTCTCGTCGAACGCGACACGTTACTCCACAGAAGAAATGGACTCCTCAGAAGAAATGGAATTTCCAAAGAGATCAATGGCTTGCATGCCGACTCGGGTGGGGCCACGGATCCACAAAGACGGAAAAACGGCCCCCGTACACGCAACGCGACGTTCGCCGATGAGCACGCCTTCGGGATCACAATTTCCCGATGGCCACCTATGCCAACAGGTTGGGCGGGGGCGCGAAGCCGCCGAATTCGCGTTCGACCAAGCCGGC
>JBOHLV010000067.1:0-5677 GCA_050729815.1 Allostellaceae bacterium
CTGCTATGTCGAACGGCTCGGCATCGCCGCCGTTTGAGCGCCCATCCCGGGGCAATACGCATCAATTGAGCGTCGTCAGAACTTTCCCGCGGCATCGGGTGCCGCCCCATACCGATGACCATGGAGCGACCCCATGACCAACGACCGTACCGTAGGACGGATGCCGCGCGCCGCCGCCTCGCCGCCGCTCACCACGGTCGAGCTGACCTGGCTCGAAGGCTCTATCGAGAACTGGATCCGCTTCGGCCACGAGGTCGAGGAAACGATCCTCGATCGCCGCCGGCGTCTGCTCCGCTTTCGCCCAAACAGCCTATTCGCCTTCGTGCGGTGGGCGTCAAACGATTTCGGCACCGTGGTGTCGCGCATCGATGTCGTGCGCCCGGTCGATCGCAGCGAATCGTACCAGACCATGCCCTTCGTCAGGCCCGGCGGCGAGATTTTGCTGCGCATCAGCGGCTGGCCCAAAGTGGAGCGCGTGCTGCAAGCGATCGATGCCGTCGAGGCACTTGGCATCGATCCGGCGGACACCGCGCCCGAGCATTGGCGGCAGCTCCACAATCGGCTTGTCGCCGGCGAATTGCCCCGGCCTTACACCCGGGAGCAGCATCGCGCCTGGCTGCTGCGGCGGAGGCTTGCGCCATGAAACGCGGCGGCTGGGCAATTGCTGCTACCACCGCGGCCGGTCTCGCGCTCTGGGCTTCCCTAATTCATCCCGCCCCGAAACTGCTATGGAACGCCACCGCCAGCGTCCCGATCGGGCTCTATGGCGTCGGTCGCGCCCGCCCGCTCCGCGTCGGCGAACTTGTCATCGTGGCGCCGCCTGCGCGGTTGGCGCGCTTCTTCGCGCACCGTGATTACCTGGCCTTCAGCGTGCCGCTGGTGAAGCATATTCTTGCCCTTCCAGGCGCACGCGTTTGCCGGGAAGGCCGCGTCATCACCGTCAACGGCGCCGCCATGGGTAAGGCACTGGACCGGGACCGCTTTGGCCGCCCGCTTCCAGCCTGGCAGGGCTGTCGCGTGCTCGAACCTGGACGGGTCTTCCTCATGAACCGCAAGCCGCGGGACTCGCTCGATGGGCGGTACTTCGGGCCTTTGCCGGCAACCACCATCGTCGGCCGCGCGCACCCCATCTGGACATTCCCTCGGAGCTGAACATGTTGACGCCCGTCTTTCGGCACCGGCTCGGCTGGCCGCTCAAGCCTCACGCTCCTTTCTCCTTTCCGGCCATTCTCCTGCCGCGGGCCCGCGGTCGCCTGCCGTTCCGGCGAGCGGTGGGATACGTCATCGCGTGCAGCATCATTGCAGCCGTCCTGCTGTCGGCATGCGGTCCGGCCTGCAGTCAAACTGTTGTCGCGGCGTCGCCATCCGCCTCTCCGATTGACCGTCCGATTGCCACGTTCGTGTCGCAAGCTGCGCATCGGTTCGGCATTCCCGCGGCCTGGGTCCGCGCCGTCATCGAGACGGAAAGCGGCGGGAACGTCGGCGCCGTGTCGCCAAAAGGCGCCATGGGCCTGATGCAGATCATGCCCCAAACCTGGACCGATTTGCAGTCCCGCTATGGTTTCGGCACCGATCCCTTTGATCCCCATGACAACATCATGGCGGGTGCCGCGTACCTCAGCGAACTGCTGGATCGCTACGGTCAATCGGGAATATTTGCCGCCTACAACGCCGGCCCCGAACGCTACCAAGAGCACCTGACGACCGGCCGTCCCTTGCCGTCCGAGACGCAAGCCTATGTCGACACTGTGGCACGCCTGCTGCACGGTCCGGTGCCGACTCACCGCATCTTCGCCGTCGCCGCCGCGTCATCTTGGACCGGTGCGCCGGTGTTTCCACGTCACGACGACGGCATGTCCAATGAACCGTCCTCACCAACTCGCGACCCCTTGAACCTTCCGTTGTTCAGCGTCCCGACGGCGAATTCGGCGCATCTCGTACCGCATTCGAAGGGCCTGTTCGTGCAGCTATCGACCGGGCGGTCCTCGTCATGAGGCGCGTCGGCCTCGGGCGGGCGCTGGCGGGCGGTCGGATAGATTTGGGTGTGGCGCGGGGGGAGCGGCAGGGACCACACGAGGGACGGCAAGGGAAAAGGCCGGCCCTCGGCGCGGACCAAGTGGTTGGTTGGATTGAACAATTCTCCAACGCTATCAACACCCCATGCTGGCGCTTCCGGCAATTCTTCGAACGAATTCAATCGTCCGAGCGCCGCCGGCCCAAACTACCCCGGGGCTTTACCCCATGACGGCACGCGATGACGATCTTCGCGTCCGGCCTGGGCGCATTCAGCATGGCAATCGCCGCGGCAAGCGCCCGCAAACCTTCGTCGGCGAGGTGATGCGGGCTGCGAAGAAGGCGGGGCATGTTGGCAATAGCTTCCGATCGAGCCAAGGCCGGAGCCGGTCACGGTTTGGCCGCGGGCGGCGCGCGGCGGTGTCGATCCGCCTGCGCTCGAATGCCCGGCGGGTAGTGATGAAGGCGCGGGTGGTGCGCCACCACGGCGCCCGGTTCCGTTCGGCGCCGCTGCCCAAGCACATCGCCTATCTGCAGCGCGATGGCGTCACCAAGGACGGCAAGACGGCTCGGATGTTCGATACCGCTTCGGACGCGGCGGACGCGCGCGCCTTCGCCGAGCGCTGCCAGGATGATCGCCACCACTTCCGCTTCATCGTCTCGCCGGAAGACGGCGCCGCGCTCGGCGATCTCAAGACCTTCACCCGCGAGCTGATGATGGATGTCGAGAAGGACCTCGCCACCAGGCTCGATTGGATCGCGGTCGATCACTGGAACACGGACAATCCGCATGTCCACGTCCTCATTCGCGGCCGCGCCGACGATGGCCAGGACCTGGTCATCAGCCGCGACTATATCAGTCGAGGCTTTCGCGACCGCGCCGCCGAGCGCGTCACCTTGGAGCTCGGGCCACGGAGCGAGCGCGAAATACGCACAACGCTCGAGCGGGAGGTCGAGGCCGAACGCTGGACCAGCCTCGATCGGGCGCTGCGGGACATCTCGGACGAATGCGGTGGGGTCGCCGACCTGCGGCCCGGCCCCGAGGCCGAAGAGCCGGACCTCCGGCGGCTCCTGCTCGGCCGCGCCATCAAGCTCGAACGGCTCGGTCTGGCGGAGCCGGCGGGGCCCGCCTGCTGGACGCTGAAGCCAGGAGTCGAACAGACGCTCCGGCAGCTCGGCATCCGCGGCGACATCATCAAGACCATGCATCAAGCCATGAGCGCCAGCGGACGCGAGCCTGATGTGAGAGCCTTCGCCCTCCATGGCGACGAACCGTCCGATCCCGTATTGGGCCGCCTCGTCGCGCGCGGCCTCGACGATGAGCTCAAAGGCACTGCCTACGGGATCGTCGCCGGTATCGACGGACGCACGCACCATGTCCGCTTCGGTGATCTCGAATTGACCGGCGATGCCCCGCCGGGGGCCGTGGTTGAAGTCCGGGTCTATGACGACGCCGAAGGGCACCGCCGGCTGTCGCTCGCGACACGCTCGGACCTCTCGATCGCGGCGCAGGTCGGCGCGTCGGGGGCGACCTGGCTCGACCGCCAGCTCCTCGCCAAGAATTCGCCGCTCAGCGGTAGCGGCTTCGGCGCCGAGGTCCGGGAGGCGATGGACGCCCGCATCGATCATCTGGTCGAGGAAGGCCTGGCGCGCCGGCAAGGCCAGCGTGTCGTATACGCCCGCGACCTTCTCGCCACCCTGCGGCGGCGCGAATTGGCGGAGACCGCGGCCAAGCTCGCGGCCGAGACCGGACTCGCCTATCGGCCTATCACGGAGGGCGAGCCCGTTTCCGGTGCTTACCGTCAACGCGTGACGCTCGCTTCGGGCCGTTTCGCCATGATCGATGACGGGCTCGGCTTCCAGCTGGTGCCCTGGCGGCCGGCCTTGGAGAAGGAGCTGGGGCGTGAGGTTCATGGCCTCGTCGGGCCGCGCGGCATCGTCGCGTGGAGTTTGGGTCGCAAACGCGGGCTGGGCCTATAGGTGATCCGACGCGCGGCGCTGGGTGATGAAAGCGGTATACCCTTGTGCAGCTGGTGCGACCTTCGCCGGGTTCATTGACGACTATCCGGCACTTGGCTGGAAGAGGCCATCCGATTTACGCGCCGTCGTATCCCGCCGCCCACCTCGGATCGATTGCGGCTTGCGAGGTTCAAGCCGCGCCGCTGATCATATTTGCCATGAACGCCACCAAGATTCTGTGGGGGCAGACCTTCGCCGTCGGCGGGGTGGTCCTTGCCTTTCTCTGGGCAGCGACCGAATGGACGGCCTGGCGCCTCGCATTTCAGCCGCAACTCGGTCATCCTTGGTTAGAATTGCTCGGATGGCCGATCTATCGTCCGCCCGCCTTCTTCTGGTGGTGGTTCGCCTACGACGCCTACGCGCATCATATTTTCGTGGTGGGCGGCTTCATCGCGGCGGCTGGTGGAATCGCCGCAATCATGGTCGCGGTCGCGATGTCGGTGTGGCGTGCCCGCGAGGTAAAGAACGTCACCACCTATGGCTCCGCCCGATGGGCCGAGCGGCGACAGGTCAAGCGGGCCGGCTTACTGCGTCCAGATGGCGTCCTGCTGGGGCGCTGGCACGGTACCTATCTGCGCCATAATGGTCCCGAGCACGTCCTCTGCTTTGCCCCGACCCGGTCCGGAAAAGGGGTCGGGCTGGTGGTGCCGACGCTGCTGACCTGGCCGGGTTCGGCCATCGTCCATGACATCAAGGGGGAGAATTGGACCCTGACCGCCGGGTGGCGGGCACGCTTCGGGCGGGTCCTGCTGTTCGATCCCACCAATGTCGAGAGCGCCGCCTATAACCCCTTGCTAGAGGTCCGCCGCGGCGAGCAGGAAGTGCGCGATGTCCAGAACATCGCCGATGTGCTGGTCGACCCCGAAGGCGCGCTGGAGCGGCGCAATCATTGGGAGAAGACGAGCCACTCGCTCTTAGTCGGCACCATCCTGCACGTGCTCTACGCCGAGCCAGACAAGACCCTCGCCGGGGTCGGCAACTTCCTCTCCGATCCGCGCCGTCCGATCGAGAAGACGCTGATCGCGATGATGACTACCCCGCATCTCGGCCCGAAGGGGGTGCACCCGGTCGTCGCCAGCACGGCGCGCGAGCTCTTCAACAAGGCCGAAAACGAACGAAGTGGCGTGCTTTCGACCGCGATGTCGTTTCTGGGCCTCTATCGCGATCCCGTCATCGCCGCCGTCACACGATGCTGTGACTGGCACATCGCCGATCTTGTCGAGGGAAGGCACCCGACGTCCCTCTATCTCGTGGTGCCGCCGTCCGATATCAGCCGCACCAAGCCGCTGATCCGGCTGATGCTGAACCAGATCGGCCGGCGCCTGACGGAAAAGCTCGAATTGAAGAATCGTCGGCATCGCCTGCTGTTCATGCTCGATGAGTTCCCGGCGCTGGGGAAACTCGACTTCTTCGAGAGCACGCTCGCCTTCATGGCGGGATATGGCCTCAAGAGCTTTCTGATCGCACAGTCGCTCAACCAGATCGAGAAAGCCTACGGTCAGAACAATTCGATCCTGGATAATTGCCACCTCCGCGTGAGTTTTGCGACCAATGACGAGCGCACCGCGAAACGCGTCTCCGACGCGCTCGGCATGTCGACCGAGTTGCGCGCGATGAAGAATTATGCGGGCAGCCGCCTCAGCCC
>JBOHLV010000068.1:0-2514 GCA_050729815.1 Allostellaceae bacterium
GTCTCAAGAACACCACCACCGGCGAGACGCTGTGCGATTACGACAAGCCGATCGTGCTTGAGCGCATGGAGTTCCCCGATCCCGTGATCGAGGTGGCGATCGAGCCCAAGACCAAGGGCGACCAGGAAAAGATGGGCACCGCGCTCGCCCGGCTCGCGACCGAGGATCCGTCCTTCCGCGTTTCGGTCGATCAGGAGAGCGGCCAGACCGTGATCAAGGGCATGGGCGAGCTCCATCTCGAAATCATCGTCGACCGCATGAAGCGCGAGTTCAAGGTCGATGCCAATATCGGCGCGCCGCAGGTCGCCTATCGCGAGACCATCTCGCGCAAAGCCGATATCGACTATGTCCACAAGAAACAGACCGGCGGCGCCGGCCAGTTCGCGCGGGTGAAGATGACTTTTGAGCCGCTGCCGCCGGGCACCGGGTTTGAGTTCGACGATGCGGTGAGGGGCGGCAACGTGCCGCGCGAATACATTCCCGCGGTCGAGAAGGGCATCCGTGGCTCGATGGATTCGGGCGTGCTGGTCGGCTATCCGGTGATCGACTTCAAGGCGACGCTCTATGACGGCGCCTATCACGAGGTCGATTCGTCCGCGTTGGCGTTTGAGATCGCGGCGCGTGCCGCTTTCAAGGAAGGCATGCAGAAGGCGGGGCCGCGGCTCCTCGAACCGATGATGCGGGTCGAGGTGGTGACGCCCGAAGATTTTACCGGCGGCGTCATGGGCGACCTCCAATCGCGCCGCGGCCAGGTCACGGGCATGGACAGCCGCGGCAATGCCAAGGTGATCCAGGCGCAGGTGCCGCTTGCCAACATGTTCGGCTATGTCAACACGCTGCGCTCGATGACCCAGGGGCGCGCGCAATACACCATGCATTTCGACCATTATGAGCAGGTGCCACCGATGGTGGCAGAAGAAATCCGCCGGAAGATGGCGTGATGCGACGAATCCAAGAGAGGGACTGGCGGAGATTTACCGATGGCTAAGGCGAAATTTGAGCGGAACAAGCCGCACGTGAACATCGGGACGATTGGCCATGTTGACCATGGCAAGACGTCGCTGACGGCGGCGATCACGAAGGTTCTAGCCGAGTCGGGCGGGGCGACCTATACAGCCTACGACCAGATCGACAAGGCACCGGAGGAGCGGGCGCGGGGCATCACGATCTCGACGGCGCATGTCGAATACGAGACCAAGAACCGACATTACGCGCATGTCGATTGCCCGGGCCATGCCGACTACATCAAGAATATGATTACCGGCGCGGCGCAGATGGATGGCGCGATTCTGGTTGTTTCCGCCGCCGACGGGCCGATGCCGCAGACGCGGGAGCATATCCTCCTCGCGCGGCAGGTCGGGGTTCCGGCGATCGTGGTGTATTTGAACAAATGCGACATGGTGGACGATCCGGAGCTTCTGGAACTGGTCGAGCTCGAGGTGCGGGAACTGTTGTCGTCGTACCAGTTTCCAGGGGACGATATTCCGGTGATCCGGGGTTCGGCCCTGATGGCGCTTGAGGGCAAGAACCCGGAGATGGGGCATGAGTCGATCCTGAAACTGATGGATGCGGTGGATGCCTCCATTCCGCAGCCGGAGCGGGCGAAGGACCGTCCGTTCCTGATGCCGATCGAGGATGTGTTCACGATCTCGGGCCGGGGCACGGTGGTGACGGGCCGGGTGGAGCGCGGCATCATCAAGGTCGGCGACGAGGTTGAGATCGTTGGCCTCAGGGCGACGACGAAGACGGTGGTGACCGGGGTCGAGATGTTCCGGAAGCTTTTGGACAGTGGCGAGGCGGGGGACAATATCGGCGCCCTCCTGCGCGGCACGAAGCGCGAGGATGTCGAGCGCGGCCAGGTGCTGGCGGCGCCGGGCTCGATCACGCCGCACACCCAGTTTCAGGCCGAGGCCTATATCCTGACCAAGGATGAGGGCGGCCGGCACACGCCGTTCTTCACCAACTACCGGCCGCAATTCTATTTCCGCACTACCGATGTGACGGGAACGGTGAAGCTGAAGGAAGGCACGGAGATGGTGATGCCCGGCGACAACATCCAGATGGAGGTGGAGCTGATCTCGCCCATCGCCATGGATGAGGGCCTGCGCTTCGCCATCCGCGAGGGTGGCCGTACGGTCGGCGCTGGCGTCGTCGCCAAGATCATAAAATGAGGGCAATGCCCTCACCCGGTGAAGGCCGGGGTCCAGGGGCGGCGAGCGAAAGATAGAAATAGATGGCTTTGGACAACCAGAATATTCGCATCCGATTGCGGGCGTATGACCATCGCGTGCTCGATCAATCGACCAGCGAGATCGTCAATACCGCGAAGCGTACCGGCGCGCGGGTGCGGGGGCCGATCCCATTGCCGACGCGGATCGAGAAATTCACGGTGCTGCGCTCGCCCCATATCGACAAGGAGTCGCGCGAGCAGTTCGAGATCCGCACCCACAAGCGAATTCTCGACATCGTCGATCCGACGCCGCAGACGGTGGACGCGCTGATGAAGCTCGACCT
>JBOHLV010000069.1:0-19729 GCA_050729815.1 Allostellaceae bacterium
TCCATGGGCAGGGACTGCCACTGCGGCATCTCTGCCATCGTCGCATTGTGCGGGCTGGGGAACAGATCGAACTGATAAGTCTTCGACGGGCGCGGCATGGACATCTCCCCGATTCGGGTCATGAGAGCCCAATTCTGCGCCCGAACTCCGCCATGGCGATGATGTGTTCGAAGCGGATATCACGTCCTGCAGCAACGTCACCAGGGCGCCAATCGCGGCAATATCAACGTGAGGAGTGGCGACAATCCGCCAGGTCGCGCTCGCTACCCGATCGAACATCCAGGCCGGCAGCTCCAGCCACCGATCCGACGCCCGACCGGAAAGGCTGCAGCGGAAGACCTCTTCGCCGGCCTTCTCGACCACCTCATGGACGTGAACCCGGCAACCGGCCCATGCATGCCATGGATAAAGAAGATCGTGCTCGGCGGTCCTGTGGGCGTTCTGTCGTCGTGTTGTACAACACCGAGCGGCCGCACTCCGCCCTTGACGGTCGGACGCCCGCGGAAGCCTACTCGACCCGGCGGCCTGTGGACATGATGGACAAGGCTAGCGCCTTGCCCACATCCCCACAGGCCCAACAGCAGCAAAAGGCAATCGACATGAATCGGTTCTTGGCAGCGTGATCAGCATCCGGAATACACCTTAAATCCGCTGCCAACCTGTCCAACAATCCAGGACCAGCTCAATTCGGGATCGGTCCGCGCCACCTCGGAATTCAAATAACCCAAGTTCTTTTCGAGTTGCGCCAGCGCATTCTCAAAAGGGGAGTAATCGAGCATGAACGACCTGACCCTTTCGGAGTCCCTTAGATCAGCCTGACCATCAATGATAGGATGGCGTTCCGAATTTGGCCCGGATCGTGGCATCAAGCGTGCCCATCCGCAATCGCCATCGGGTTTGGCTGTTTCGCGGTCCATTTCAGCCCATGGGCGCGAGAGAAACGCCAATCGGCCGCGATGACGCTTGTCAGCCTGGGCGAGATAGGCAACTTTTTAGTCAATGGTCGGGGAAAATTGACATGGTTCGCGGCGGGTTGTTCACACGTTATTTCCTCGAGGACGGAATCCGCCAAATGCCGCCTTACCAACGGCTCGGCGCCCCCGAGGTTGCCGCTTTTGGCGATTTCATTCGCGGGCAATGGCGGAAAATCGAGCCAATGCCGCATCCCAACGAGGAAGAGACGCGCGAGGAATTCAGCGACCACCTCATCGAGCGGCTAGGTTGGCAGTCGCTTCCGCAGCAAGAGCCGGGTAGGGGCCATAAGGATATCGCGGATGCGCTTCTGTTTCTCGATTCCGAGGCAAAAGAGCGGGCACGCCCGCTTCAATCGGCCGACAGATTCCGGCTAGGCGCGATCGTGGTGGAACATGAGGCGCGCGATACCAAGCTCGACCGGGCGGGCAGTAACGGCGAGGCGCCATCGTCTCAGCTCATTCGCTATCTCGGTCGGGCCGAAGCCCAATCGGGCGGCGCGTGCCGATGGGGGTTGCTGACCAACGGCCGGTTCTGGCGCCTCTATTCGGCGCAAGCCCGCGCCCGTGCCGAAGGATTTGTCGAGTTCGATTTGCCGGCCATGGTCGGCGACCTGCCGCCGAGCATTCCGCAAGGTGCCGATCCGGGGCATTGGCTTCGCGTATTTCTCTTGCTGTCCCGGCGTGAGGGTCTGGTGCCCGATGGCATCGGCGGAGAAACATTTCTCGATATCGCGCTTGGCGAAGGTTGGCGGTACGAACAGAGCGTCACCGAATCGCTGTCCTCGATCGTCTTTGGCGAGGTGTTTCCAGGGCTGGTAACGGCGTTGAGCCAATCCGTGCCCAATCCCCGCCCGAAAGAGGCGGCTTGGCGCGCGGCGGTGCGCGAGGCCGCGCTGATCATCCTTTACCGACTCCTCTTTCTCTTTTATGCCGAGGATCGCGACTTGCTTCCGGTCGGCAAAGAGGCTTACGGCCAATACGCCCTTCGCGAGCTTCGTATCGAGGCGCGTGACATTATCGATAGCGGACGCACGGTGTCCGATTCCCGGACCGTCTGGTGGGGACGGTTGCGGGAACTGTTTGCTGCCATCGCCATCGGCGACCGGAGCATGGGTTTGCCGCCCTATAATGGCGGACTTTTTGATGATTCGCGCACCCCGTTGCTCCTTGATGTCGCGCTTCCGGACGGGACGCTGGCGCACCTAATTGACGCCATGTCGCGGGAAGAAATCAGCGGCGCCCGACGATGGATCAATTACCGTGACTTGTCCGTCCAGCATCTCGGCGGAATCTACGAGCGGCTACTGGAACGTGAAGTGGAGGCGGACCCTGACGGCAACCTGTCGCTGCGGCCGACCATCTTCGCCCGCAAGACTTCCGGGTCCTATTACACGCCCGACGAATTGGTGCGCCTCATCATTCGGCACGCCGTTGGGCCATTGCTGGAAGAAAGGCGTCAAGCGTTCCGCGCCAAAGCCGATTCCTTGCGCGGCGAGCGGCGCTCAATCGCCGATCGTCTTGCCGAGCTTCGATCTCTTGATCCGGCAACCGCTTTCGTTTCGCTTCGCGTTTGCGATCCTGCCATGGGGTCGGGCCATTTCCTCGTCTCGCTCGTCGATTATCTGGCGGATGAAGTGCTGACCGCGATCGGCGAGGCGCCGGCGCTCGTTTCCTGGGCCGATTTGGCGTCCTACCGTTCGCCCCTCGCGGCGCGGATCGAGGAACTGCGCAACCATATTCGGCACGCCGCCGATGAAAACGGTTGGATGGTGCCCGATGACCAACTGGACGATCGGCACCTCGTCCGGCGCATCATCTTGAAGCGCGTCATCTACGGGGTGGATTTGAATCCGATGGCGGTGGAGTTGGCGAAGCTGTCGCTGTGGCTCCACTCCTTCACGGTCGGCGCGCCGTTATCCTTCCTCGATCATCACCTGCGTTGCGGCGATTCGCTGTTTGGCGAATTCGTCGGTCCGGTCGAGCGGGAGTTGCGCGACCGCTTCGGCCTCGCGATGAATCAGGCCGTGGTGAAGGCGCGTCAGTCCGCCGCCGGCATGGCGCGGATCGAAGAACTGACCGACTCCGATATCGGCGAAGTCGCGGATAGCAAGCGGACCTTCTCGGGCGTCGAGGAGGCCACGGCGGGGCTTCGCGCCTTTCTGGATTTGGTTCACGCGGATCATTGGATAAGGCCGGAGAATGACGAAGCGACCCTGGGCCGTGAAATGCTCATGGGCGGGAATTATGGCGATCCGGTGGGGTTGGCCTCGGGCGAGGCCCTGGCGGCGACCAAGGGCGAAATGACCGCCTTGCGGCGACGAGGCGCGAAGATCGATGCCGCGAAGGCGCGGACGGCGGCAACGAATTTCATTCGGCAGGCTCGCGACCTTGTTTCGGAACGGCGTTTCCTACATTGGGAAGCGGCATTCCCTGGCGTATGGGCGGATTGGGAAAGTATCGAACCGCGCGGCGGGTTCGATGCGGTAATCGGCAATCCGCCGTGGGATCGCATGAAATTGCAGGAAGTGGAATGATTCGCGGCGCGGGTGCCGGAGATCGCCCATGCGCAACGAGCGGCGGATCGTAAGCGGATGATCGAAGCGCTTCGGAGGCGCCATGACCCGGTAGCTATCGAATACGATCGCGCGGCGTGGACGGCCGAAACCGCCGCCCGCGTCGCGCGGGACAGCAATTTGTATCCGCTCTTGTCGGGCGGCGATGTGAACCTCTATTCGCTGTTCGTCGAGCGCGCGATGCGCCTGGTGAAAGGGGACGGCATCGTCGGGCTGCTCGTTCCGTCCGGCATCGCCGCCGACAAGGGCGCGGCGAGGTTCTTTCGCGGCGTCAGCACCACGGGGCGCCTCGCCGCGTTGCTCGATTTCGAGAATCGGCGAACCGCGCTGCATCTCGGCCCGTTTTTCCCGGATGTCGATAGCCGATTCAAATTCTGCGCCTTTATTGCGGGCGGATTGCGCCGCCGTTTTCGGCAAGCGGATTGTGCCTTCTTTCAACAGGATGCCGAGGCATCGAAATCGGCCGCATTCGCCTTGACGCCCGATGATTTTACCGCCGTCAACCCCAACACCGGCACCGCGCCGATTTTTCGCACGCCGCGCGACGCGGAAATCACCCTTGGCATCTACCGCCGGCTTCCTGTTTTGGTTGATCGACGCGGAGAAGAACCAAAATCGGTCTGGCCGCTCCGCTATTTCACGATGTTCCACATGACCAACGACTCGGACAAATTCCGCACCTCGGCGGAATTGGAAAAGCGCGGCGCCTATCGCGTCGTCGGCCAGCGTTGGGAAAAAGGCGATGATCGCTGGCTACCTTTGATCACAGGAAGAACCATTCACCAATTCGACCATCGAGCCGCATCGGTATCGGAAAATCCCAACAATCTGCATAATCCATTTGCCAGCGTACCGACAACGCTAGAACAGCACGCCGATCCAGCCTATTCGCCGTCGCCGCAATTTTGGGTCGCCGAAGGGGAAGTTCCGTGGCCACAAGATTTGTGGTGGGCTTTGGCCTTCAGGGACATTGCGCGTCCGACGGACGCGCGGACAATGATTGCGACACTCCTCCCTAAATCGGCGGCGGCCAATACGTTGCCAATCCTATTCCCCGAAACATCATCCGACGCGAGCGGGCGCTTCGATTACCGCCAATTTACGCCCTTGCTCATGGCGAATCTCAATAGCGTGGTTCTGGACTTCGTGGCGCGCCAGAAGGTGCAAGGAACGCATCTCAATTGGTACATTGTTGAACAATTCCCGATCGTTCCTTCGGATGGTTTTGCGCGTCGCTTCGGCCCGAAGACCGCCGAGCAAATCGTCCGCGAAGACGTACTGCACCTGACCTATGTTTCCGACGATATGGCGGAATTCGCACGCGACCAGGGGCATGATGGGCCGCCGTTTCCGTGGGACGAGGAAGACCGGCTTCACCGTCGCGCTCGTCTCGATGCCGTGTTCTTCCACCTCTATGGTTTGGATCGTGACGCGGCCGATTACATCCTCGGCACATTCCCGATCGTCCGTCGCGAGGAAGAGCAACGCCACGGCCGCTTCCGCTCCCGCGACCTGATTCTGGGCTACATGGCCGCGCTCGCCGCCGGTTCTCCCGACGCGAAGATATCGGGATAGGAATTTCAGTCTTTTGGGATATGCGGGGATGTCGGCGCGGAAGAATCGTCTTGGCGGCAAATTAAGCGGAGCGTACAGCGTGTTGGGCCAATCCGAAGTGATTGGTCCAACACGCTGTTCGTTGCGGTTGGCCCTCAATCACCAGACCGCTATGATGCCTTCCACCACATGGACGAGGTGGGAGGTGTTGCGGTTGGAAGCGAATTGACAGACATGACCGCGACGGATATGGCGAGCAAAGAAGCAGACAGTGCTGACTGACGGTGTTTTGCCGCTCACTCTGCGGCCGATTTCGTCGCACCGCCGGTTGCCAATACAATTCGGTGCTCGACTTGAGCAGCCCACGCATCAAGCGCTTCCTTTTTTTCCTTGACGTAGGCGTACCTGTTGTAGATGGCAGCGACGCCGCTGATGGTTCCGCTGGCGTGGTTCAATACGGCTTCGATCACGTGCGGGGCGATTTGGAGTGCAGCCATACCCGACGCAACGGTGCGCCTCAGATCATGCAAGCGCCAAGGCGTCTTGAACTGAAGAACCTGGTCGAGCTCGCGCTTGAACTTGGAGAATCCTGAGACGGGTGTCTTACCGGTCGTTGAAAAGACGAAATCGCAATCCTGAATCCTCGCTCGTGCCGCGATCACGGCATGGGCCTTTTTGCTCAGCAGGACGAGATGATCACGGCGGTTCCTGGTGCGGCGCCCCAGCAATCGCCATTCGCCGGAATTGTCGTCAATCTCGGCCCGCCGCATTTTGGCCACCTCGCTTAGCCGCTGACCGGTCAGCAGAAGTAGCTTGACCACATCACCGATCGCGGAGTTCAGCCGGTCGCATTCTTGCCAAAGCGCCACGATTTCATCATTCGACAGGACGCGGTCCCGGGTTGTCTCCTCCGTCTGAGCTTTCAAATTTGCGCACGGGTTGGCCGCAGCGTAGTCGCGCTCAACAGCCCAATTGAAGAGCTTGCGGGTATTGGCGAGCAACCGGTTGGCCATGATCCCGGAGCCGCGGTGCTGGACGGCGTCGAGCACGTCCCGAATCTGACGCCGCTCAATCGTCTTGATGGGAAGACTGCCCAAGGCCGGCAGCAGGTCTCGCAGCAGCATGCGCTTCACTTCCGCAGCCGATCGCCGACCGCGCGCATCGAGATATTCCTGGAAGAAGAGATTCGCCACCTCGGCCAGCGTATGCTCGCGCGGCGGCTGATGGTAGCGCAGATCAATCCCCTTCTCGACTAGGGCGAGCCGATCTTTGGCCTTGTCCCGCGCCTCCGCGAGCGAGACGGCAGGGAAGGTGCCGAGGGTCTCGCGGACCCGCTCATTCCTGAACCGATAGCGGAACGAGTAGGTGGGCCTGCCTCGCTGGCCGTACCGCACTTCGAGCCCGGGAACGACGCCGTCGAGAAGCGATTTCATTCGTCCGTCAGACGGGGGCTGGAGGTGCTCCAGCTGCTTCGACGTGAGCGGCCTGATTTTCATCAGCCGGTCCTTCCCTCCTGGAATTGGTCCCACTTGGTCCCAAGATAGAGGGTGCCAGGCCGCTTCACAAGATGATCGATCGTGAAACAACCTGATCAAATTTGATGACTATCTAATTAAAATCGCGTAGACATCCGCACTAGCATGCGTGCATGGTGATTAATGCGGATCGCGCGTGAAACATTATCGAACCTGACTTTTAATCAGGAGGTCGCGGGTTCGAGCCCTGCTGCACCCACCAAACATTCCAAAGACTCAGGTGGTATTTCTGAAGCCGAGGTTCATCGAAAAAACCTCGCGGGTAACGTCACGGGTAACAAACCTCTCGCGTCCCAACCATTTCCCAACCATTTTCGCCGCGCTCTGGTGCGGGACCGCAACCGCTTCCCAGAAACATGTGAAGCGGGCGCTTCATAAACCATTTCGCACGCCAGCAAACGCGCCTCGTCTCGGGCATCCTGCTGTTCGGCCACCGGAGCCGTGGCGAGGTTGCGCCAGGAGAGCTCGGTTGAATTGTCGGTCAGGGTCCGCAGGCCACCCTCGATTTGCGCGATTTCGGCGATGCCGATCTGCAATAGGCGGGCACCGGCGGCGCGGACTCGCACGCGGAATGCCACTTCACCGGACGTCCCAACCGCATCGCCGCGAAAGCCACCACGGCGTCCTCGGGATAGAAGGCCGCGATGCAATAGTTACGCTGCTCGGCACCGCCATGCCCGAGCGAGCAATTCGTCCCGCCGGTTAAAAAGAGAGTGATCCTCTCTATTGACTCGCGGCGCGGCCAATTACTACAGTGCCAAGTGGACATGGGAGATTCGTGACATGATCGAGGCGGGACTGCGTACTCCGGAGCTGAACCCGGCTCGCTTGCCCGCCATGTTCCGTCGCCAGTTCGAATTGTGTCGGGTCGTCCGCGGCGAGACATTGGCGCTGGTCGGCGACGTCACGACGCGGCGCGAATATATCGAGGCGGCGTTCGCCGCTGCCGAAGAACTGGGCGCCGACGTCTATGAGATGGTGGTCAGCGAGACACCGTCCTGGACCAAGGTCGGCGTGCCGACCATCGGTCGCTGCAAGGGCACGCTGGAGGCGCTGTGCGCCGCCGACATGGTCGTGATCTTCCATGTTCCGCTGTTCACCGATTGGCTGAAAGCGGTGACAGCATCCGGCACCCGCGTGCTGATGGTACATGATGCGCCGGACGATCTGGCCGAGTTGATGTCGCCGCCCGGTCTTAAGGAGGCGATGAAATACGCCGACGCGCTGTACCGCCGGACCCGCCATGCGCGGGTCACGCGGCCGGGCGGCACCGAATTGACCTATGAATGCGGTGAATATCCGGTGATGACCCAATGGGGCTATGCCGACGAACCGGGCCACTTCGATCTCTGGGGGGCAGGGCATATCCACACCTTTCCTAACGAGGGTTCGGCCCGCGGCTCCGTCGTGTTCGCCCCCGGCGACATGGTCATTCTGCCCTACTGCCGCTATGTCGTTGATGCTGTCCGTCTTGAGATTCGCGACGGCCATATTGTCGATATCGACGGCGGTCTCGATGCCAAGCTGATGACCGATTGGCTGGAGGATGGCCGGACCGGCGCCGAGGATCGCGATCCCTTCGCGCTCTCGCATCTCGGCTGGGGCGTGAACCCGCAGGCGCGGTGGTACTGGATGGGCCTTCATGGCGATCTGCCGGAGCGCAACCGCGCCGCGGCGCGGGTCTTCGCCGGCAATTTCCTGTTCTCCACCGGCCCTAACACCCAAGGCGGCGGCAAACGCGCGACCCGCGGCCACTACGACGCGCCGATGCGCGACTGCACCGTCGAGCTCGACGGCAAGGCCATCATCGTCGCGGGCCGCATTGTCGACCCGGCCATGATCGTGCCGCGCCAGCCGCGCTGAGATACTCGGTCAAACATGCATGCGAGCACAGAGAGCAATTGAGCCGCTAACACGAGGGGAGCAAATCGATGGCAACACGTCGGGAATTCTTGATCACCGTGGCCGCGACCGGCGCCGCGACGGCGGTGATGCCGCGCATTGTCCATGCCGCGGGCAAACCCGTACGTCTCGGCTTCTCGATCGCGAAGACCGGGATTTATGCCGCGGCAGCCCAGTCGCAGCTTAATTCTTACGAGCTGTGGAAAGGCCAGCTCAATGCCATGGGCGGGCTCGACGTTGCCGGGAAAAGGCGGCCGATCGAGTATGTGGTCTATGATGACCAGAGCAATCCCGCCCAGGCGGCCAAGATCTACGAGCAACTCATTACCGAGGACAAGGTCGATCTGTTGCTTGCCCCGTGGGGCACGCCGATGCACATCGCCGCCGCGCCCGTGGTCGAGCGATTCAAGTTCCCGTTGGTCGGCAATTCCGCCGCCTCCGTCGAGCTACGCAAGCTGAAGCCCGGCTATATCTGGTTCTGCACCGCCGATTTTCCCGACCGCGTCGCGCGCCAACTGGCGTTGTTGCTCAAGGCAAAAAACATTAAGTCGGTGGCTTTAATCGCGAACGTGCTCGACTTCACGATGGAGGTGAAGGGCTTCCTCCTGCCCGCGCTGAAGGAGCACGGGATCAAGGTGCTGCTCAATGAGGAATACCCGCCCAGCCTCACCGACATGACGGCACTGCTTACCAAGGTGAAGCAGGCGGCGGCCGACGGCGTGGTGGCGCTGTCCTACCCACCCGACTCGGTACTCTATGCACGTCAGGCCAAGGAACTCTCTGTCCCGGCCGCCTTTCAGTTCTGCCTGGTCGGGCCGGGTGCGGACTTCTTCACCAAGGCGCTCGGCGCCGCCGCCAACGGCATCGTCGCGATGGGGCAATGGACGCCGAAGCGCAATGCCTCGGCCGAGGCATTCAACCGCGCCTATATTACGCGCTTTCATCAGCGGCCGGACTATCTCGACAGCATCGAAGCCTATGATTCGTGCCAGGTTCTGGCCGACGCGGTGAAGGTGGCCGGGCTCAACCGGGCGAAGCTGCGCGATGCCATCGTCAAGGGGCGGTTCAACACGATCGACGGCCCGATCCAGTTTACCGGCATCGAGAACCTGGTCACCCGGACGGGCTTCCTGCAAATTCAAAACGGTTCGTTGCAGCAAATCTGGCCAAAGGAAGATGCCACGGGTCACTGGCAGCCGAAGAAAGGGTAATGACGCCAAATCTCGCGGATGTGGGCGGAGAGCATTGTTTGACCCGTGACTAGGGATGGCGGAATTTTTGAGGGCGTCGGCGTTGCCGCTTCATCCTGAACCGGCGTGGCACACGGAGACGAAGGGTGCAATCCGGGGGGATTGGCCAAAGCCGCCCCGCGCAACGTCACAGCGCGGCAGGGAGTCTGCGCAGTGATCGATACGCTGTTATCGGGTCAACTCGCCGCGGCGGCGCTCGTCACGGCGGCAAATTTTGCCCTGATCGCGCTCGGCCTGAACCTCGTCTATGGCACCATGCGCCTACTCAATGTCGCGCACGGCGACATTGTCATGCTGGGCGGCTATGGCGGGTTTTGGCTCTTTACCCTGTGGGGCGTGCCGCCGCTCATTTCGCTTCTGCTCATGGGCGCGGCCGCGGGCCTTCTCGGGATCGTTGCCTATCGCGGCTTGTTTCGCGGGATGCTCCTCACCGGCCGCCCGGTAGCGCGATTGGAATCAAACTCGCTACTGATGTTCTTCGGGCTATCGATCGTCTTGCAGAACAGCGTGGCGCTGATTTTCACCGCGACGCCGCGCGGCTATCAGTATCTCGGCCAGATCGTCACCCTAGGCCATGTCGCCCTGACCGCCAATCGGTTGGCTGCCGCGCTGGTCGCTGTGGCCGTGATCGCGGCGGTATTTCTGTTCCTGCGGCTGCATCCCTGGGGCCTCGCCGTTCGCGGTCTCATCGAACAGCGCGAAGCGGCGGCCGTCGTGGGCGTCGATATCGACGGGGTGCAGATGGCGAGCTTCGCGGTCGGCTTCGCTTCGGCGGCCATCGCCGGCACGCTGATTTCGATGAGCGGTGAGATCACGCCCTTCATGGGCTTTCCCTTCACCATCGCCGCCTTCGTCGTGGTGATCCTCGGCGGGCTTGGCAGCTTCGGGGGAAGCATCGTGGCGGCCTTGGTGTTGGCGGTCATCGAGACTTACGGTGTCGCGCTGACGTCGGCGACCTGGAACTCGATCCTGCTCTATGGCGTGTTCGTCGCCGTGCTGATTTTCCGCCCACAAGGACTCGCTCGCCGCGGCAAGATTGCCTGATGAGGACGTCGCGGGACCTCGCGCTGACGCTCGCGGCGCTCGCCATCGTCGCGGTGGCCGGGACCTTTGCCAATGATTACTGGATCGGCGTCGGCATCTCGGTGTTGATGGCGATCGCGCTGGCGCAAAGCTGGGCGCTGTTTTCAGCATTGTCGGGCTATGTCTCGCTCGGCCACGTCGTGTTTTATGGGCTCGGCGCCTATGTCGTGGTCGTGACCTGGAACATCGTGCCGTTGCCGTTGGCGCTCGTCCTGGCGGCGTTTGCCGCCGCGGGCTTTGCCTTCATCATCGGCCTGCCGGTGCTGCGGGTGCGCGGGCCTTATTTCGTCATTCTCACCCTGGGAATCGCCGAGTTGGTGAAGTATGTGCTGATCGCTGTTGAGGCGGCGCTGGGTCATGCCAGCCGGCTGATCCTTGGAGCGCCGGATCCGATCGTGCTCTACTACATGCTGCTCGGACTCGCCGCGGTTGCGACGCTGTTGGCCGCCGGCGTGCGGCTGACCCGGCTGGGACACGGGCTTCGCGCGCTGCGCGAGGACGAGGAGGCGGCCGAGACGCTGGGCGTTCCGGTGACGCGCTATAAGCTCACCGCGTTCGTGCTCTCCGCGGCGGTGCCCGGCGCGGTCGGCGGCGTGATGGCGTTGCGCGCCACCTATTTCGAGCCGAGCCTCGTCTTCGACCCAATGATATCATTCGCGATGATTGCAATGACCATCATCGGTGGGTCGGACGATTTGCGGGGCCCGGTGCTCGGGGCGGTGTTGCTGACCGGGCTGTCCGAGCTGCTGTGGGACACGGCCCCGCAGGCCTATATGGTGATCCTTGGGGTGCTGTTGGTGATCTTCGTCCGGTTCGTGCCGGACGGGCTGAGCGGACTCCTCCGGCGGGCGCGCTAAGCGATGCTGGAGCTGCGCGGCATCGTCAAGCGGTTCGGCGGCGTCATGGCGCTCGACGGGGTGAGCTTCGGCGTCGCGCAAGGCGAGATTGTCGGCCTGATGGGCGCCAACGGCGCCGGCAAAACGACGCTGTTCGCGGTGATCGCCGGCAACATTGTGCCCCAAGCCGGTGATGTCTTATGGCACGGCGAGTCGTTGGTCGGCCTCAGGCCCGACCAGATCGCGCGGCGCGGCATCGCCCGCACCTTTCAGGTCGTGCGCCCCTTCCTCGGCCTGACGGTGCGGGAGAACGCCGCGACCGCCGCGCGCTTCGGCGCGCGCCAGCTCCGCGCGCCGCGTCGGGTTGACGAAGCGGCGCGCGACGCGCTGGACGCGGTCGGACTCCTTAACCGCGCCGACCGCATGGCCAACGAGCTCACCTTGTCCGACCAGAAACGTCTCGAGATCGCCCGCGCCATCGCCACCGGCGCCGAACTCCTGCTGCTCGACGAGGTGATGGCCGGCCTGACGCCGCCGGAAATCGCCGAGATGCTCGAGATTCTGGCCGGCCTGCGGACGCGCCGCGGCCTTACGCTCCTGGTGATCGAGCACGTCATGCGAGCGCTGATGGAGTTGTCGGACCGTATCGTGGTGCTGCATCTGGGCCGCACGATCGCCGAGGGACCACCCCAGGCGATCGCCGCCGAGGCGGAAGTCTCGCGCGTCTATTTCGGCCACGACTGATGCTCGATATTCACGACCTCGAAGCCGGCTATGGCCGCATCCGCATCCTCCATGGCGTGTCGCTGGCCGCGCCGAGCGGGTGCGTCACGGCGCTCCTCGGTGCCAACGGCGCCGGCAAGACGACACTGTTGCGGAGCATCGCCGGCCTCTTGCCGGTGACCGCCGGCCGCATCGCGGTTGCCGGCACCGACGTAACCCGGTTTTCCTCGCATGAACGGGTTGAGCGCGGCATCGCCCTGGTGCCGGAAGGGCGGCTTGTGTTTCCGACGCTCAGCGTCGCGGAGAATTTGCGGCTTGGCGCGATTACGCACCGCGGTCGACAGGGTCATGCCGAGCGTCTGCTTGAGATGTATGCACTATTCCCGCGGCTCGCCGAGCGCTCGCGCCAGGCGGCCGGCACGCTGTCCGGGGGCGAGCAGCAGATGCTGGCGATCGCCCGCGGGCTGATGGCGCGGCCCGAGTTGCTGTTGCTCGACGAACCGACGCTGGGCCTGTCTCCGGCGATGTGCGCGCTGATCTACCGCACCGTCGCCGACCTCGCGGCGCGCGGTCTCACCATCCTCATGGCCGAGCAGAACGTGCCGCAGGCGCTGGCGCTCGCCAGCATGGCCCATGTCGTAGAGAACGGCCGCATTGCGGTCTCCGGCCCCGCCGAAACGTTGGCGCGAGATCCGCGGGTGCGCACCGCCTATATGGGCATCTGACAGGAGCCGAGAGATGGAAATCATGGGCACGACCGCCTTTGTTACCGGGGCCGCCGGCGGCATCGGGCACTGTTTTGTCGCGGCGCTCCTCGAGCGAGGGGCGGATCGAATCTACGCCGCCGATCTCGCTGGGAAGGATTTTGCCGTCGTCGACCCTCGGGTCGTGCCCGTGATCCTGGACATCACCAATGATGCCGCGGTCGCGCGGGCTGCGAAGTCGGCATCCGATGTCCAGCTTCTCATCAACAATGCCGGGGTCAATTTGCGAGCTCCCTTCATCGCGGCGCCGTCGATGGCGGCGGCTCGGCGCGAGATGGCGACCAATTATTTCGGCACCCTCGCCATGTGCCGAGCCTTCGCGCCGGTGCTCGCCGCGCACCGCCTCTCGGGCGGCAGCGCCATCGTCAATCTGTTGTCGATACTCGGCAAGGTGACGCTGCCCAACCTCGGCTCCTATTGCGCAACCAAGGCGGCGCTGCTGCGCCTCTCGGAAGGCGTGCGCGCCGAACTTCAGGGGCAGGGGACGCGGGTCGTGGCGGTGCTGCCCTGGGCCGTGGATACCGCGATGAGCGGGCCTTTCCCCGGCGAGAAAACCCCGCCAGCCGAGGTCGCCTCGGCGGCGCTCGACGCCGTGGCGCGTGGCGACGACGAAGTCCTGGTTCACGATTATTCGCGCGAGATCGAGCGTCGTATGCGTGACGACCCCAAGACGCTGGAGAGAGAGCTTGCGGCAACTTTTCGATCCGCTCCTTGATCGCGGCATAACCGTCAAGAGACGACCGCGCGCGTCCCGGCGCACGGGCGCTTCCTTGACGCCGGCATCAGGCGGGAAATGTGCCCAGCAACAGATCGCACATGAGTTCGACGGTGGCGTCGCCGCAGATGCTGGCCGGATTGAGGTAATAATTCAGGACATAACCGTCCTGCGCCATCATCAACAAGTGGGCCAGGCCGCCTTGGGCGAGCCTGCGGCGGCTCGGCTCCGGCAGGCTCTCCAGGATTAGCGTTTCGATGCGCTCTTCGATCCAGCGCAGAAGATCCGGGCGATAGCCCTCGCGCCGGGCGGTGGTCGCCAACGCCTGCATCAGATTGTTGGGAAAGCCGTTGTCGTCGCTTGGCATTTCGCGCCACAGAACGGTGAGGATGATCCGCAACCGCCGCCTCGCGTCACTCTCACCGGCCAGCCGTTCCTCGAGGCGCCTGACGCGCTCGCGCATCCATGGATCGCACAGCGCGAACAGAATCTCGAACTTCGAGTCAAAATAGATGTAGAGATTGGACTCCGACACATGCGCGCCGGCGGCGATCTGCGCCGTCGTCGTGGTCATGTAGCCCTCGCGCTTGAACTGGCGGAACGCGCTCTTCAGGATGGCGTCCCGGACTTGTGCTTTCTTGACCTGTACCAAATTGCCTCCCGCCCCCCGGTGCCGTTCGGCCCGGGATCAAAAAGAGAGTGATCCTCGCTATTGACATTAGTCCGGATCGATTAGTAATGTGAAGCCCGGAGCGGCGAAAGGAGAACTGCGTCATGCGCAAGTGTGGGCCACGTTCCCCGAAACTGGCTTCGACCCGCTAAGGCGCCGGCGATGCGGATCGAAGACCAATTCGTCGTCGCCGCGTCGCGAGACCGGGTCTGGGCGGCGATCACCGATCCCGCCGTCGTTGCCCCGTGCGTCCCGGGATGCCAGGGCGTGACCATTGTCGGACCAACCCTCTATACGGCCAAGGTCCGAGTCCAGCTCGGCGTGATCAAGGCTGAGTTCAACGTCCAGGTCGAACTCACGGCGCAAAATCCGCCCGAGGAGTTGCGCTCGCGCACCCGCGGCGAAGAGGGCGGCCGCGCCAGTTCGGTCTCGGCCGAGAATGTGCTAAGGCTCGCGGCGCGCGGGCCCGACGAGACCGAGGTCCATTATGCCTCCGAGGTCTCGATCGTTGGGCGGCTCGGGAAATTCGGGTTGGGCATAATGAAGAAGAAGGCGGAATCTCTCGGCCGCGATTTCGCGACAGCGTTCAAGGCACGCGTCGAGACATCGGTCTCTGCGGCGTGAGCGCGATGGAATTCTTTCACCCGACGAACCTGCCCGAGGCATTATCCCTTCTTAGCGAACACGAGGGCGCACAGTGTCTCGCCGGCGGGGCGACCCTGGTCGCGATGATGAATGCGGGCCTGGTCGAACCGTCGGCGCTAATCAGCCTTACTGGTCTGAGCGAGCTTGCCGGGATCGCGCGCCTGCCGGACGGTTCCGTCAGGATCGGCGCCATGACGCGACATGCCGAAACCGCGCGCTCGACCATCTTTCACGCCGGCCAGCGCGTCCTGTCCGAGGCCGCCGGAAAGATCGCCAATCCTCCGGTCCGCAACATGGGAACGATCGGCGGATCGCTCGCCTTCGCCGATCCGGCGGCCGACTATCTGCCGGCGCTCGCGTGTCTTGATGCCATGATCGAGGTGGCGGGGCGCGACGGCGCCCGCACGCTCGCCATCGCCGACTTCGTCCTCGATTGGTATGCGACGGCGCTTGGGCCCGAGGACATCATCACCGGTATCGTCGTCCCGCCCTCGCCGGCGGGATCGGTCGGGGTGTTCGAGAAGCTTGAACGAACCGCGGGCGATTTCGCGATCGCCTCGGTCGCGCTGGTGTTGGCGGTGGAGGAAGGCGTGTGCCGCGTCGCGCGGATCGCGATTGGCGGCTGCGCCCCTGCGCCGATCCGCCGGCGCGAGGCGGAGGCGCTGATCGAGGGCACGCGCTTCGAGGCAGCGGCGGTGCGTGCGGCCGGCGGCATCCTCGCGGAAGCCGCGGATCCGGTGGACGATGTTCGCGCCAGCGCCGACTACCGGCGTCGCGTCATCCCGCGTTTGCTGGCGAAGACCGTGGCGCGCGCCCGCGCCGCTCTTGGCGCCGACACATGACCGGCGCGCAACTCATCAGTCTGACCGTCAATGGTCGTCCCCGCGAGGTCCGCGTCACGCCGACGACGACCCTCTTGACGGTGTTGCGCGACGATCTCCTGCTCACCGGTGCGAAGCGCGGCTGCAATCAGGGGGTCTGCGGCGCCTGTACCGTGCTGGTCGACGACCGACCCGTGCGTGGCTGTCTGTCGCTCGCGATGAACCTTGCCGACCGCGCGATCACGACGGTCGAGGGGTTGGCACACGGTCGCGAACTGGCGCCGGTGCAGCGCGCCCTGGTCGAGGGCGGCGCGGTGCAGTGTGGGTTTTGCACCTCGGGCGTGCTCATGTCGGCCGTCGCCCTGCTGCGCGCGAACCCGCATCCAAACCGCGACGAGGCGCGCGCCGCGCTCTCCGGCAATCTTTGCCGCTGTTCCGGTTATACGAAAATCGTCGATGCCGTCTGCGGCATCCCCCAAGAGGTCGCATCATGAATGAGGTCGGGCGGAATCTGCCGCGTCTCGACGCCCAGGAAAAGGTGACCGGCCGCGCCACCTATATCGCCGATCTTTACCGGCCCGGGATGTTGCATGGCGCGATCTTGCACAGCCCCCATGCCCATGCGCGCATCCTGTCTTATGACGTATCCGCCGCGCTGGCGCTGCCCGGCGTCGCCGGCGTCCTTACGGGCGATGATATCGCCGGCGGCAAATTCGGTCCCTTCATCAAGGATGAGTCCGTCTTGGCCAAAGGCAAAGTGCGCTTCGTCGGCGAGGCGGTATGTCTCGTCGCGGCCGAGGACGAGGCGACGGCACGCCGCGCGGCGCAGCTTATCGATGTCGCCTATGAGGAGTTGCCGGCGGTGCTGAGCCCTGAAGCGGCGATGGCGCCCGGCGCGCCCTTGGTGCATGAGGACAATGCCGCGAATTTCCGTACCGTTGAGACCAAATGCGGCGGCAATCTCGCTTGGGCCTGCGAATTTGCCGAAGGCGATATCGAAGCCGCCTGGGCGGATTGCGACATCATCGTCGAGAATGAATTCGAGACCCAGGCGCAAGCCCATGTCGCGATCGAGCCGTGCGGCGCGCTGGTTGAAATCGACGCCACCGGCCGCCTAACCATCTGGTCGGCCAATCAGTCGGTGTTTCGGGTCCAGGCGAATGTCTGCGACGCCCTCGACCTGCCGATGTCCAAGGTGCGCTGCGTGACGCCCCGGGTCGGCGGCGGCTTCGGCAACAAGATGGAGATGCACGTCCAGGGCATGGCCGCGGCGCTCGCCCTCGCGACCGGCCGCGCGGTGAAGCTCATCCTCAGCCGCGAGGAAGATTTCGAGATCGTCCGTCACCGGCATCCCTACCGGATTCGCGCCAAGACCGGCGCGCGGCGCGATGGCACCCTCGTCGCCCGCGAGGTCGAGGCGGTCCTCGATTGCGGTGCCTATGGCGACGACAGCCCTGGGGTCATGGGGTTCTCGCTGTGGATGGCGCGCGGCCCGTACCGCATCCCCAATGTTCGAACGTCCGGGCGCCTCTACTATACCAACAAGCTGCGGTTCGGCGCCTTCCGCGGCTTTGGCAACCCGCAGGTGACGTTCGCGACGGAGACGCAGCTCGACGAGATCGCCCAGCGGCTCGGCATCGACCCCTTCGAGCTCCGGCGCATGAACGGCGTGCGCGCCGGCGACCGATGGGTCGGCGGTGGCGAAATCCATTCCGACGGATTCATCCACTGCCTCGAGGCCGCGCGGCGGGCGTCGCGCTGGGACGAGCGGCAAGAGCGTCGCGCCGCGCCTGGCAAGCGGCGCGCGCTCGGCATGGCCGCGACGGCGCATATTTGCGGTCTCCTCGCAACGGCCGCGGTGATCCGGTTGCTCGAGGACGGCACGATCATCCTCAACACCGGCGCCGTCGATATCGGACAGGGTTCCGATACGGTCTTGCCCCAGATTTGCGCCGATGCGTTGGAAATTCCGGTCGATCGAGTGGCGCTTGCCAGTCCCGATACCGATGGTTCGCCCTACAATTGGGGCACCACCGCGAGCCGGGTGACCTATATGACCGGCCGCGCTGTGGTCGCGGCCGCCGCCGAGGTTACGCGCAAGATCAAGGCACAGGCCGCCGACATGCTTGAATGCGCCGCCTTCGATCTTGAATTGAGACCCGGCGGCCGAGTCGGCATCGTCGGCGTGCCGCAGAAGGAGGTGACGTTCCGCGACGTGTCGCTGCGGGCGCATTGGGCGGCCGGCGGCCCGATCATCGGCACCGACAGCCTCGTCTATGACAAGCCGACCATCGACCCGAAACGCACCGTCGTCAGCGGGCTGCCCTTTCCCCAGATCGGCGTCTTTTCGTTCAACGCCGTCGTCTGTGACGTCGAAATCGACCAGGCGTCCGGCAAGGCGACGGTAGTTGAGGCGTGGTCGGCCTGCGATGTCGGCAAGGCGATCAACCCGATGTCGGTCGAGGGACAGATTCAGGGCGGGTTCGTCCAGGGCCTCGGCTTTGCGTTGTTCGAGGAAGTGGTCTGGGACGGCGCCCGGATCGCCAATCCGAGCCTCATGGATTACAAGGTGGCGACGAGCCTCGACGTGCCCCACGACATTCATCCGCTGCTGATCGAAGATCCCGAGCCCGACGGTCCTTTTGGCGCGAAGGGCATCGGCGAGATCCCGATCTGCGCCGTGGCCCCGGCGATCGCCAACGGGATCGCCGCGGCCGCCGGCATTCGACTGCGCCGGTTGCCACTGACGCCGGAGCGCGTGTTGAATGCCATGCTGGAACGCGAAGAACAGGACACGGACTGACGATGCTGGAACTCTATAATTCGCCGGTCTCGACCTGCAGCCAGAAGGTGCGGATGACGCTGGCCGAAAAGCGCCTCTCATGGACCGACCGCCCCATCGTGTTCGCCAGGAACGACCATCTCTCGGACTGGTATCTGAAGCTCAATCCGAACGGCGTGGTGCCGACGCTGGTGCATGATGGCAGCGTCATCACCGATTCCTCGGTCATCAACGAATATCTTGACGAGGTGTTTCCGGACCGCCCGCTTCGGCCGAGCAATTTAGTCGAGCTCGCGAGGATGCGGGCGTGGCGCCAATATATCGACGAGGTGCCGACACCCTCGATCCGCTATCCGTCGTTCAACGCCTATTTCGTGCCGATCTGGTCCGGGATGAGTGACGAGGAATTCCGCGCCTATGTGGAGCAGCTGCCGCTGCGCAAGCATTTCTACCTGAAGATGGGCCGTACCGGCTTTCCGCAAGAGGAAATCGACGCCGCGCTGGAGCGGCTGCGCCAGACGGTCGAGCGGATGGAGCGGGCGCTCGAGCAAACAAGCTGGCTCGCGCACGACATGTTCACGCTCGCCGATATCAGCATCATGCCGAGCATCGTCCGCATGGACGATCTCGACCTTCACTATCTCTGGGCGGACTTGCCGCGCGTTGCCGACTGGTATGCGCGCTTGCAGCAACGGCCGGCCTTCGCGACGACGTATTTTCCCGGCACGCGCGAGCTTGGTCCGAGCTGCTAAGCGCGCCGTCCCGATCGCATTGAACAGGCTTCGCAATTGAATCCGCCCTAACGCAGCAAGGATACCGCGCCATGGAACAGGCTGCCCTCCGTCCCCAGGAACTCAACCCCGGCAAGCTGACCGCCCTCTTTGCCAAGGAGTTCAAGCTGT
>JBOHLV010000070.1:0-7460 GCA_050729815.1 Allostellaceae bacterium
GCCGCGACCGGGATCGGCGGCACGCGGCCATCCTGGGCCAGCGCCATCAGCTCCTTCATCTCGGCGAGCGAGCCGACATAGGAGCCGGTAACGGTCAGCATCCGCTGCATGAAGGTGAGGATGCCGAACGGCACCTCGCCGCCCGCCAGCCCGACCTCGATGAGGGTGCCGCCGCGGCGCAGCGCACCGACGCCGAATTGCGCCGTCGCCGGCGCGCCGACGAAATCGATGGCACCACCGGCCCCGGCGCCGAATTGGGTCCCGGCGCGGAGCGCCTTTGCCGCCTCCTTGTCGCCATTGTCATAGACCGCGGCGGCGCCGGCCTCGAGCGCCGCTTCGCGCTTCTTCGGGTCGATATCGGCAACCACGATCCGCGCCTTCACCGCCGCCGGCGCGATCATCACGGCGGAAAGCCCGACGCCGCCGGCACCGATGATAAGGATGGTCTCGTCGGCCGAAAGATGCGCGAGCTTGCGCAAGGCGCTATAGGCGGTGAGGCCGGAACAGGCATAGGTCGCGGCAAGGTCGCGCGGCACGCCCGAATAATCGATGAGATAGCGCGGATGCGGCACCATCACATGGTCGCTATAGCCGCCCGGCGCGCGAACCCCGATTGCCCGGCCATTGGCGCACAGAAGTTCCTCGCCGCGGCGGCAAAAATCGCACTCTCCGCAGCCGATCCAGGGATAGACGACGCGGCTCATCCCAACCGTGACGCCGCTCGCCTCGGGACCCAGCGCCTCGACGGTGCCGACGATCTCATGGCCCAGCGTGTGCGGCAGGGGAAAGCCGATCTTGGCGTATTCGATCTTCCGGCCGCCGCCCATATCGATGACGCCGTCCTGGATGTGAATATCGCTGTGGCAAACACCGCAGGCCTCGATCCGGACCAGCACCTCGCTGCCCGTGGGCTTCGGCGTCGGCGCGTCGGCGGGTGCCAGATCCTGTCCCCATTCGACGATCTGCATGCTGTGCATCGGTGCCTCCCTTGCTCACGGTGCCGCAAATCTAACCGACCGGGCGGGCGCGATCGACTCTGGATTTGCCGGGAATCTAATGTAAAAGAATTTCACATGGGCTGGACAGGATCAGGCGGCGGCTATGAGCGGCGCGGCTATCACCACGGCAATCTGCGCGAGGCGCTGATCGACGCGGCGGTGATGCTGATCGCCGAGAAGGGGCCGGCCGGCTTCACCATCGCCGAGGCGGCACGGCTCGCCGGGGTCAGCTCGGCCGCGCCCTATCGTCATTTCCGCGATGCCGGGGATTTGCTGGCGGCGGTGGCGTTGCGCGGCTATCAGCAATTCGCCATCGCGCTCGAAGCGGCGTGGGACAATGGCCGGCCCGATCCCCTGCGCGCCTTCGAGGCGCTGGGCCGCGCCTATCTCGGCTTCGCCCGGAGCGAGCCCGCGCTTTATGCCGCCATGTTCGAGACCGGGATCGATATCGACACGTTTCCGCCGCTCCAGGCCGCGGCCGAGCGCGCCTTCGCCGTGCTGCGCGGCGGCGCCGAGCGGCTCGTCGTCCTGCTGCCCAACGACAAGCGGCCGCCGTCCCTCATGGTGGCGCTGCATGTCTGGACGATGTCGCACGGGATCGCCACGCTCTTCTGTCGCGGCGATGCGGGGCGGCGCAAGCTGCCGATGGCGCCCGAGGAACTGCTCGAAGCCGGGGTGCTGATCTATCTGCAAAGCCTCGGCCTCGCCGGCGGCGAGACTCCCAAATAATTGATCCGGTTTCCCTTGACTCCGGAGATCAAAATCATCAATGTGAATGTATCTTACATTTACATCTCATGAGGTCCGTCATGACCAGCGCCGCAAATCACGAAGCCTATGGCGATCCTCGCTGGACCCATGGCCGCTCTGGCGGTCGCGGTCCCTGGGGCCGGAATCATGGTGGTGGTGGTGGTGGTGGTGGTGGCTGGGTCGGCCAGGGGTGGGAGCATTACTGGATGCCGCCCGCCCTGATCGGCATCCCGAAGCCCGTGCTCATCATCCTGATGGTTCTGGGGTTCATCCTGTGGTGGCCGATCGGCCTCGTCCTCTTGGCCCTGATGCTATGGAGAAGGCATGTGACCTGTGGTGGCTATCGCCAGGGCGCCTGGCAGCAAGGCGGCGCCGGATACGGGACCGGATGGAAGAGCTGGTGCGGCAGTGGCAGTGGCCGTGCCCAGCCATCGAGCGGCAACCGCGCCTTCGACGAATATCGCACCGAGACGCTGCACCGGCTCGAAGAGGAGCAGAAGGAATTCGGCGAATTCCTCGACCGACTGCGCTTTGCCAAGGACAAAGTGGAATTCGACCAATTCATGAACGAGCTTCGCAACCGTCCGCCAGAGGCGCCGCCGGAACCACCGCGAGGCGAGCCCGGCGCATAACCCGGCGCATAGATTTCACCCGCGGAAAAGAAAGGCCGGCGCTGAGCCGGCCTTTCGATGTGCGTCGGAACCCGCCGATCTACATCTTCGATTTCTTGGAATTGAAGTATTTGAGCGACATTTTCCAGACCCGGTGGGTATAGGCGCCATGCGGCGTCTTGGTGATGATCTTCTGCGCCATCAACTCGCGGACGGTGCGGTGATAATCCTTGACGTTGAGATAGCCGATCGGATTCTTCGGATCGGTGATCAGCTTCGCCACCTCACGCGCCATGTAGAGCTGATGCTTCATGGTTTGGGCGCCGGTGGTGTCGTATTTGAGGACGATTTTCGCCGTCGCGTTCGGATGATGGACCGCCCAGTCCCAGCCCTTGTCGCTGGCGGCGACGAACCGGGCCATGACGTTCGCGTAATGCTTGTTCTTGAGCTTGTTGCCGTTGGCATAGAGCCCGTCTTCGAGGACGCCGACGCCTTCATCGGAATATTTGAAGACGACGAGCTGCGACGGCTTCATGCCGGCATCGAGCAACTGACCATATTCGTTATAGGTCATGGTCGAGATGCAGTCGGCCTGATGCTGCAACAGCGGGTCGACGTTGAAGTTCTGCTTCAACACCTTGACGCCGTTGGGACCGCCGTTGGTCGACATGTGCAGTTTATGCATCCACGCGAAGAACGGATATTCGTTGCCGTAGAACCACACCCCCAGCGTCTTGCCCTTGAAGTCCTTCGGGCTCTTGATGCCAGTGGATTTGAGGCAGGTCAGCTCCAACCCTTCGCGTTGAAAGATCTGGGCGATGTTGGTGAGTGGCACGCCCTTTTCGCGGGCCGCCAGCGCCGCCGTCATCCAATCGACGATGACATCGGCACCGCCCGCCGCGAGCACCTGCTCCGGCGCGATATCGGGTCCGCCGGGCTTGATGGTGACATCGAGCCCCATGGCCTTGTAATAGCCCTTGTCCTTGGCGACGTAATAGCCGCCGAATTGCGCGTCCGTCACCCATTTGAGCTGCAGCGTCACATGGTCCGCGGCGTGCGCCGATACCGTCGCCGCCGCCGCGAAGCCGACCGCTGCCGCCATCGCCAACAATCGTTTCATGTCGATTCTCCTCCTCCGTTCAGGATTTATTCCCCGCTTCAATCAACGGACCTTCCTGAGCGAGGGATGCCAGAAGGTCAAGCCTCTCTCGACGAGTGCCAGCCCGCCATAGCTGGCGGAGCCGGCAACCGCCGCGACGACGATGGTTGCCCACACCATGGCGATGTTCATCCGGCCGACCTCGGTCGAAATCCGGAAACCCATGCCGACGATCGGGGTGCCGAAGAATTCGGCGACGATGGCGCCGATGAGGGCCAGCGTCGAATTGAGCTTCAAGGCGTTGAAGATGAACGGCAGCGCCGCCTGGAACCGCGCCTTCCACATGGTCTGGCCATAGCTCGCGGCATAGGTGCGCATGAGATCAAGCTCGATCCGCGAGAGCGCGGCGAGCCCGGCGATCGTGTTCACCAGCATCGGGAAGAAGGTCATGATGACGACCACCGCGGCCTTCGATTGCCAGCCGAAGCCGAACCACATCACCATGATCGGCGCCACCGCGACGATCGGCAGCGCGCTGATGAGATTGCTCAAGGGCAAAAGGCCGCGCTTCAGGAACGGAATCCGGTCGATCGCCACGCCGGTGAGGAATCCGGCACCACAGCCGATGACATAACCCGGGATCATCGAGCGCACGAAGGTCTGCATGAAATCGGCGGCAAGCTCGCCGCGATGCGCGACCATCGAGTGGGCGATCACCGTCGGCGGCGGCAACAGCACGTTCGGCACGCGCAGGCCGATGACCAGTAGCTGCCAGGCATAGATGGTCCAAAGGCCGAGCAGGATCGGCGCCAGGAGATTGATGGTGGTGCTGTTCGTCGCGGCGCCCCAGGCGGCGCCGCGCTCCATGGCGCGCCAGGTGATGAGACTCAGCGCGACGAGGCCGAGCCACAATCCCACCGCGCCGAAACCGCGCGCCCCGGCATCGAGCAAGCCATAGAGCCCGACCGCGGCGAGGAGGGCGCCGGCAATGCAGAGCGGCACCACCCAATCGAAATCCGCCATCGCCAGCACCGCGATCGGCGTCACCGCAAGGCCGGCGAGCCAGATCACAGCGTCTGTCGTCGACCAATCGCCGCCGCCCATCGGCAGCACCAGCGCCAGGATGCCGACGACGAGCGCGAGCCATAGGAGATAATCCCGCCGCGGCGCGATCACGGCCGGACGCCCTGGCGGCTGAGGGTCAGCCGCTCCACCCAACCGATCACGGCAACCGACAATCCCGCGGCGATCGACGCCACCACGAGGGCCGACCAGATCTGTATCGTCTGGCCGTAATAGGAACCGGCAAGGATCCGCGCCCCGAGTCCCGCGACGGCGCCGGTCGGCAGTTCGCCGATGATCGCGCCGACGATCGCGAGCGCGACCGCGACCTTGAGGCTGGGGAACAGGAAGGCGAAGGACGAAGACCAGCGCAGCTTGGTGAAAACCTGCACCCGGGTCGCGCTATAGGTATGGATGAGATCGAGCTGGATCGGCTCCGGCGAGGTCAGGCCTTTCACCATGCCGATCGTCACCGGGAAGAAACAGAGATAGGCCGAGATGATCGCCTTCGGCATCAGCCCGACGAACCCGATCGAGCCCAGCACCACGATGATCATCGGCGCGATGGCGAGGATCGGAATCGTTTGCGACGTGATCACCCACGGCATCGCGGCGCGCTCCAAGGTGCGGACATGGACGATGCCGATCGCCAGCACGATGCCGAAGAAGCTGCCAAGGGCGAAGCCGACCAGCGCCGCCGACATCGTGACCCAGGCGTGGTAGACGAGGCTGCGCTTCGAGTAAGGCGGCACTTCGAGGATGGTGCGATTCAATTCCACCAGCACCTGGAGCGGTGACGGCAGCACCGGCCGCTTCATCGACAGCGTGTCGCGGATGAGGTCCGAGGTGGTCCAGCTCTTCGCCAAGGCTGGGTCGTCCTGATAGCGGTAGATGACCTCGCTCGAATTGAGCCAGATCGCGCCCAGATACCAGGCCACTAGCACCACCGCGAGGATGGCGGCGATCGGCAGGGTCTTGCCCTGGCTGATCCGGGGCCAAAGGCCGCTCATCGCCCGCTACTCATCCTCGCCATGCCCGGCCCGAAGGCCGACGCGGACCCGGTGGGCGATTTCGGCGAACGACGTCGCCTCGCGGATTTCGAAATTGCGGTCGCGCGGCAGGTCGCTCTCGACGATATCGACGATCCGCCCCGGCCGCGGCGACATCACGACGATGCGGCTCGACAGGAATACCGCCTCCGGGATCGAATGGGTGACGAAGATCACCGTCTTGCCGGTGCGCTCCCAGAGTTGCAGGAGCTGTTCGTTGAGACGGTCGCGGATGATTTCGTCGAGGGCGCCGAACGGCTCGTCCATGAGGAGGAGATCGGGATCGAATGACAGCGCCCGGGCGATCGAAACGCGCTGCTGCATGCCGCCCGAAAGCTGCCATGGGAATTTGCGCTCGAAGCCGGTGAGATCGACGAGCGCCAGCACCTTCGCCGCGCGCTCCAGCCGCTCGGCCCGCCCCATCCCCATGATCTCCAAGGGCAGGGTCACGTTGCGCAGCACGGTGCGCCACGGATAGAGCGCCGCCGCCTGAAAGACATAGCCATAGGCGCGATTCAACCGCGCCGCCTCGGGCGAGACGCCGTTCACCAGGATCGAGCCGGCGGTCGCATGTTCGAGATCGGCAATGACGCGCAACAGCGTGGTCTTGCCGCAGCCCGACGGCCCGATCAGCGAGACGAAATCGCCCTTGTTGACGGTAAGCTCGACATTGGCGAGCGCGGTCACCGGCCCGTCCGCGGTCTGGAAATCGAGATTGAGACGGGCGATCTCGACCACCGGCTCGCCTACGGGGTGTGGCGCCACCCGATCCTCGACTTCGCGCAGTTGCTCGACCTTCGCCACCGCTCAGCCCGCCATCGCATGGGCCAGCATCGCCCGCATCAGCACATTGCAGCCGGCGGCGAGATCGGCCGGCGCGGCATCCTCGATCTCGTTATGGCTGATGCCATCCTTGCACGGCACGAACACCATCGCGACCGGCGCCACCCGGGCGATATAGCCGGCATCGTGCCCGGCGCCCGAGACGATGTCGCGATGTGAATAGCCGAGCGTCGATGCCGCGTCGCGCACCGCCGCGATGCAGCCCTCATCGTAATGGACGGCGGGCGACCACCAGATTTCAGTGTTGTCGAAGAGAAGACCGAGATCGCCGCACACAATTGCAAGCGCCCGGTCGAGCGCCGCCGTCATTTCGCGGAGCACATCGTCATCGGGATGGCGCAGATCGACCGAGAAGAACACCGAGCCCGGGATCGTGTTGCGCGAATTGGGGCTGACCTCGACGAGGCCGACGGTCGAGACGCCGGGCGGATAATCGAGCGCGATGGCGCTGACGCGGTCGATCACCCGCGCCGCGCCGAGCAGGGCGTCGCGGCGCCGGTTCATCGGCGTCGTGCCGGCGTGGCTTTCGGCGCCGGTGATCCGAACCTCGAACCAGCGGATGCCCTGAATGCCTTGTACCACGCCGATCGTCTTTCCTTCGGCTTCGAGGATCGGGCCCTGCTCGATATGCGCCTCGAAGAAGGCGCGGAACGGCCGCCCGCCCGCCGGCTGGTCGCCGAGATAGCCGATGCGGCGCAGCTCCTCGCCGATGGTCTTGCCGGCAAGATCGGCGCGGCCATGGCCATAATCGAGATCGAACACGCCGGCGAACACGCCCGAGCCGACCATCGCCGGGGCGAAGCGCGAGCCTTCCTCATTGGTCCAGACCGAGATTTCGATCGGCGCGTCGGTCTCGTACTCGGCGTCGTTCAAGGTGCGGATGATCTCGAGCCCCGCCAGCACGCCATAGACGCCGTCGAACTTTCCACCCGTGGGTTGGGTATCCAAGTGGCTGCCGATCAGCACCGGTGCGGCTGACGAATCCAGTCCTTCCCGACGCGCAAAAATATTGCCGACCTCATCGATGCTCACCGCGCAGCCCGAACAC
>JBOHLV010000071.1:0-8116 GCA_050729815.1 Allostellaceae bacterium
CCGACCACGAACTCACCGGGTCATTGGAGGAGATGTTGCAGACGGCAGGCAATGGCGCGCACGAAATCCGCAACTGGGTCGTCGCGCACGGCGCCGCCGGCAGCCGTGGCTTTGACCCGTTCGCCTACGCGCCCTTGCCGGAGGTCTTTGTTGGATGCGGCTTCGCCGAATGGAAGCGCGACACGGTGACGAGGAGCGACGCATGATCCAATTGAAGGAACGCCCGCTCGACCGCGCCGCGCGATCTCGATACCTCGACGAAGCGAGTATTCCTACTACATCATCCGCGCATGGAGGTTGCCTAGAATCCACACGGTCCCGCCCACCATCATGACCAGGATGAGGATTGTGAACGACACGACGAGCAGCGTATCGAAATTCTCACGCGTCCAATTGACGTGCAGGAAACAGCGAAAGTGAACCACCGCCTGCACCACCCCAAAGGCACCGATGGCGATCCCAAGCCAGAATGGCGCGAGCACATGCCAATAGACGAGGGCGAAAGGCACCGCGGTCAGGGTCAGCGCCAGAACAAGTCCCAAAAGGTATGTCTCGATGTCCTTGCGGTAGGTTCCGCCCGAGACGCCGGCTCCTGGATTGTGAACAGTCATGACAGTCCACCAAGATAGACGACCGAGAAGATCGCGATCCAAACGATGTCCAGGAAATGCCAGAACAGACCAAGCCGCTGTAGACCGAGTCTGACTTTGTCGTCGACGCCAAAGCGTGCCATCTGCACGATCAGCACCACCATCCAGATGCATCCCGAAGTCACGTGCAATCCATGAAGTGGCACGAGGCCGAAGAAAGCGGAGGTGAAGCCGCTTCGGTCGGCACCGCCGCCCGAGCCGAACATCGTCAGGAAATCGTTCACTTCGAAAGCCAGGAAGACGGAAGCAAGCAGTATCGTGATGACCAGCCAGATGATCAGCGTGCGGGCGCCCGTGCGATGTTTCAGCGCCAACGACGCCATGCCATAGGTGAAGCTACTAAATAGCAGCGCTACCGTCTGGATCAGGACGCTCCCAATATTGAACAGCTGCTTTGGGCCGGGTCCGCCCGCGGTCGCGTGGCGCATGATCGCATAGGTCGCGAAGATCACCCCGAAGACGATCGCGTCGCTCATCAGGAAGACCCAGAAGCCGAGATTGAGTTCGTCTTCCCGGTTGACGTGATGATCGTTAGCGCGAAGCCTGAAGCCTGGGTTGTCGATGGTGTCTCTGCTCATTCTGCGGCTTCCAAAGTCTGATGAACGTCGGCAAGTCCATCGTTGGCAGGGGTAATTTCATCATCGCGGGACACCGGTTCGGCCCCGCCGACGACTCGCAACCAGCGCATATAACTTTCCCGGATCTCGCCGGCGGGAATGACCCGCTCAATGTCGCGAATGGTGCCTTGCCAGATCATCGCCGCGACGCTGGCCAGCATCGCGATCGCCAGTAACCACCATAGGTGCCAGACCAGGGCGAATGCAGCGAGTCCACCGGTGACGCACAGGATCATGCCCAAGGGACTGTTTCTCGGTACTTCGATGTCGACGAAGCGATCCGGCGGGCGGTAAGCGTTACCGTGCTCCTTCGCGACCATGAAGGCGTCCCTCGCCGTCACCTCCGGGATGACGGGGAAGTTGTACTCAGGAGCCGGGGCCGCGATCGACCATTCGAGCGAGCTGGCGTTCCACGGATCGCCGGCGGACACTCTGTTCTCCTCACGATGTCTCACGGATACCACGAGTTGGATCACGAGACAGCCGAGCGCCGTCAGGACGAGGGCCGCACCGAACAGCGCGACAATCATGTAGGGAACGTAGATGGGATTGAAGTACGCAACCGTGCGACGCGGGAAGCCCAAAAGGCCGAGTGCGTAGAGTGGGAAAAAGGCAAACATGAAGCCGAAAATCCAACACAGCGCCGCCGCCACGCCCCAGCGTTCGTTAAGCCGAAAGCCGAAGGCCTTCGGGAACCAGAAATGATAGCCGGCCAACATGCCGAACAGCGTTCCGGGGACCAGCACGTTGTGGAAGTGAGCGACCAGGAACAGCGTGTTGTGCACCTGGTAATCGACCGATGGATTGGCGAGAATGATACCGGTGAGGCCGCCGATCACGAACAGCATCAGGAAACCTATACTGTACACCATCGGCGTCGTGAATCGAATCCGGCCGCGCATCATGGTCAGCATCCAATCGAAGATCTTTACGCCGGTCGGGATGCCGATCAGCATCGTCGCGACGCCGAAGGTCGCGTTAATCGTCGCGCTTTGACCCATCGTGAAGAAGTGGTGCAGCCACACGGTGAAGGACAGAAACGCGATCGCGATGGTCGCGAAAATTATCGAGGTATAGCCAAAGATCTTCTTACCGGAGAACGCCGGAATCACTTCTGAAAACACGCCGAACGCCGGCAGTATGACGATATAGACCTCCGGGTGGCCGAACAGCCAAAACAGGTTGGCAAAGTTCATCATATTGCCGCCGAAGGCGTTGGTGAAAAAATGGAAGCCGGAATAGCGGTCGAGCGCGAGGAACGACGTCGCGACGGTGAGTGGCGGCATCGCAAAGATCATCATGATCGCCGTGGTAAGCGCCCCCCAGGTGAACAACGGCATGCGGGTCAGTGTCATGCCTGGCGCTCGTCTCTTGTAGATGGTCACGGCGAAGTTGATGCCCGTCAACATGGAGCTCAATCCGGACAAGGAGACGGCCCAGATCCAATAATCCGGACCGACGTTTGGACTGAAGGCAAGTTCGGTATAGGGCGGATAGCCGCTCCAGCCGCCGGTCGAGAACTTTCCGACCACCAGGGAAATCATGAGGATTGCGGCGCCCGCCGCCGTAAGCCCGAGGCTGACAGAGTTCATCACGGGAAAGGAGACGTCGCGCGCGCCGATCTGCATCGGCATGACGAAATTGATGAGGCCGATCAGGAACGGCATGGCCATGAAGAAGATCATGATCGTGCCGTGCGTCGTGAACAGTTCGGCGAAATGTTGTGGCGACAGGAATCCCCCGCCGAGGCCGAAGGCCTGCTGCGTGCGCATTAGTCCCGCTTCGATCAGACCGCGAGTGAGCATCACAAACGCGATGACGATGTACATGATGCCGATGCGCTTGTGATCGACGCTGGTCAGCCATTCGGTCCAGAGATACTCCCACTTGCCGAACCAGGTAATAAGGCCAACCGTCACCACCGCGCCGAGGATGACTATGCCGCCGGCGCCGGTGGCAATGACGCCGTTGACGATGTGCTGCATCGTCGGGTGCTGAAGCATTGCCCAAAACGGCAGGCTGTGAAGGGCGAGCCGCCCGAAGATGAAATGCGCAACCGACATCTCTATCAATCCATTCCGGTGGTGTGTGGCTCTCTGCGGGACGTGGTCAGGCCGCCCGTGCCGGCTCTTAAGGAACCGATGCCCACGATGGAGCGGCTCGTGGAAGGCCCGCCACGAAAGGACATCACGACGTTCCTGAATAGGGCAGGCTGCACATCCTTGAAGAACAAGGCGCCGGGAGGCATGCCTTTCGCTTTGAGCGTGGCGTGAATCTTGGCCACCGTGTTACGCGCCCTGATCACGCCATAGACCTTTGCGGTAAGCGGGATGCCATTCGCCGAAACGCCCGCGACCCAGTCGTGGAAGCCCTGCGGCGTTGTCGCGCGGGCGACGAACTTCTCGTGCTGGAAGCCCATGCCGTCGTATAGCGTGTTCTCGCCGAGGAACTGACCGGTGGTGGTGGCGATGAGATGGAGCTTCGTTTCCATGGCCGCCATCGCGTAGATCTGACTGGCAAGCGCCGGGATGTAGAAGGACTGCATCACCGTGGCGCTGGTGAGCCGCATGGAAACCGCCCGGTGTTCGGGAAACACCAACTGCCCCAGGCTGGCGATATGAAGCTGCGGATAGACGAACAGCCACTTCCAGTCATAGCCGATGACGTCGACCTTGAGCGGCTGCTCCGCGAGCGATGCCTGCGCGGTTTCAAGGGGTCGAAAGGGATCAAGCTTGGTGGTGTTCTGCACAAGCCATGTGGCGAGAACGATCACGATCGCTACCGGGACTCCCCAGATCACGGCCGAAATCCACCTCGAATGGTCCCAATTCGGGGCGTAGCGTGCCGACGTGTTCCGGTAGCGATAGCGCCACGCAAGGAGCGGCACTCCTATCAGTACCGGCAAGATCACGATCATCATCAGTAAGATGACGTGGAAAAAATGCTGTCTTTCCGCAGCCGCGATCGGGCCGTGCGGCGCTAAGAAACTGACGTCAGCCGCGTGCGCCTCGAGGCCAAACCCAAACAACGCGCCGACGACGCACAGGATCAACAAGGCGACAATGGAACCGGCGCGCGCCCATCCTTTCGGTCGGTTCGTGACTCGCGAAAGCATCACAACAGACCTCGCCGTCCGTTGAAATGTGGATATGCGCAAAGACCCGAGGCATATCCGCTAGTCGGCCCCGCTTCATTGAGAGATGAGCGATCGAACACAGGCACCATCCGCGTCGGACTCGGCACGAGCCTCTCCGTGCCGGACTCCAAGTAAATCCGGCTGGGTTACACGCGTGCGAAGCTTTGCGGAGGATTGGGCAGATCACTGCCGTAGCCGGTGCGGCCACGGTACACACCACCAATAACGACCAACTCGCTCCAGCTACGCGCCGGAAATTTTCAAGAAGCCAACGCTGGCATCATCAACGTCCATGCGCGGTCGGTTGTCTTCTCACGTCTACATTTGATTTCACGGAGCGGCATGATAAGGGAGACATTGTGTCGCGCCGCCGATCGATGCCGGTCGAAATCCCGCGGCGGCGTTCCGGCCGAGAAGCCGCCGCGACGACTGACGTCCAAACACTTGGTCAAATCCTCTGTGCAGAGGTGCCAGATTGGAACATCCGTTGCGGTAACAATTGAAATCAACGGATCATAATCCCGACTGCGAATCAGCAGGAACAGTAGAGGGTCCGACACGCATTGGCGTAGAGTCCCCAGAGCATCAATACAATCGCGATGCCATAGATATCACCCTCGTGCGTGGCTAAGAACCCTTGAATTGGCAGGCCGAACTGGCCGGCCGCGGGCAATACCGAGGCAAGCGTCGCGACGGCCAAGGGCAAGATCGGAGAGCAGCAAAATAAAGCTGGGATGACGGCAATGATCGCGCCGAGCACGCTGCCGGTCGAGCGCATGCCTGATCCACGCCGCAGCCCATAGGTGCCGAGGGTGACGGTCAAAGCGAGGATCGCCGCCATCAGGACGGCAAGCAGAAATTCCCCAAGGGTCAAAAATCGCAAGGAGGCGAGGCCCACCACGCCGCCCGTGTTCGTCGCCGGCAGCAGCATCGCATAGAAGCCGAGAACCACACAAAACAGGATACCCGTACCAATCGCTGCCCGGCGCGTGCCAATTGCCACCTGCGTGGCGCGCGGCACGATGACTGCGTGTTGAAGAACACTCGAGATCATGAGGCAGGCTTCGATTTGATGAAGGCTTCAATCTTGTCGAACGTGACCGACGGCGTCGACGACGCCGCGGCGATGTGCCTGTCCGGCGTTATCAATTGATAGACATCGACGTAGTGATGCGGATTGTAAGAGTCGAACAACGTCTTCGTGTCTTCGCCAAAGACGAAATGCGGATCATGTAGCAGCTTCGGCGCCACCTCTTCCGCGAATTTCCGAATGCCTACGCCCGGGTAACCCCCGTTCTTGTAATCGCGCAGAACAATGACCCGGACATCCGATTGATCGATCAACGACTGGTGGTCCGCGAATGTCGCCAGTCCGGCACGGCAGCTCGGGCACCAGGTCGTGACCTGCCATACCATCAACTTGTGTCCTGCATAGGTCTTCAGGTCAACCAAGCGTTCGCCGACATGAAATTGGGTATCCGGCGCGATGGTATCCCGCGGGGCCGGAGCGCTGGTGGGACCCATCTTGCCCTTCGGGTGCGCGAATGCCACGGAGCTCATCATGGCCAAGGTCAAAGCGGCGGGCAGGATACCGCCGAAAAAGAAGGATCGACGGGAATGTGATCGGGTGGCTTGGTGCATGGTCAACTCCGCGACGTCTTTGGTTGTTTGGTGGTCGAAAGGTGGCTGTACGCTCGCCCGGACGGTAGTTTCACCCCGCACAACAGGAGAGCCGGGATACATCCCTGGTGAATGTCTGGGCGGCGAGCTTGAGCCCCTCCGTCATCACGAGATAAGGGAACAGCGTGTCGCCAAGTTCCTCGACCGTCATGTGGTGACGGATGGCGAGCGCGGCGGTCTGGATCATCTCGCCGGCATCGTGTGCCAGGATTTGCGCGCCGATCAGGCGATGGCTCCCGGCGTCGGCAACGAGCTTCACGAAGCCGCGCGTCTCGAAATTCGCAAGCGCGCGCGGGACGTTCTCCAGTTCCAGCCGGCGTGCGATGGTTTCGATGCCTGCCGCACACGCCTGGCCTTCGTCGAGCCCGACGATCGCCACCGACGGATCGGTGAAGATCACGGCCGGCACCACGGAAAGATCGAGGCGCGCATCGCCTCCCATCATGTTGATCGCGGCCCGCGTGCCCGCGGCGGCGGCGACATAGACGAACTGAGGCATCGTGCAGCAGTCGCCAGCGGCATAGATATTCGCCACGGATGTCCGCATATGGTCATCAACGACAATGGCGCCATTGCCGTCGGTTTTGACGCCGATCGCGTCGAGTTCCAGCCCGTCCGTGTTCGGTCTACGGCCGGTGGCGACGAGCAGTCGTTCGGCCTCGATGTGGCCTGCGCCGAACCCAACGACGAACCGGCCGTCCCGATGGGCGACATGATCCGGTTGTGCTCCGTTGACCACCCGGATGCCTTCGGACTCGAACGCCGACTGCAACCCGGCACCGAGTTCCGGATCCTCGCGGCTAAGCAACGCGCGGCGCGCGAGAATCGTCACCTCGACGCCGAGACGCCGATAGGCCTGCGCCAATTCCAAGGCGACGAAGGAGGAGCCAATGACAAGGAGGGCCTTTGGCAATGTTTCCGCGAACAAGGCATCGCTCGAAGTCCAATAGGGGGTGTCCGCAAGGCCTGGAATCGGTGGGATCATCGGCGCCGCGCCGGCCGCGATCAGGATGCGATCCGGCGTCAGTCGCGTCGTGCCGCCCGTGGAGTCTTTGACAACCAGCGTCTCTCGATCGGCAAAGCGCGCCGCGCCGCGCAGCAGCGTAATGGCGGGATTGTCGGCGATGATTTTTTCGTATTTGGCGGCGCGCAAGGCGTCGGCGCGGCCGCGGAGTTGCGCGAGAAGGGACGCACGATCGATCGGTTCCGCGCTTCGCGCGATGCCGTCGAACGGATGGTGGGCGCGCCCATGCTGGATCTCCGCCGCCCGCAATGTGATCTTTGACGGCACGCACCCGGTGTTGACGCAGGTTCCGCCCACCATTTCGCCCCGTTCGATCATCGTCACGCGGGCGCCGGCCTCGGCCGCGCGAATCGCGGCCGCGACGGCCGCGCCGCCGCTGCCGATGATGGCAATATGCGTGCCGCTGCCGCTCGGCGGCTTCTGTTCCGGCGGGCGGTCGTCGATCGGCACCTCCAAGCCATAACCATGCGGTCTTACGGCGTCTCTAAGCCGGACGAGATCGACACGATCGGCACTTTCGATCTCGGCCATCTTGCGATCATAAGAGACATGGGCTTCGACACCCGGAAGTTCGTTGAGCACGGCCTCGACCGTGTGCGCGCAGGAGGCGCAAGTCATGCCCGTCACCCGAAGTGACACGGAATTCATGGATTATCTCCGGTCTTGAGGCGGGAAGGCGGAAATTGGAGCATGGGTCGCCGTTTTTTCACCCGGGGCCCTATCGATATTCCGCCAATGCCGCGCCGAACAAATGCGCGTTGGAACGTTTGCCAAGCGCAAAGGCCTCGTCGAGCGAAAGCAAGAGCGTTTCCGGGTGCTTTGCCTGCCAGCGCTCCCCCGATTGGCGCGACGCGAAGAAGAAGATGTGATGACAGGACGACGCCATGAGACGCTCAACGGTGGACAAATCCCATCCCCCGGCTCGCACGGCGGACACAACCGTTCCCGCCGGTTCAACCGTCTCGATACGCACAGGCGACACCGTTAAATGGATCGCCTGCCGGGTTTC
>JBOHLV010000072.1:0-18676 GCA_050729815.1 Allostellaceae bacterium
GGCGCGAAGCGAGCGTGGGACGCGCCGGCGGCGGCCGGGCGCTGCATCCCGATCCCGACGAGGTGGTGGTCGCGCGATTGGCGAGTTGCCCCTTCTGCCAGGCGGCGATGACGGCGGCCGATCAGAACCTGGTCGAGCGCTACGACAAGATCGATCTGCCGCCGGTGAAACCGGTGGTGACGCGGGTCGAGCGCCATGGCGGCACCTGCCGGTGCTGCGGGGCGCGCGTCTTGGCGCCGGTGCCGCAAGGGCTCGAACCGGGGTCGCCCTTCGGCGCGCGGGTCGCGGCGCTCGCGGTCTATTTGCGCTATGGTCACGGGCCACCAGATCGTCCAGGAGGGCGCGCCACGCGGCCTCGCTTTCGCCGCCCATGTTGCGCAAGGCGAGCAGCACCTTCTGGCCGTCGCGCCGAACCCCCAGCGCCACCAACACCGACAGGCTGGTCGCCTTCCGGACCAGGCGAACCCGAACCACCGTGCCGTCGAGGATCAGGCGGACGATGTCATCCCCCGCAAGATCGCGCTTTTGCCAGGCCTCCCAATCGGACCGCACCTTGTGCCAGGTCCGGCTGACGGTGTCCTTGCCGACCGCCCCACCAAACAGCGCCGCCAGGGCGCGCCGGACCCGTCGCGTGTTGGTACCGGCCAGATAGGCGCCGGCGATCAGTCGCTCGGCCTGCACCGTCAGGCGCCGATAGGCTGGCAGTGCGTGGCTGCGCCATTCCGCCGACTTGCCATCGCCGCCGGTCACCCGCGCCCGGGGAACCGACACCGTCATCGGCCCGAAGGTGCCGAGCAATTGCCGGTCCCGATGGCCGTTCCGATGCCCCCTCGCCGCGGCGGCCCGGTCATACCGGCCACGACCCAAGGCCACGACAAGCTCTTCTTCCAGCATGGTTTCAATGAAGCCCCGGATCTGATGGCGAACCCCGACCTCCAACGGGTCGAACCAATCCGAACCCAGCAATGGAACCTCGTCCGCAAACCCGATATCCTTCGTCATGGCGTGATCTCCTCCGGCGGCGCCAACCGCCGGTCTCTTTGTTGAACATCAGGAGATTACGCCACCTTCAAATTTCCACCACGCCCGCGACGCGACCCCCGGATTTTGCCGGAACAGTGACTGGCCCTTCGTCTCACCGCCGGGCCATGCGAGGAGAACAGTCCTTGTGCGCGACCGGGCGCTTTCCCGCCTCCGCGATTGGGGATAACCTCGGCGCCAAGAATTTGGTCTCAGAATGCTCAGGGAGAGGTTATGAAGCTTTACGATTTCGCGCTGGCGCCCAACCCGCGGCGGGTGCGCATCTTTCTTGCCGAGAAGGGCATCGAGGTGCCGAAGGTCCAGGTCGATCTGCGCGAGAAGGCGCAGTTGAAGCCCGAGTTCCTCAAGATCAATCCGTTCGCGACGGTGCCGGTTCTCGAGCTCGATGACGGCCGGAGCATCGCCGAGACGGTTGCGATCTGCCGCTATTTCGAGGCGGTCCACCCGGAGCCGCACCTCTTCGGTCGCGATCCTTACGAACTCGCGATCACCGAAGAGTGGCAGCGCCATGTCGAGAATGACGGCTTTCTCGCGGTCGGCGAAGCCTTTCGCAACTCGCTCGAAGGCTTCAAGGGGCGGGCGCTGACCGGGCAGCAGGGGTACGAGCAGATTCCGGAACTTGCGGTCCGCGGCCGCGAGCGCACGATGCGCTTCTTCGAACTGCTCGACCGGCGCCTCGGCGATCTCGAATACATCGCCGGCAAGCATTACAGCATTGCCGACATCACCACCCTTGTTGCGCATGATTTCGGCGTCCGCGCCAAGGCGCTCGTGACCGACGCAATGCCGAACCTCAAGCGCTGGTATGCGGCGGTGTCGTCGCGGCCGAGCGCCAAGGCCTGAGACCTACTCGGCTGCAGCGCGAGCGGGTCCGAGCCAGCTTTCGAGATCGGCGAGGGCGCGACGCGCCGTACGCTCCTTGCGCTCATCCCGGCGGGTCTCTGGCAAGGGCGGGAACAGGCCGAAATTGACGTTCATCGGCTGGAAGCTCGCGGCATCGGCGCCGCCCGTGACATGGCCGAGGAGGGCACCGAGCGCCGTCGTTGGCGGCGGCGGCGCCATGGCCTCGCCACGCAATTCCGCCGCCGCGAAGCGGCCGGCCAAGAGACCCATCGCCGCGCTTTCGACATAGCCTTCGACGCCGATAAGCTGGCCGGCGAAACGCAGGCGGGGCAACGTCTTCAGCCGCAATCGCGCATCGAGGAGGCGCGGGCTGTTCAGAAAGCTATTGCGATGAAGGCCGCCGAGCCGGGCGAACTGCGCCCCTTCAAGGCCTGGAATGGTGCGGAAGAGGCGTGCCTGATCGGCATGGCGCAGCTTCGTCTGGAAGCCGACGAGGTTGTAGAGCGTACCGAGCGCATTGTCCTGGCGGAGCTGCACCACCGCATAGGGCCGGTGGCCGGTTTTGGGATTGCGTAATCCCACCGGTTTCATCGGACCCCAGCGCAGCGTGTCGATGCCGCGCGCCGCCATCACCTCGATCGGCAGGCAGCCGTCGAAATAGGGTGTGTTCTTTTCGAAATCGCGGAATTCGGCCGTGTCGGCGGCAAGGAGAGCAGCGATAAAGGCGAGATATTGCGGCTTATCGAACGCGCAATTGATATAGTCGGCGCCGTCGCCTTTATCGTAGCGCGATTGCCGCCAGACCCCGGCCTGATCGATGGTGTCGGCGTGGACGATCGGCGCGATCGCGTCGAAGAACGCCAGGGATTCCTCGCCCGTAAGCTCGCGAATGGCATCGGCGAGCAGGGGTGAAGTCAGCGGGCCAGTGGCGATGATCGTGCTTGCCCAATCGGCGGGTGGCAGGCCGGCGATCTCCTCACGCCGGATTTCGACCAAAGGCTCGGCCGCGAACGTCGCTTCGACGGCGTGCGAGAATTCGTCGCGATCGACGGCGAGAGCGCCGCCGGCCGGCAACCGCGCATGGTCGGCGGCAGTTAGAATTAACGAACCGGCGCGCCGCATCTCCTCATGGAGCAGGCCGACGGCATTATGAAGCGCGTCGTCGGAACGAAAGGAGTTGGAGCAGACGAGCTCCGCAAGCCCACCACCAGAATGCGCGTCGGTCATCCGCCGCGGGCGCATCTCGTGGAGGATGACGGGGACACCGGCGCGGGCCGCCTGCCAGGCAGCCTCGCTGCCGGCCAGTCCGCCACCGATGATGTGCAGCACCGCCATGCGGAAGAAATAGGCTGGAATGTCGAAGGAGGAAAGGTCCTCCCTTCCTTAGGCCGCGCTTCTGCGGACCAGCAGGTCGTCGGCGAGCGGGCCGAGCGCGCTTTTCAGGATCTTGCCATTGGCGCCCGCCGGCAGCGCCGGAACGATGAGGATCACGGTCGGCTGCTTATAAGGCGCAAGGCGCCCGGCGGCATGTGCCGCGAGATCGGCCTTTGAAACCGTGGCATTCGCCGCCAACTGGACGAAGGCGATCACCTCCTCGGTGTCGCGCACGGTTCGGCCGATGACGGCGGATTGGGTAACGCCCGGATAGGCATTGAGCACGGTTTCGACCTCCGCCGGAAAGACGTTGAAGCCGAAACGGACGATCATTTCCTTGGCGCGGCCGACGATGACGAGATGGTCGTCCTCGAACCGGGCGAGGTCGCGGGTGTTGAACCAGCCTTCGGCATCGATCGCGGCGGCGGTCTCTTCCGGCGCCCGGTAGTAGCCGCGCATCAGATTGGGACCGCGTACCAGGAGTTCGCCGATCCCGCCCGGTTCGACGGGGTCGCCCGTCGGGCCGCGCAGTTTGACCTCGACGCCGGGCCAGATCGGGCCGACCGAACAATCGGCGCGCGGCCGGTCGAGCCGGGTCTGGCTGACGGTCGGGGCCATTTCCGTGATGCCATAGCCGTTATGAAGAGGGATGCCGAACAGCGCTTCGGCCGTCGCTTTGGTCTTGGGATCGAGCGGCGCGCCGGCCGAGGCGATGATGCGGAGCGCATGATCCTCGATGCGATGAATCCCCTTGCCCGTGGCATATTCCGCCAGGAGGGCATAGAAGCTCGGCGCCGCCAGGATGACGCTGAGCCGGTCGCGCGAAAGGGCCTGGAGGGTTGCGGCAGGATCGAACCGGGCCGCGAGGTGCAGCGTCGCACCATGATAGAGCGTGCCGAGGAGGATCACGCTGAGCCCGAGAATGTGCGAGCTCGGCAAGATGCCATAGACCTGGTCCGCCGGCGACAATTCCCGCAACTGTCCCGACACGTTCGCAACGAAAAGCAGGTTGCGATGGGTGAGCATCACGCCCTTGGGCATGCCCGTCGTGCCCGAAGTGTAAATCACCGTCGCGATGCTGTCGGGGCCGGGTTCGGCCGGCTCCGGAACCGCCGTGTCGTTGATGGCGCCGACCGCGATCGTGCCGAGCGGATCGAGCGTCAGCGTCGTCGCGCCGTAGCGGCCGGCATGGGCGCGGGCGCGCGCAGAGACCGCAACAGTATAGACGACAAGCCGCGCGCCGCTATGTTCCGCAATCTGGTCGATCTCGCGCTCCGCGAGGCGCGCATTGACCAGCATTGGCCAGGCGCCAAGCCGTGCCGCGCCCAGGAGCACGGCCACGGCCGTCCGGCAATTTTCCATCACGATCATGACGCGGTCGCCTCTGCGCACGCCGCGCTCGGCGAGCCAGTCCCGGGTGCGATCGACGATCGCGGGAAGATCGCCATAGCGCCAGGCGCCATCGCGATCGGTCAGGGCGATGCGGTCCGGCGCCCGTGTGGCCCAAAGCTCGGCGAGTTGATCGATCCGCGCCGGCAGATCGGCGAGGAGGGTGTCGGTGCCCGTCATGCGTCCCCGTTGGCGGCGATGTGGAGCGAGCGAGACAATGCCGCGGCAAGGCTCGCCGCATCTTCGCGCATCAGGCCGTCATGGTCGCCCGCCACCGGTTGGAGTTCGATGGCGCCGACGCGCCTGCCCCAATAGAGCCGCGGCGCGATCGGGAAGATGCTGATTGCCGGGCGGAAGAAGGTGATCGCGCCGGGATAGGGAAGGGGACGATAATCGCTCAAGGCATGGAACGAGGCGTCATAGACCCGGCGCTCAACCGGCGTCACCACATCGGCATCAAGTCGCGCCCGCATGAAGCCGCCGCGCGCCGCGGCATCGCCGCGATGGAGCAGCCGGGCGAGATTGAATCGGATGGACTGCCGGATCGGCATGGTGCGGAAGGCATCGACCATCACTTTCACCCGCACCCATTGCCGCAGCCATTTCGGAAAGGCGTCGGGATGTGGAAAGCAATCGATCAGCGCGAGGAGGCCGACATGCTCACCTGCCGCGCCGAGACGCCGCGCCATCTCCAGCGCGACGAGACCGCCGAAGGAATAGCCGGCGAGGAAATAAGGGCCGTTCGGCTGCACCGCGCGGATCGCGGCAAGGTCGTAGTCGGCCATTTCCGCGATGGTTTGGAACGGCGGTGAAGCGCCATCGACGCCACGCGCCTGGACGCCATAGACCGGCCGTGCCGTGTCGATGAGGCGGCCGAACCTTTCGATCTCGATGACATTGCCGCCGATGCCATGAAGGATGAACAGCGGCGCGGCGTCGTTGCCGGGTTTCAGCAGAACCAGCGGCGAGAACGGCGCGGGCGCCGGTGTCGCCTCGCCGAAGAGCGCCAGGAGCTTCGCCGGCGTCGGCGCGTCATAGATCGCGGTGATCGGCAGGGTCCGGCCGGTCAAACCCTCGAGCTCATGAAAGAGGTTCAGTGCGAGCAGCGAGTCGCCGCCGAGATCGAAGAAATCGTCGTCCGGGCCGATCGCCTCGAGGCCAAGCAGTCGCCGCCACAGCGCGATCATCTCGGGCAAGGCCGGTGCGGAGGATTTGATGTTGGTCGCGATGTCACTCATGCTGCGCCTGTTTTCCGCGGATTTCGGTCGCGGACAAGGGGTCGGGAGGGTTGGCGAAATGGCCAGCCCTCGACACTATTTCAGGAGAGTAGTGAACGCTTTCTTAACCCGATAGGACGGAAGTCTTAAGCCGCGGCGACGATGCCGAGTTCGACCAGCTTCGTGACCACGCGGTCGGCCGCCTCTTCGGGCGAAAGCTGGGCCGTGTCGAGCACGATTTCGGCCCGGTCCGGCGGCTCATAGGGGGAATCGATGCCGGTGAAATTCTTGATCTCGCCGCGGCGCGCCCGCTTATAGAGGCCCTTGGGATCGCGGTTTTCGGCAAGCGCGAGGGGCGTCGAGACAAAGACTTCGAGGAACTCGCCAGGCCCCACCAGCTCGCGCGCCATCTGCCGTTCCGAGCGGAACGGCGAGATGAACGACACCATCACGATGAGCCCGGCATCGAGCATCAGTTTCGCCACCTCGGCGACGCGGCGGATGTTCTCGACCCGGTCGGCATCGGTGAAGCCGAGATCGCGATTGAGGCCGTGGCGCACATTGTCGCCGTCGAGCATGTAGGTGTGCTTGCCGGCGATATGGAGGCGCTTTTCCACAAGGTTGGCGATGGTCGATTTACCGGCGCCCGAAAGGCCGGTGAACCACAGGATGCAAGCCTTCTGATGCTTCACGGCGGCGCGCGCGATGCGATCGATCTCGAGCGACTGCCAATGGATGTTCTGCGAACGCCGCAGCGCGAACAGAATCATGCCGGCGCCGACGGTGGCATTGGTCATGCGGTCGATGAGGATGAAGCCGCCGGTCTCGCGGTTCCGGGTATAGGGATCGAAGGGCAGGGGCGCGGCGGTGCTGATATTTGCGATGCCGATCTCGTTAAGATCGAGCTTCTTGGCCGCGAGATGATCAAGGCTGTTGATGTTGACGACGTATTTGAGATCTGTGACGGTGGCGCCGACGGTACGGCTGCCGAGCTTCAGCCAATAGGAGCGGCCGGGCAGCATCGGCTGATCCGCCATCCAGACGAGCTGCACCTCGAACTGATCGGCGATTCCAGGCGGCGCGTCCGGCGCCGACAGGAGATCGCCGCGCGTCACGTCGATCTCGTCGGCGAGGGTCAATGTTACCGACTGGTCGGCGATCGCCTCTTCGAGATCGCCATCGGCGGTGACGATGCGCTCGATCCGGCTGATCTTGCCCGAAGGCGCGATCCGCGCCCTATCGCCGCGCCGCACGACGCCGCTTGATACCGTGCCGGCAAAGCCACGGAAATCGGAATTGGGCCGGTTCACCCATTGCACCCAGAAGCGAAAATCCTGAGCGCGCCGGGCATCCTCCACCTCGACCGTTTCGAGATGGCCGAGCAAGGTCGGCCCCGAATACCACGGCATCCGCGCGGAGCGGCTGGTGACGTTGTCGCCATCGAGCGCCGAGAGCGGAATCGCGGTCACGATCTCAAGGCCGATTTTGGTGGCAAAAGGACGATAATCGGCGACGATCCGGTCAAACACATCTTGTGCAAAATTGACCAAATCCATCTTGTTGACGGCGAGCACGACATGGCGGATGCCCATCAGCGCGACGAGATAGGAATGGCGCCGCGTCTGCGTCATGACGCCGTTTCGGGCATCGATCAGGATGACCGCAAGCTCGGCGGTCGAGGCGCCGGTGACCATGTTGCGGGTATATTGTTCGTGGCCCGGCGTGTCAGCGACGATGAACTTCCGCTTATCGGTGGTAAAGAAGCGATAAGCGACATCGATAGTAATGCCTTGCTCGCGCTCAGCCGCGAGGCCGTCCACCAGTAGCGCGAAATCGATCGCGCCGCCGCGCGTGCCGAGCCGTTTCGAATCCGCCTCGAGCGCGGCAAGCTGGTCATCGAACAGCATCTTCGAATCATAGAGCAGGCGGCCGATCAGCGTGCTTTTGCCGTCATCGACGCTGCCGCAGGTGATGAAGCGCAGGAGGCTCATGTCTTCGAGGGCGGCGAGCCGCGCCTCAAGCGATGGCGCCGGCAAATTGGAGATCAGCGCCATCAGAAATAGCCTTCCTGCTTCTTCTTTTCCATCGAGGCGCCGACATCCTGGTCGATGACGCGGCCCTGACGCTCCGACTGGGTCGTCACCAGCATTTCCTCGATGATGTCGCCCAGCGTTTCGGCCTCGCTCTCGATCGCGCCGGTGAGGGGGTAACAGCCGAGGGTGCGAAACCGCACCTTCCGCATCTGCGGGACCTCGCCCGGTTCCAAGGGCATGCGCCCGTCATCGACCATGATCCACACGCCGTCGCGGCGCACCACCGGCCGTTCCTTCGCGAAATAGAGCGGCACAATCGGAATCTGCTGCCAATAGATGTATTGCCAGATATCGAGTTCGGTCCAATTGGACAGCGGAAAGACGCGAATACTCTCGCCCTTGTGCATCCTCGTATTAAAGAGGCGCCAGAGCTCCGGCCGCTGCTGGCGCGGGTCCCAGCGATGGCCGGCCGCGCGGAAGGAGAAGATGCGTTCCTTGGCGCGGCTTTTCTCCTCGTCGCGCCGCGCGCCGCCGAAGGCCGCATCGAACCCGTATTTGTCGAGCGCCTGTTTCAACGACACGGTCTTCATGATCTCGGTATGGACCGCGGCGCCATGGGTGAAGGGATTGACGCCCTGGGCGACGCCTTCCTTGTTGATATGGACGATGAGGTCAAGGCCGAGCCGCTTCGCCGTCGCGTCGCGGAACGCGATCATCTCGCGGAATTTCCAGGTGGTATCGACGTGGAGCAGGGGGAAAGGCGGCTTTCCGGGATAAAATGCCTTCATCGCAAGGTGCAGCATGACGGAGCTGTCCTTGCCGATCGAATAGAGCATCACCGGGTTGGCGCACTCGGCCGCCACCTCGCGCATGATGTGGATCGCTTCGGCTTCGAGCCGCTCAAGATGGGTCAGAGTCGACATGATGTGGCGGAATTTCCCTTGCCCTACGCATGACGCAACGTGATGCGCCGCGCAACCTCGCGCAACCTAATGCGAAGATGGATCGTCACGCAACATATTTTCCATTATGACGGTGTTATTATATATTCTTGCACATTATATTGGTGTTATTTATGGTGAGTGACGGTGATGTCCTCCGGCCGTTATGGTGGCGCTTCTCGCATTCAGCATCCCCGTGAAAGGCGCACCGATGGCGGAAGAATTCGAACACCTCATCGCCGATCTCGTCTCGGCGAACCGCATCCTCGCCCATGAGAATGTGGTCGATGCCTATGGCCATGTCAGCGTGCGGCATCCGGCGCGGCCGGACCGGTTCTTCTTGTCGCGGGCGCGCGCGCCCGAATTGATCGAGGCCGGTGACGTCATGGAATTCACCCTTGAAGGCGAGGCGCTCGATGCCAAGGGCCGCCAGCCCTATCTCGAACGGTTCATCCATGGCGCCATCTATGAGGCACGGGGCGACATCCATTCCGTGGTTCACAGCCACAGCGTCAACGTCATTCCCTTCGGCGTCACCGGCACCAAGCTGCGCCCAGTCATGCACACCTGCGCCCAGATCGGCCATGAGGTGCCGATCTGGGACATCCAGGCGAAATTCGGCGATACCAACATGCTGGTCACCGACATGGCAATGGGCCGCGACCTCGCCGCGGGCATGGCGGCGAGCCCGACCGCACTGATGCGCGGGCATGGCGCGGTCTCGGCAGCGGCGAGCATTCGCGAGGCCGTCTATGTCGCCGTCTATCTCAACGTCAATGCCGAGTTGCAGATGAAGGCGGCGGCGCTAGGCCCCGTCACCTTCCTCTCGCCGGGCGAGATCGATCGCGTCAATGGCGGCCGCCGCGACCGCAAACCCTATGTCGGGGTCGAGCGCGCCTGGGAGTATTGGTGCCGCCGTGCGGGCGTCGCCTATCGACCGCTGGGGGCATGATTTCGCACATCTTGCCGCCGATCGCCAATCGCCGATCGCTTGCGTGGAAGATGTATCGTCGCCGCCGATCAAGATTTCCGCGGCGCGGTCTCCCGCGCGCTCAGCCAGAGCAATAGGAAGCCCGAAAGCGGGATTGCGATGACCGTGTAGAAGATGATCCCGGCGTTGCGGCAGGGATCAGCGCGAGCGTCGTTCGACGGATCGGCCGCGCGCACCGCCTTCGGCCCCATAAAGTCGAACAATTCAAGCTTTCCAACATGCAACGCCAACTCCCTTCAACGGCACAGGGATTCGGCATCTTCGCCGCGCTCGCCGCCGCGTTCAATTCGCCGATCCCGGCGACTCGTCCGGCCCTTTCCGGATTCTTCGCCGCCATGTTCGACCGCCAGCTGACAATGGCGGCGGACGCTTCTCCAATGGGGCCGATGCCGCGGTGGCGGCGGGTCATGACCCGCTTCGCCGAAGAGCGTGCCGATCCCGCTGCTTTCTGCACCGTGGAGATGACCGGCACCTGCCCGCGCATCCTGTGGCAAGACCTCGTGGCGCGGCTGCGTCTGCTGCCCCTCGGCGCGCGCGTCGCGCTGGTCAATCAATTCTTCAATCGTCGTCCCTATGTGCCGGCGGCGGCAAATTGGGGACGCCCCGGTTATTGGGAAACGCCCTACGAATTCCTCGCGCGCGGCGGCCAATGCCAGGACTTCGCCATCGCCAAGTTCCTGGCGCTGCTCCAATCGGGCGTGCCGGAGCGCGATCTCCGCTTTGTCGTTGTACGCGACGCCGTGTCGGGACTGGATCACGCCATTACCGTGGTCGATCTCCCAAGCGGGCCGGTAGCGCTCGACAACCAGATGCCGGACGCGACGCCGCTGGCCGATCTCGCATCGCGCTATCAGCCCTATTACGCGCTGAACGATCGGGGCTGGATCACCGCCGATGTTCCGGACCCGACGATCGCTATGCCGTCCCCATCGCCGCCGACGCTAGCTTTTAACGACACATTCGAGGTCGCACGGTATTAGCGAAAGGCCGCAGCAAATGGCCTCGCGATGCCGGCCCGAATGACCAAGATCAGGCTGTCAGGCGAAAATTCGGCGCGCGCGCCGTGCCTCGTTCTTAAAGCACGTCGCACGCCCGACTAGGCAGCGCGCGGGCGCAGCGCCTCCGAGATGTTGGCTATGGACGAGTCGATGAGCCGCGTGCCTTGCTCGGTGTCGATTGACTGGCGCAGGATGATTTCGGTCGCTCGGCATGCCAGCGCGACGGCTTGTTGCTGAATCTCCGCGGTCACGGCATTGCGCATCGCGACGATTTGTTCCTCGATCATTTGCTCGCGACGTTTGGCGGTGGCTTGCGCCTCGGCGATCAGGTCGGCGGCAAGCCGTTCGGCCTCGCGCGAGGCGTCATCAAGCATGGTACGCGCCCGTATCATGGCCTCATTCTTGCGCACTTCGGCGTCTTTCCGCATCGCCTCCGCCTCGGCGCGCAGGCGGACCGCCTCATCGAGTTGACGACCAATCTCGTCACTTCGGTCATCGAGCATCTTGACGACGAAGGCGAGGATCTTTCGCCCATAGAGAATGACGAAAAGCAAGACGGCGGCGGTGACCCAGAAGGTCCCCTTGGCCCAGAACATGCCATGAAGCGCCGCGTATTCCATCGTCGGTTCCTATCGCTGGGCCGCGTCCACGGCCTGATCGATCGCGGCCTGCTCCGCGGGACGGCCGGTCAGCCGCTCGACCAACGCGCGCGTCACGTCCTCGACCACCGGGCGAATGACCGAAACGGCGGCGCGACGCGATTGCTCGATCTCGCCCTTGGCACGGGCCAGGTCGGCCTCGAGGCGAGCATGCAGCGTCTCCGCCTCGGCCCGATTCTTGTCCTTGGCATCGGCCATCATGCTGGCGATCTTGGCCAGGCCTTCGTCGTGCGCGCGGCGGATGGCCTGGTCGAATTCCGAGGCGACGCGAGTGGCTTCGGTTCGGGCCTCTAGGGCAACCTCGAGGTCATCGGCGATGCGCCGCTTGCGATTCTCGATCACGCTGCCGATCCGCGGCAGCGCCCAACGCGCCATCAGGATGTAAAGCACGATCATGATCACCGCCATCCAACCCACCTGCGAGAGGGTGAGCGGATCGGCGAAGTCCATCTGCGGCATCTGGCTCGCGGCGCTGGCAACGCCCGAGGACGCGGTCGACAACGCGGCCGCGAGCAGGGTTGCCGTGGCTAATCGCGGGAAGCGCATCGCGGCAAGCCGGGGAAACATCCCGTCAAGGACCATTAACCAAACAGGATCATCAGCGCGATCACCAGGGCGTAGAGCGCGATGGCTTCGGTCAGCGCGAACCCCAGCAGGACGTCGCGGAAGACGCGGTCACGAACGGCCGGGTTGCGGCCGACCGCGCTGACGAACGAACCAAAGAGGTTGCCGATACCCACACCGGCGCCGGCGACACCGATGGTGGCAAGACCGGCCCCAAGGTCGCGGGCGAGGAGGACAGTATCGATAGCCATGGCAAATATCCTTTTCGATCTGGAGCAATTCGGAACCGAAGTGCCCTAATGGCAAAATGCAGGATTGACGGGATCAGTGCATGTGGACCGCATCGTGCAGGTAAAGGCACGTCAGGATGGCGAAGACGTAGGCCTGCAAGAACGCGACCAGGAATTCGAGCGCCGTCAGCGCGACGTTGAGGAGGAGCGGGATGATCGACGCCACGCCGCCGATCACACCCAGGCTTCCGACGAAGATCAGCATGAAGCCGGCGAACACCTCCCACATCACGTGGCCGGCGACGATGTTTGCAAACAGTCGGACCGACAGGGAAATCGGTCGAGAGAGATAGGATACGATCTCGATCGGGATCAGCAGCGGCAACAGCCAGACGGGAACGCCCGACGGCGAGAAGAATTTTAAGAAGCCAATTCCGTGATACCAGAACCCGACGGCGGTCGACAACAGGAAGACGAAGACCGCGAGCGCGGCGGTAATCGCGATGTGGCTCGTGAAGGCAAAGAAATAGGGAAACAGGCCGAGCAGGTTCCCCATGAGGATAAAGGCGAATAGCGTGAATATGAAGGGGAAGAAGCGCAGCCCTTCGGTTCCGATGGTATCGGTCACCATGTTGTAGACGAATTCGTAGCTCAGCTCGGCGAGGCCCTGCAATCTGCCCGGCACGAGCGCGCGGCGTCGCAGCGCGACGATGAAGAGGCCGACCACGATGATCGCGCCGAGCAGCATCATCTCGTTCGAATTGGTGAAATCGACCGCGCGGCCAACCGGGCCGAGCCCGGTAGTCAGGTGGAACTGGCCGAGTGCGTCGATCGTTTCTGGCTTGGCCATACTGTCCCCCGGTCAGCCCTTCGTCGTTCCCATTGCCCGGATCAGGTTGGCGATACCCGCCGCGGCCCCGATCGGTACGAAGCCGATCATGAACCAGGGCGAGGTGTGGAACAGCCTGTCCAACCCGTAGCCGATCGCGACCGCGATGGCGAGTGCCGCGACCATTTCGGCGCCCATTCGCATCGCGAGGCCGAACGCGCCGCTATCTTCCTGGCGCGAATTCGCCACGTCTTCGTCCAACCCCGCGCGGCGCCGCGCCGTGTCCAGGCGTTGGTCGAACGACCCGCGATCATGACGGGTTTCGGGCGGACCGTTGCTCACGATTGACCCCGATACCGCTCTTTCGAGTGGCAACCAGTTATTCCTCATGTCCCCCGCGCCCAAGCGACGCTTGCCTTAAGAGTGATGTCCCCGCGCCGAAGGCGGCGCGCACCTTAAGTTCGGCATCGAGGGATGTCAAGCGACGCCAGGTCGCAGAAATGCGACTTATCCGCCGTAGAATACGTTGTCACCGAGATCTTTCATTTCGAGGGTGGCGGCATCGGGCCGGCCGGCGATCGGGGCCTTCAAATGCGCCTCGACCACCTCGGCGACGACGACATGATGATCGCCCTCGGCGACGATCTCCTTCACCCGGCATTCGATGACGGCGGGGACATCGGCGAGGAGCGGCGCGCCGGTCGCGGCGCCCTTCCGAAACGCCATGCCACTGATCTTGTCGCCCTCGACCTTGGCTGGCTTGAAGAAGGCGAAGGCGGCGCCTTTCTGGTCCTTGCCGAGGACGTTCAAGGCGAAGGCGCGGGTGTCCTTCAGGATTGCATAGGCGCCCGAATCGGCCTTCACCGCCAGCGTCACGAGGGGCGGCGCAAACGAACTTTGCGTCACGAAATTGATGGTGGCGGCGGCGACATTGCCCTTGCCGTCATCGGCGGTCAGCACATAGAGCCCATAGGGAATCATCCGCAGCGCGGTCTTCTTGGCATCGTTGTTCATGGCCTCACCTGTCGTTTCGGGATTGGAAGAAGTTCACGCCAGCCGGCGGTCGAGCCGCGCCAGCCGCTGGCGCAAGCCCCACCAGGCGACCCGCGCCGCGAAGATGTTGATGCGGCCATGCGGCTTCAATCCCGCCGCCTTCATCACCATGGCGATCGCGCGCTCGATATGGTGCCAGCGATAGACCCGCATCGCACCGAGGGCATAAAGCCGGCGGTAGCGCCGACGCTCATAGGGCGCATCGGTTTCGTTGGCGGCATAATAGGCATAGGCGAGCTCGTCATCCTCGGTCTCGCGGGCCCGGCCGAGCGCCACTTTGAGGCGCCCCCAACGGCCGAGCCGCTCAATCCCGACATAGCGCTTCATATGGGTATAGAACAGCTTGTAATGGCGCAGCTCGTCGGCGGCGATGCGCTGGCAGATGATTTTCAGAACCGGCTCCTCCACCGCCTCGGCAAGCGCGGTGTAGTAGGAGCTGGTGCCGGTCTCGACGATACAGCGGGAAACCAGCTCGCGCGCCCGGCTGCCGCGCACCGATCGGGTGGCGTCGAGATCGACCCGGAAGCCGGCGGTGAAACGCGCCGTCGCCGCTTCATGGTCGAAGGCGGGATCGGCGAGCCGTGCCCAATGCCCCAGCGCCTGGCCATGCTGCACCTCTTCACCGCCCCAGCGCCGGGCCGCCGCCTGGAATTCCGGATCGTCATGGAACACACTGCAGAGATAGCGGGTATAGTCGCCCCCATTCTGCTCCACGAGGCTGGACGCCTTGACGATGGCTAGGATGGCGGGATCGACCTTCGAGCGGTCGAATTTGTCCCACGGAATATCGTCGAGCGTCCAGTGACCCATGCGCGCGAGTATAGCGGATCATGACGGCGGGTGAAGGGCTTGTTCGCCGGACTCGACTGCCTCACAATTGTCGGCATGCTCGATATCCCGCTTAAGGAACGCCTCATCATCGCGCTCGATCTGCCGACCGTCGAGGACGCCCGGATCATAGCCGCGCGACTCGGCGACGCCGTCACCTTTTATAAGATCGGGCTCGAATTGTTGTTCGCCGGGGGCATCGCGCTCGCGCGGGAGCTGAGCGGGCAGGGGAAGAAAGTGTTCCTCGATGCGAAGCTGCTCGATATCGACCGCACGGTCGAACGCGCAACCGCCAATATCTCGATGCTCGGGGTCGATTTCCTCACCGTTCACGGGCATTCGCCAACGCTCAAGGCGGCGGTGCGCGGACGCGGCGCGAGCTCCCTGCGCCTTCTCGCCGTGACGGTGCTGACGAGCGAGGGCCCCGAGGATATGGCGGAGCTCGGCACCCACTTCAGCGTCGAGGAGTTGGTGCTGCGCCGCGCCGAGGCGGCAATCACCGCCGGTTGCGAGGGGGTCATCGCCTCGGGCCGGGAGGCGAGCGCGATCCGGGCCGCATTCGGCACGCGCCTCTTGATCGTAACGCCGGGCATTCGCTCGAAAGGTGTGGCAAGGGACGATCAGAAACGCGCCACGACTCCCGAAGAAGCGATTGGTGCCGGGGCCGATTACCTCGTCATGGGACGCGAAATCCTGCGCAGCCCGGACCCCGGCGGCACCGCCGAAGCGGTTCTGAGCCGGGTCGGCGCGGCACTTGCCCGGCAACATTAACGGCCGATTAAATCTGCTTTGCGGGGGCTATTGCAACCGAACCGTCATCCCCATTTACGTTTCACGCGTCCTGACCCCCAAGTGGCGCGCAAACTCGAGGGGCTGTCCGGCTTACGGATGGCCCTCTTTTTGGGGTCATTATGGCGAGATCAGTGTGGCTGGACGGTGCCCAGGGCGGTAAGCTTGGCGTCGATGATGGCGAGTTGGCTGCGACATTGATCGCGTTCCCGCTCTTCGCTCGCGGCGTTGAGCCGGGCTTCGAGTTCGTGGGCCTCGCCTTCGAGCACGGCGCGATTAAGATCGGGCAGCGGCACCGCCTCGTCGGCCAGGACGGTGCAGCGCTCGGCATTCACCTCGGCGAAGCCGCCGGCGACGAAGATGCGCTCCCTGACCCGGCCGCCCTCATAGATGTCGATGAGGCCCGGCCGCACGGTCGAGATTAAGAGGGCATGGCCGGGCAGGACACCGAAATCACCCTCGGTGCCCGGCACCACCACCATCTCGACCTCTTCCGAGCGCAACAGGCGCTCAGGCGAGACCAGATCGAATTGCACCGTCGCGGCCATGCCTACGCCTCGGCCGCCATCTTGCGGGCCTTCTCGACCGCTTCCTCGATGGTGCCGACCATGAGGAACGCGCTCTCCGGCAGATCGTCATAATCGCCGGCGACGATGCCCTTGAAGGCCTTGATCGTGTCTTCGAGGTTGACGAACACGCCGGGCGTGCCGGTGAACACTTCCGCGACGTGGAACGGCTGCGACATGAATTTCTGGACACGACGCGCGCGCGCGACGGTGAGCTTGTCCTCTTCCGAAAGCTCGTCCATGCCGAGAATGGCGATGATGTCCTGGAGCGACTTGTAGGTTTGCAGCACGCGCTGGACGTCGCGCGCGATCTGGTAATGCTCGTCGCCGACGATGCGCGGATCGAGCATGCGCGAGGTCGAATCCAAGGGATCGACCGCGGGATAGATGCCCAATTCAGAGATCTGACGCGACAAGACCGTTGTCGCGTCCAAATGCGCGAAGGAGGTCGCCGGCGCCGGGTCGGTCAAATCGTCAGCCGGGACATAGATCGCCTGGACCGACGTGATCGAGCCTTTCTTCGTCGAGGTGATGCGCTCCTGAAGCGCGCCCATATCGGTGGCGAGTGTCGGCTGATAACCGACGGCCGAAGGAATGCGGCCCAGCAGTGCCGACACTTCCGAGCCCGCCTGGGTGAAGCGGAAGATGTTGTCGACGAAGAACAGCACGTCCTGGCCTTCCTCGTCGCGGAAATATTCGGCGAGGGTGAGGCCGGTGAGCCCGACGCGCGCGCGGGCACCGGGCGGCTCGTTCATCTGGCCATAGACGAGCGCCGCCTTGGAGCCCGGCCCGTCGAGATCGATGACCTTCGATTCGATCATCTCGTGATAGAGGTCGTTGCCCTCGCGCGTGCGCTCACCGACGCCGGCGAACACCGAATAACCGCCATGCTTCTTGGCGATGTTGTTGATCAGCTCCATGATGATCACGGTCTTGCCGACGCCGGCGCCGCCGAACAGGCCGACCTTGCCGCCGCGCGCGTAGGGCGCCAGAAGATCAACCACCTTGATGCCGGTGACGAGAATCTCGGCTTCGGTCGACTGGTCGATGAATTCGGGCGCCGATCGGTGAATGGGTGAGCGCGTCCGCGTATTGATCGGACCGCGCTCATCGACCGGGTCGCCGACGACATTCAAGATGCGGCCCAGCGTCTCCGGTCCGACCGGCACGGTGATCGGGCCGCCGGTGTCGGTCGCCTGGGCGCCGCGGGCGAGGCCGTCGGTCGTATCCATGGCAATGGTGCGCACCGTGTTCTCGCCCAAATGCTGCGCCACTTCGAGCGTCAGGGTCTTGCCCTGATTCTCGACATGAAGCGCGTTCAGGATCGAGGGCAGCTCGCCGTCGAACTTGATATCGACGACGGCGCCCATGATCTGGGTGACGGTGCCGATGGTGTTGGTGGCCATCCTCGGTTTCCTTCGTTCTACAGCGCTTCCGCGCCGGAGATGATTTCGATGAGTTCCTTGGTGATCGCGGCCTGGCGCGAGCGGTTATAGAGCATGTTGAGATCCTTGATGATGTCGCCGGCGTTGCGGGTCGCGTTGTCCATTGCGGTCATGCGCGCGCCCCATTCGCTGGCGACGCTATCGAGAAGCGCCGCGTAAATCTGCACCGCGAGATTGCGCGGCAGCAATACGCTCAAAATCTCGTCCTCTTCCGGCTCGAATTCATAGACGCCGAGGCTCGCCTGTTGGGCAATCTCTTCCTCGCTTTGCGCTGGCGGCAGGAAGGGAATCAATTGCTGCTTCGTCACCACCTGGCTGATCGCCGAGCGGAAGTGGTTGTAGAGAACGGTGCAGACATCGAACTGCTGATCGGCATAGAGCGCAAGCAGGGCCTGGGCGATGTCCTGCGCCTCCTCGAAGTGCAACCGGGGGCGGCCGATCTCGACCCGGCTGTCGACGATGCGCTGACGCTGGTCGCGGCGCAGCGCGTCGCGCGCCTTGCGGCCGAGGATCAGCAGCTTCACCGTCTTTCCCGCGGCATCGAGCTCGCGGATCATGCGCCGCGTCTCGCGAATGATCGAGGCGTTGAAGCCGCCGGCAAGACCGCGATCCGAGGTGGTGACGACGATGAGATGCACTTCCTCCTTGCCGGTGCCGGCGAGGAGCGGCGGTGCGTTGGCCTGTCCACGCGAACTCGCCGCCAGCGAGCCCAGCATGCGCTCCATGCGCTGGGCATAGGGGTGCGCGGCCTCGGCCTGTTCCTGCGCCCGCCGAAGGCGCGAGGCCGCCACCATCTTTTGCGCCGACGTGATCTTCTGCGTCGAGCGGATGGAGCGGATACGGTTGCGCAGTTCCTTGAGGGTGGCCATGGAATCCGCGCTAGCTC